>DWZZ01000199.1 GCA_019117305.1 Candidatus Mediterraneibacter merdigallinarum | reverse complement strand
GTGATGACAATTACAGTAGAGCTGATTGATGACAGACTGCTTGACAGTTACTCAAAACTCAGCGAACTGGAAAACAGAATTAAGGCTGCGCTGAAGGCACAGCTTGGACTGGCGACACAGCTGAAGCTGGTTGCTCCGAACTCTCTTCAGAGATTTGAGGGCAAAGCGAAAAGAGTGACAGATTTACGAAAGGATGGACTGTGATATGGCAGAAAAAGTAATTATGCTGGGCAACGAGGCGATTGCCCGAGGAGCGTACGAGGCGGGAGTAAAAGTATCCTCCGCGTATCCCGGCACACCCAGTACAGAGATCAGTGAGTATCTTGTCCAGTACAGAGACGATGTATATGAAGAATGGGCGCCGAATGAGAAAGTGGCCACTGAGGTGGCGGTAGGAGCAAGCCTGGCGGGAGTCCGGGCCATGGCCTGTATGAAGCACGTGGGCCTGAACGTAGCGGCTGACCCGCTTTATTCTGTATCCTACATGGGCGTAAACGGGGGTCTTGTTCTTGTGGTAGCGGATGATCCGGGACTTTACAGCTCTCAGAATGAACAGGACACAAGAATGGTGGCAAGAGCGGCACAGATACCGGTTATTGAGCCGTCCGACAGCGCGGAGGCGAAAGATTTCTTTAAAATCGCTTTTGAACTCAGTGAGCAGTTTGACCGTCCATTCATTTTTCGTACAACGACCAGACTGGCTCATTCCCAGGGCCTGGTGGAACTGAAAGAACGCATGGAACCGGAAGATAAACCGTATGAAAAAAATATCCGGAAAAATGTTATGATGCCGGGCAATGCAAAATTCCGTCATGTTGAGATTGAAAAACGGAACAATGAGCTTGCTGAAGCGGCAAATACACTGCCGATTAATACTGTTGAAATGAATGATACAAAAATCGGCGTTATTACAAGCGGAATTCCTTATCAGTACGTAAAAGAAGCGCTTCCTGAAGCTTCTGTACTCAAGCTGGGCATGGTGAATCCGCTGCCCAGAAAGTTGATTGAAGAGTTCGCGTCTAAAGTAGAGAAGCTGTACGTTGTAGAAGAACTGGATCCGGTTATCGAGGAACAGGTGAAATCCTGGGGAATTCAGGCTGTTGGCAAGGAGATCTTAACGGTGCAGGGCGAATACAGCGCCAACATGCTCCGCGAGGCAATTTTAAAAGAAAAGCTGGATATTAAAACCCCGGCTGAGGCTCCTGGAAGACCGCCGATTCTCTGCCCGGGATGTCCTCACCGCAGCGTCTTTTATGTGCTGAACAAGCTGAAAATGCATGCGGCAGGCGACATCGGCTGCTATACACTGGGAGCCGTTGCCCCCCTGAGCGTGATTGATACAACCATGTGTATGGGATCGAGTATTTCCACTCTTCATGGAATGGAAAAAGCAAAAGGCAAAGAATATATTAAAAACTGGGTGGCAGTGATCGGCGATTCCACCTTCCTGCATACCGGTGTCAACTCGCTGATGAATATGGTGTACAACAACGCCACAGGTACAGTGATCATCATGGATAATTCCACAACCGGAATGACCGGCCACCAGGATCACGCCGCAACCGGAAAGACCCTGCAGGGAGATTCTACATATGCTATTAATATTCCGGCACTCTGCCGGGCAATGGGCGTGAAGAACGTACACGAAGTCAATGCCTTTGATCTGCCGCTCCTGGAGAAGACGATCAAAGAGGAAACGGCGAAAGACGAAGTGTCTGTAATTATTACAAAGACGCCGTGCGTTCTTCTCGATAAGAGAAAGAAACCTCTTTATATTGCCCATGAAGATAAATGTAAAAAATGCGGCATGTGCATGAAGCCGGGATGTCCTGCCATGACGAAAAATGCCGACGGAACAATTCACATTGACGATACGATGTGCACCGGCTGCGGACTCTGCGAGTCATTGTGTAAATTTGGGGCAATCGAGCTTGTAAAGGAGGGGGAGTAAGATGGCGGTAAAAAATATTATGATTGTCGGCGTAGGCGGACAGGGAACCCTTCTGACCAGCAGAATCCTGGGAGGACTTACTATTGCGGGCGGATATGACGTAAAGCTTTCCGAGGTTCACGGTATGGCTCAGAGAGGCGGAAGCGTTGTGACTTTTGTACGTTACGGCGACAAGGTCGCAGAGCCGATTGTGGAAGAGGGACAGGCAGATGTGATCATTGCCTTTGAGAGGCTGGAAGCTCTGCGGTACGCACATTTTCTTAAGAAAGACGGTGCGCTGATCGTAAATGACTGGCGGATTGATCCCATGCCTGTAGTAATCGGAGCGGCAGAGTATCCGGAACATATCCTGGAGGATCTGGAAAAAGAATACAAAGTATACCGCGTAGATGCTACAGAGGAGTCAAAAAAACTGGGCAATCCGAAAGTATTCAATTTGATTGTACTGGGTGTTGCGGCGCAGCATATGGATTTTACAAAAGAACAGTGGTATGAAGTGATCGAAAAAACAGTACCTCCGAAAACGATAGAGATTAACAAAAAAGCGTTTGATGTAGGCTACACTCTTTAAGAGTGCCTGAATAGAGAGCAAGAAAGGCGGTGATATCAGTGATCAAACAGATATCGGTATTTGTCGAAAACCAGCCGGGAAGTATGATGCGGGTGACTTCTGTGCTGACAGAGTCCCATGTCAATATCCGTGCGATCTCAACGTTTGATACGCCCGAGTTTGGTATTCTTCGTCTGGTGGTCGACGATCCGGCAAAGGCAAAAGAAAGCCTGACGCAGAAAGGGTTTGTGACAAGAGTAAATGATGTGATCGGAGCGGAGCTCAAGGATGAAAAGGGCAATCTGAATCAAATGCTCAAGATCCTTGCCGACGGTGAGATTAACGTAAATTATATTTATTCTTTTGTCATCCGCGAAGAGAAGGCGCCGGTTATCGTGTTCCACACAGACGATTTTCAGAAAGCAGAACAGGTTTTAAAAGATGCGGAAGTAAAACTGGTGGAAGAGTCTGAACTGTAAAGAGCCTGTGTCCGTGAGGGGCAGGAGGCAGATCTGAAAACCATTTTGCAGGCTGCCGCAAAAACATTAAAGGAGAAACAAAATGGCTGGAGTATCATTAGAAAACTGGGTTGAGCGGATCCGTGATCCGAAAATTGAGTGTATGAGCAGGGACGAGATGGCGGACCTGCAGAGCAGACGCCTTGTAGATGTAGTGCGCAGGGTGTATGACAATGTTGAATTTTACCGGAAGAAAATGCAGCAGAGAGGGGTGGAGCCCGGAGATATCAAATCTATCGAGGATATTGAAAAGCTTCCTTTCACGACAAAAGAAGATCTGAAGAATAATTATCCGTTCGGTCTTCTGGCAATTCCCATGAAAGATGTAGTCCGTGTACAGGGGACTTCCGGTACAACAGGAAAGCTGACGATTGCGCCTTATTCACAGAAAGACGTTGATGTATGGGGCGAATGCGTGGCCAGAGGTCTTACCATGGCAGGTCTTACTTCTGAGGACATTATTCATGTATGCTATGGATACGGACTGTTCACAGGCGGTATGGGGCTGGATTTCGGAGCAAAGGCTCTGGGAGCGACCGCAATCCCGATGTCCGCGGGAAATACGAAACGGCAGATGATGTGTATGGAGGATCTGGGAGCGACTGCATTTGCGTGTACGCCTTCCTACGCTCTTTACCTGGCAGAATCTCTGGCAGAGGCAGGTGTGGTAGACCGTCTGAAGCTCAAGGCCGGAATCCACGGAGCAGAGCCCTGGACTGAGGAGATGCGCAAGAAGATCGAGAGTATTCTGCACATTAACTGTTTCGATATTTATGGACTGTGTGAAGTGACAGGACCCGGCGTTGCCCAGGACTGCATTCACAAAGAAGGACTTCATGTCCATGCCGACTATTTCTATCCGGAAGTGCTCAATCCGGCGACTCATGAAAAATGTGCGGACGGAGAGACAGGTGAACTGGTATTCACAACACTTGCAAAAGAGGCAATGCCTCTGATCCGATACCGTACAAAAGATCTGACAAGCATTAATCACGCCCCATGCAAATGCGGAAGAACCCTTCCCCGTATCTCCAAGTTTACGGGAAGAACCGATGATATGAAAGTCATCCGTGGAGTCAACGTATTCCCGACTCAGGTTGAGACTGCGCTTCTGAGCATGGGCGGAGCGGTAGCGCCGCACTATCTGATGATTGTAGACAGAGAAGACAATATGGATGTTCTGACTGTTATGGTAGAAGTGGATGAAGCTGTATTCTCAGACGAGATCCGTAAACTGGATGCCCTGAGAAATAAGATCGCCAGCGTATTAAAGACCGCACTGGGCGTATCTGTACGAGTGAAGCTGGTTGAGCCGAAATCAATCCAGAGAAGCGAGGGCAAGGCTGTCCGCGTGATCGACAACAGAAAACTGTAAAAAGGAGGGCGCAGGAATGGGAATCACAATTCAGCAGTTATCGGTTTTTCTTGAAAACCGTCAGGGACGACTGGACGAGGTACTGTCCGTCCTTGCAGGGAATGATGTAAATATTGTGGCATTGAGCCTGGCAGATACAACAGAATACGGAATGCTCCGCATGATTGTGTCTGACCCGAACAAGGGAAAAGCTGTTCTCAGAGAACATGGAATTACAGCTATGCTGACAGACGTGGTAGCGCTCCGTGTTCCCCATGAGACCGGATCTCTCAGCAAAGCCATGCACCAGATCATGGAAGGGGAGATCAATGTGGAATATATGTATGCCTTTGCAAACGGCGCGGATGCGTCGGCGGTTCTCAAGTGCGATGACCCGGCAAGAGTGGTTGACATTTTAAGGGGAAGCGGATTTGACGTATGGGAAGCTCCGGAGGCGTATGTGTCAAACATTAAATTCTGATATCAGATGCTCTGACATATGGAAGTCTGATTGTGTTAAAAAATGTAAAGCAAAAAACTCAGGCCGGACATTTCTGTCCGGCCTGAGTTTTTAATCTCGTTTTTCTGTATTGCTTTTAATTTAAATGTCTGTCTGATTTATATAATTAAAAGGTACATTAAAAATTCTGATTAAAGTTTTACTACGTTTGTTGCCTGTGGTCCTTTTGCGCCTTCTGTCACGTCAAATTCGACAGCCTGGCCTTCTTCTAAGGATTTGAATCCATCCATTACCAGTCCTGAGTAGTGAACGAAAATATCGTTGCCCTCGGAATCGGAGATGAATCCGTACCCCTTCTGGTTGTTAAACCATTTCACTGTACCTGTCATTGTGCATACCTCCATAAGAAAATAAAAAGTTACTGTCCAGATCTTTCTGACCTGATACTGTGTCAGTGTAGCATGTTTAACAATAAAAGTCAATGAAAAACTTGTCGGTTTCGTAAAAATATACAAAAAGAATGTGAATGTTGTAATTGAGAAGAGGGTAAATTAAAATAGAGGCGTATCTATCTGCCTTGCAGAAAGAGGCATCAGACAGAGACGAAAGGAGAGGCACAGCATTGAAGATTTATAAAAACATAACTGAACTGATTGGAAGAACTCCTCTGCTGGAGGTAACCAATATTGAACAGGAAAAACAGCTTAAGGCCAGAATACTGATAAAGCTGGAATATTTCAATCCGGCAGGAAGCGTAAAGGACCGTGCTGCGCTCAGCATGATTCAGGAGGCGGAGAAACAGGGAAAGATCCGCCCGGGTGCGCTGATCATTGAGCCGACCAGCGGAAACACGGGGATCGGTCTGGCGGCGGTGGCCGCGTCAAGAGGATATCGGACGGTGTTTGTCATGCCGGAGACCATGAGTGTGGAGCGAAGAAAACTTCTGGCCGGTTATGGCGCCCGGATTGTACTGACAGAAGGCAGCAAAGGGATGAGCGGAGCCATAGCCAGGGCGGGAGAGCTGGCAGCAGAAAATGACAATGCAATTGTTCTGGGACAGTTTGTTAATCCCGCAAATCCGGAAGCACATTACAGAACGACAGGTCCCGAGATCTGGGAAGATACAGAGGGAGAGATTGATCTGTTTGTTGCTGGTGTGGGAACCGGCGGAACCATCACCGGAACCGGAAGGTATCTGAAAGAACAGAAACCGGATCTTAAAGTAATCGCCGTGGAACCGGCAGGCTCACCGGTTCTGTCAGGGGGAAAAGCAGGTCCTCATGGCCTGATGGGCATCGGAGCCGGTTTCGTGCCGGAAATTCTGGATACGGAAATATATGACCGAATCTGCACGGTTACGGAAGAAGAAGCATATGAGGCTGCCAGACTTTTGGCCCGCAGCGAGGGAATTTTAACGGGAATTACATCCGGAGCTGCATTCAATGCGGCGATAAGAGAGGCTGAGTTGCCTGAAAACGAGGGAAAAACCATTGTGGCGCTTCTTCCCGATACAGGAGAACGTTATTTGTCCACGCCGCTTTTTGAGAGTGCAAAGGGATTATAGCGTCAGAATATTCCATAAATAAGATAAACAGCAGCTTTTTGTACGGAAATGCCTGCCTGCAGGCAGTGGTGTTCTGTGCAGAAGGCTGCTGTTTATTTTGCGGGAAACCGAAAAGAGTTTACAGGAGCATCCTATGTACCCGAAATAGCATACAGAGCAGAAGAGTCGGCTTCTTTTTCGGTCAGGATGCACAATTTTATGTGCCTTTTTTTATTAAGTGTGCTGAAAGCGAACTTTATTGGATGAATATGACTGAAAATGATTGACTATGAATGAAAATGAATGTAATATAGGACTATAAAAAAGAGAGAATACGAAAGGAGTGAAACGAATGCTGACAGAAGAACGATTTGCGCAGATCCTTCAGATCGTTAATGAAGAAAAATCGGTAACAGTACAGGAGCTGAAAGAAAGGCTTCATACTTCTGAGTCTACAATACGCAGAGATCTGACAGTCCTTGACCGGAAACAGCTTCTTGTCAAAGTTCACGGGGGTGCCACTGCTCTTGAGATGGATTATGCAACAAAAGACATTGCTGTTACGTCCAGGATGAATCACAATACCGGAGAAAAAACAGAAATCGGGAAATATGCGGCAAAATTGATTGAGCAGGATGATTTTGTATATCTGGATGCCGGTACAACCGTTTCTCATATGCTGGAATATATTACAACCAAAGATGCCGTGTTTGTAACGAACGGCATTTCTCATGCACAGACACTGTCGCGGAAAGGAATTACGGTTTATCTTCTTGGCGGTATGCTGAAACCGGCTACAGAGGCAGTGATTGGCCTTCAGGCGGCAGAAAGTCTGGAGAGATATCATTTTACAAAAGGGTTTTTTGGAACAAATGGCGCTGACAGAGAACATGGATTTACAACCCCGGATCCCGCAGAAGCTATGATTAAAGAAAATGCGATGAAAAAATGCAGAAAATCTTACGTCCTGGCAGATTCAACCAAAATCAGTCAAACTGCGCCGGTAAAATTTGCAGAGTTTTCTGATGCCTGGCTGATCACGACAAAAGTGAAGGATAAGGAAATGAAAAAAGAGAAAAATATTATTGAGGTGAGAAAATGATTTATACAGTAACATTTAATCCTTCTCTGGATTATGTCGTGCAGCTTGATGAGCTAAAGCCGGGACAGGTGAATCGGACTACAGAGGAGCATATTTATCCGGGCGGGAAAGGAAATAACGTATCGGTAATTCTGTCAAATCTGGGCCACAAAAGCAAAGCTCTGGGGTTTAAGGCAGGATTCACAGGGGAACAGATGGAACAGATGCTGCGGCAATATGGCTGTTACACTGATTTTATCCGTCTGGAAAAAGGTCTGACACGGATTAATGTGAAAGTGAAAGGAAAAGAGGAAAGCGAGATTAACGGACAGGGACCGGTTATTACCGGCAGGGCTTTAGAGGAGCTGTTCCGGAAACTGGAGTATCTGGAAAAAGATGATGTCCTTGTACTGGCAGGCAGCATTCCGAATACACTACCGGAAGACATTTACGAAAAAATTATGGAAAAACAGCAGAACAAGGGAGTTAGGATTGTCGTAGACGCGACAAAAGATCTCCTGGTCAATGTTCTTAAATACAGGCCGTTTCTTATAAAGCCGAATATTCATGAACTGGGAGAAATATTTGGCAAAAAGCTGGAAACAGAAGAGGAAATAGTAGAATACGCGAAGCGGCTTCAGAAAATGGGGGCGGTAAATGTGCTTGTCTCCATGGCGGGAGACGGAGCAATTCTTGTGAAAGCAGATGGGAAAGTAAGCAAAAAGCTGCCTCCAAAAGGGACAGTAGTAAATTCAGTTGGCGCCGGTGATTCTATGGTGGCCGGATTTGTAGCCGGCTATCTGAATACAGGTAATTATGACAGGGCTCTTGAACTGGGGACGGCAGCCGGAAGTGCTACGGCCTTTGTCTCATGGCTGGCCACAAAAGAAGAGATTACAGAGAAGCTTGAGAAACCTGTTTCAGTATATGGAATAGAGGAGGAAGAAAAATGAGAATTACAGATCTGCTGAAAGCCTGCAGTATAGAACTGAACGGGACTCCGGGTACAAAAGAAGAGACTATCCGGGAAATGGTCAGCCTTATGGTAAAAGCAGGGAATATTGCCGATCAGGATGAATACATGGAAGGAGTATTTGCCAGAGAAGAAGAAGGGACGACAGGAATCGGGGAGGGAATTGCCATACCCCATGCAAAGAATGATGCTGTCCGCGCTCCGGGGCTGGCGGCAATGGTCATTAGAAACGGCGTGGATTATGATTCTATGGACGGTGAACCGGTAAAACTTGTTTTTCTGATTGCTGCGCCGAATACGGAAGAAAATGTACACCTGGAAGTGCTCAGCAGGCTGTCCATGCTTCTGATGGATGAATCGTTTAAAGATGATTTGCTGAAAGTGCAGTCGGCAGAGGAATTTCTTGCCTGCGTGGACCGGGCAGAGAAAGCCAAATTCGAGGAAGAAAAGCCGCGGGAAACCCCGGAAGCGGGATACCGCATTCTTGCTGTGACAGCATGCCCCACGGGAATTGCGCATACGTATATGGCGGCAGAAAGCCTGGAAAAGACGGCGGCTCAGATGGGATATTCAATTAAAGTGGAGACAAATGGATCCGGAGGAGATAAAAATGTCCTTACATCTGAGGAAATTGAAAAATGTGACTGTATCATTGTAGCGGCGGATAAAGAAGTAAGAATGGCACGTTTTGACGGAAAGCCGGTGATTGTAACAAAAGTGGCAGACGGGATTCACAAGCCGGAAGAACTGATCCGTGAAGCGGTGAGCGGTAATGTGAAAATTTATCACAGTTCCGGGAAGGCCGGAGATGCTGAAGTTTCAGCTTCAGAAGAAGGTCTGGGAAGAAAAATCTATAAAGCACTGATGAACGGCGTATCTCATATGCTTCCATTTGTAATCGGCGGCGGCATCCTGATGGCGCTGTCCTATCTCTGCGACGGCGCAAATGCAGGAACAGATATTTTTGGAAACGGTACGCCTCTCGCAAGATTTTTTAATCTGACCGGAAATACTGCTTTTGGTATGATGTTTCCTGTCCTTGCAGGATATATTGCCATGGCCATCGGAGACAGGCCGGCTCTTATGCCCGGTATTGTGGGCGGACTTCTGGCCAAAGCGGGAACAAGTGTGTTTCTCCCGGAAGAGGAGTGGATTTCTTCCGGATTTTTCGGCGCTTTAATCGCCGGATTTGTAGCGGGATATCTGATGCTGCTTATCAAAAAAGCGCTGGAGCGTCTGCCCCGGGCTCTGGAGGGAACAAAACCGGTGCTGCTGTACCCTTTTGCAGGTATTGTCCTGATGGGAGCTATTATGATATTTCTTGTTAATCCGCCTATGGGTGCATTTAATGAATGGCTTAACAATACACTTGCCGGCATGGGTGAGGGAAGCAAGATTCTTCTGGGCAGTGTCCTCGGCGGCATGATGGCGGTTGATTTCGGCGGTCCGTTCAATAAAGCGGCGTATGTATTCGGCACTGCGTCGATTGCAAGCGGTCAGTTTGATATTATGGCCGCAGTAATGGCGGGCGGCATGGTTCCGCCTATTGCGATTGCTCTTGCAACCACATTTTTCAGGAAATGTTTTACAGAGAGTGAACGACAGACAACCGTTACTAACTATATTATGGGGCTGTCCTTTATTACAGAGGGAGCCATACCGTTTGCTGCATCTGATCCTCTTCGTATTATTCCGCCCTGCATCATCGGTTCTGCCGTGGCCGGGGCATTGTCCATGGCATTCGGATGCGGTTCACGGGCTCCTCACGGAGGAATTTTCGTAGTGGGAATTATGGATAATGCGCCTATGTTTTTGGCTGCGGTTTTTGTCGGAGCAGTTGTGGGAATGGCAGGGATTGTTCTGCTGAAAAAAACAACAGCAGGAAGAACAAAAAAGGCCTGAATACTTGATTGAAAATCCAGGCAATGTGTTATATACTTATAAAAGAATCACCATATGGTAAAAGGAGGATAAGACCAATGAAAGAATTCAAATATGTGATTACAGATCCGGAAGGAATTCACGCAAGACCGGCAGGGATTCTTGTAAAACAGGCAGCTGGATATCAGAGCACTGTAAAAATTGCCAAAGGAGAAAAGTCAGCTGACGCTAAAAGAATCTTTGGCGTTATGGGTCTTGGAGTTAAGACCGGGGAAGAAGTGACCATCACAGTTGAGGGAGCAGATGAGGAGAAGGCAATTGCCGAATTAGAGGCATTCTTCAAGGAGAATTTATAAAATGATTACAATAAGCGGTAAAAGTGTTTTTGGCGGCGTGTCTATCGGAAAGCTTATGTTTTATAAAAGAAATGAAAAAGTGATTAAGAGGACACATGTCGATGATGTGGACGCAGAGTGGGTACGCTTTCAGCAGGCGAAAGAGGCTGCTGTATCCCAGCTGAAAGGTCTGTATGATAAAGCACTTGAAGATGTGGGCGAAGCAAACGCCATGATTTTTGAGATTCATCAGATGATGCTGGAGGATCTTGACTATCTTGAGTCTATTGAGAACATTATCCGTACCCAGGAAGTCAATGCAGAATTTGCGGTAGCGACTACATCAGACAATTTCCAGAAGATGTTTGCAGCTATGGACGATGCATACATGCAGGGACGTGCTGCGGATGTGAAAGATGTCTCTGAACGCGTCCTGGATATCCTTTGTGGCGTGAATGAAGGCATGAAAGCTATGGACGAACCCTGTATTATTGCTGCGGATGATCTGGCGCCGAGCGAAACGGTACAGCTTGATAAAAGTAAAGTGCTTGGCTTTGCCACTATGTACGGTTCATCTAATTCCCATACAGCGATTCTTGCAAGGACAATGAATATACCGGCTGTTATCGGGCTGGGCGAGGCGCTTCTTCCGGACTATGACGGTAAGATTGCCGCAATTGACGGGTTTACCGGAAAGCTCTATATTGAGCCGGACGATGAGACAATGGCTGAGATGAAGGAGAAGCGTGCAAAAGATCTGGAACAGAAGGCGCTTCTTGAACAGCTGAAAGGTAAGGAAAATATCACAAAGAACGGACGGAAGATCAATGTATATGCAAATATCGGAAATGTTTCTGATGTAGGTACTGTGCTGAAAAATGATGCAGGCGGAATCGGTCTGTTCAGGAGTGAGTTCCTCTATCTGGAAAATACAGATTTCCCCACGGAGGAGCAGCAGTTTTCGGTTTACAAACAGGTTGCGGAGAACATGGCCGGAAAGAAGGTCATTATCCGTACTCTGGATATTGGCGCGGACAAGCAGGTGGATTATTTCGGACTGGACAAAGAGGAAAACCCGGCGCTCGGATACCGGGCAATCCGTATCTGCCTGACCAGACCAGAAATATTCAAAACTCAGCTTAGAGCGCTCTACAGAGCAGCTGTGTTCGGAAATATTTCCATTATGTTCCCCATGATTATTTCTGTTGATGAAATACATCAGATTAAAGAAATAATCAAAGAGGTGAAAGAGGAGCTGAAGGCAGAGGGAATTCCTTTTAAAGAAGATGTGGAACTGGGAGTTATGATTGAAACTCCGGCTTCGGTTATGATCAGCCGCGATCTTGCGAAAGAAGTTGATTTCTTCAGTGTGGGAACCAACGATCTCACCCAGTATACACTGGCGATCGATCGTCAGAATGCAAAACTTGACCGGTTCTATGATCCCCACCATCCGGCAATTCTTGCCATGATAAAGATGGCTGCGGAAAATGCACACGCAGAGGGAGCCTGGATTGGAATCTGCGGCGAACTGGGAGCAGATCTCGAGCTTACACAGGAGTTCCTTAATATGGGACTGGATGAGCTGTCTGTTTCGCCTTCCATGGTGCTTCCGCTCAGAAAGCGCATCAGAGAATGTGAATAAGGAGAAACAGAACATATAGGAAGATGTCTTTTTATGAATCTTTTAGAATCATAAAAAGACATCTTTTTTTCTTGATTAAACAGAACGTATGTGCTATCATATGGAGAGAACAGATGTTCGATAAGTGCGGGCGCATAAAACCGTATCGGATAGTATAATACTCTGGAAGGGGGGAACAGTGTGAAGAATCGGATTCAGACGGAGAAGAGTCTGTACGAAAAGCTGGAAATATTGTCAGATGCAGCCAAGTACGATGTGGCATGTACTTCCAGCGGGGTGGACAGAAAAGGAGACGGCACAGGCATGGGAAACTGTAGCAGAGCGGGAATATGCCATAGTTTTTCTGCTGACGGCAGGTGCATTTCCCTTTTGAAAATCCTCTTTACAAACGAGTGTATTTATGACTGTAAGTATTGTGTCAACCGTTCCTCCAATGACGTAGAGAGGGTCTCTTTTACTCCAGACGAAGTGTGTACGCTTACAATGGAGTTTTACCGCAGAAATTATATTGAAGGTTTATTTTTGAGCTCAGGGGTGCTGAAAAATCCGGACTATACAATGGAACTGCTGTATGCGACATTGTACCGGCTTCGACACGTATGCAATTTTCAGGGATATATTCACGTTAAGGCCATACCAGGCGCAGACCAGAGACTGATTCAGATGACCGGATTTCTTGCGGATCGCATGAGTGTGAATATGGAGCTTCCTACAGCTGAAGGTCTGCGTCTTCTGGCTCCTCACAAATCAAGAAAAAATATTCTTGCGCCTATGCGTTTTGTTCAGGAAAAGTCCAGAGAAAACCGGCATGAGATCGCGCTGTACAGATCCGCCCCCAGATTTGTTCCGGCAGGACAGAGTACGCAGATGATTATCGGAGCCACTCCGGAGACGGATTTTCAGATTCTGAATGTGGCTGAAGCGCTTTACAGGAAGTTTGATCTGAAACGTGTTTTCTATTCTGCTTTTGTTCCGGTGAACGATGATCTTGCTCTGCCGGATCTGACAGGAAAAGGGCCGCCTCTTCTTAGAGAGCACAGGCTTTACCAGGCAGACTGGCTGCTTAGGTTTTATCATTTTGAAGCGGCAGAACTGCTGGATGAAAATAATCCGAACTTCAATTTACTTCTGGATCCCAAATGCTGCTGGGCTTTGAATCACCTGGAGAGTTTTCCGGTGGAGATAAACCGTGCGGATTACCGCATGCTTCTTAGGGTTCCGGGGATCGGATGCAGGTCCGCATCCCGTATTGTGAAGGCCAGGAGAATGGGCAGTCTGGGATTTGAAGATCTGAAGAAGATGGGGGTTGTGCTGAAGAGGGCGCTTTATTTTATAACCTGCGGCGGCAGGATGATGTACCGGACAAAGATGGATCAGGATTATATTACAAGAAATCTTCTGAATACAAAAGAGCGGTTGCCGGAAGGCTCCTGCGGCATGACTTATAAACAGCTTTCCCTTTTTGATGATGACGGAATGCCGGGCTCAGGAGGAAATATGGAATGAAACAGATTTATATATGCAATGATACAATAACCGGCATTTATTCTGCTCTCTACGACGCATGGAAAGAAAGTCGGGATAAAGAGGCGGGAATTGACTTCCGCGGAAAAACACAGCAGCGGCTTTTTTGCGAGTATACCGTTGTGGAGGAGAATGAAAGGAAGGCATTTCAGCTGGAACGGATGGTAAAAAAATATTTGGGGTACAATGCCTATTGGGATATATACCATGCTCTTCTTTCGGATGACGAACGAAAGGGCGAGGCGGTATTCCGGGTGATGCAGGAGGCCAGAAGAGTGCGGGACAGCAGGAGAATCATGGAGCATCTGAGCAATCCGGACGTGGCAAAAGTATTTCAGCTGAGCAGAAGCGTGTCAAACGAAGCGCATCTGTACCAGGAATTTATCCGTTTCCGTGAACTGGACAACGGTATCCTTTTTTCTGAGATTTCTCCGAAATCCCGGGTTCTTACATGCATAGCCGGACATTTTTCCGATCGCTTCCCGCTGGAAAACTGGGTAATATACGATAAGACACATCAGGTGTTTTTAATGCACCGTGCAAGGGAAAAGTGGAGACTGGTATGGGGAAAAGAACTGGATCAGCAGGCGGCAGAAAGACTTTCGGATAAGGAGAAAGAGTATGAGACTCTGTGGAAAGGATTCTTTGACTCCATAGCAATACAGGAAAGAAAAAATCTCCGTCTGCAGAAAACACATCTGCCGGTCAGATACAGAGAAGGAATGCCCGAGTTTTCAGATTAATCTGCAGATTTCCAATATCTGAACGACATATGCTTTCCTGAAAAAGGTTGTAGAAACCTGAAAACAGGACTAGAATAGAACAGGAAACGGTCAGTTTTCAGTAACAGAGAGGATGAAGGAAAAGCTGCCTTTTGACTGCTTTACTTCAGAGGGAGAGATGAAATGAGTTCGGAGAATGAAGAATTGCCTGTAATACGTATTTCGGTCAGAAATCTGGTGGAATTTATTCTGAGAAAAGGGGATATTGATGACCGCATATCCCGAGGATTAGACAGAGACGCTATGCTGATGGGCGGCAGGATTCACCGAAAGATTCAGCGAAGAATGGGACCGGATTACCATGCTGAAGTTTCACTGAGAAAAGAGGTTCGTTTTGAAGGATTCCGCATTCTTGTAGAGGGGCGTGCAGACGGAATTATTACAGAACAGATCGGAAAAGAGCAGAAGATTACGATTGACGAGATTAAAGGCGTACTGAGAGAACTTCGTTTTATAGAAAAGCCTGAAGCTCTTCATGTTGCTCAGGCAAAATGTTACGCGGCTATCTATGCCGAACAGAAGGGTTTGAAAAAGATCGATGTGCAGGTTACCTACTGTCAGATGGAAAGTGAGGAAATCTGCCGTTTTGTACAGTCTTTCGATGCCGGAGAACTGAAGGAGTGGTTTTACGGTCTTGTGGGCGAATATGAAAAGTGGGCCAGATTTGAAGTTGAATGGAAGAAGGCACGCAATACTTCAATCCATAAAACAGAATTCCCTTTTTCCTATAGGGCCGGTCAGCGGGATATGGCCGCAGCAGTTTACCGGACTATACTGAGAAAGAAAAAACTTTTTATCCAGGCTTCTACAGGAGTAGGGAAGACAATTTCTACTGTTTTTCCGTCTGTCAAAGCACTTGGAGAAGAAATCGGCGAAAAGATCTTTTATCTGACGGCAAAGACGATTACGCGGACAGTGGCGGAACAGGCGTTCCGGACGCTTGAAGACAACGGGCTGCAGATGAAGGTAATTACCCTGACTGCAAAGGAAAAGATCTGTTTCTGTGATGAGACAGAATGCAATCCGGAAAAATGTCCGTATGCAAAAGGGCACTATGACCGGGTGAATGATGCAGTATATGATCTCCTTATCAGTGAAAACGGCATCAGCCGCCGGATTGTTGAAGATTATGCGAAGAAACACAGGGTGTGCCCTTTTGAAATGTCTCTGGATCTTTCTGTCTGGGCGGATGCGGTCATCTGTGATTATAATTATGTATTTGATCCGAACGCTCATTTAAAACGCTTTTTTTCAGAAGGAAGCAGTAAAGGGTATATTTTTCTTGTGGATGAGGCTCATAATCTGGTAGAGCGGGGACGGG
>DWZZ01000198.1 GCA_019117305.1 Candidatus Mediterraneibacter merdigallinarum | reverse complement strand
TCGGACGCCTCTCCACTCACAGCTCTCCGACAAATCCGAATTTATTTACCAGATCCCAAGGATATGCTGGAGCCCCAGGCTTACCAGGGTGATTCCCGCCCAGCAGCAGAATCCGGTAAAGATTGGTTTGCCTCCGGTCTTTATCAGTTTAATGACGTTTGTGTTCAGACCAATGGCAGCCATTGCCATAACAATAAGAAACTTACTCAGGCCTTTCAGCGGGGCGGTTACTGCGGCGGGAAGCTGAAAGAAAGTTGTTATAACTGAAGCCAGTATAAAAAACAATACAAAGTAAGGGAATGATTTTTTAAGACTGAACGAAGAGCCTTTTGAAGATTTTTCTTTTTTCCCTCTGTAAATGGCAAGAACCAGCGTGATCGGAATGATTGCGAGGGTTCTTGTCATTTTTACGATTGCAGCTGCATCCAGTGTATTGCTGCCGTGGATGCCGTCCCAGGCAGTAGCTGCCGCGGTAACAGACGATGTATCATTGATTGCGGTTCCGGCAAAAAGTCCGAAGCCTTCATTGCTTAACCCCAGCATTCCGCCCAGTGTTGGAAAGATCAAAGCGGCCAGTACATTGAAGAGAAAAATGACAGAAATAGACTGTGCTACTTCTTCGTCAGATGCGCCGATTACCGGTGCGGTCGCCGCAATTGCGCTTCCACCGCAGATAGAGGAACCCACTCCCACAAGAACAGCATTATTCGCACGGAGTTTCAGGGCCTTGTAAAGAATAAATGCAATAACAAGGGAAGTCGTGATTGTGGAAATAATAATAGGAAGAGACTGCTTCCCTTTTGCCAGGATCTCCGTCAGATTCATGCCGAATCCAAGAAATACTACGGCAGCCTGAAGAATTTTCTTTGAAGTATAATTGATACCTTCCGCAAATATTTCCTTCCTGGTAAGAATAAGTGTCAGTATCATACCGATCAGGATTGCGAATACCGGGCCTCCGATAACAGGAAGCGCCTGACCGAGAAACCAGGACGGCACTGCTATAACCAGGCAGAGCAGAAGTCCCGGGACGTTTTTCTTTAGTAAATTCATATGTATTTTCCTCTCTTTCTCTCATCATTCCGAAAAGAAAACAGTTTTTCATGTCCGTTTTTCTTTCTACGAAACTGTAATTTTTTTCCTGCAGATACAATATCATAATCAAATCATAAAATAAAATTATATATCTTTATTTTATCATAAAAATATGTTATAGTAGATACAGGGAGTAGTTCAGTATAAAGAGGGGCGGGGACTCTGTGCAGGAGTGCTCCGCTCCTTATCTCTTTATATAAGGGGGATATTATGCTTGATTTCAGAATGGAAACGTTTCTTACGGTGTGCCGGTATATGAATTTTACCAGAGCATCAGAAAAACTGAATATTACGCAGCCGGCAGTTTCTCAGCATATCCGTTTCCTGGAAAAGCATTATAATACTAAGCTTTTCCGGTATGAAGGGAAGAAGCTCAGACTGACAGGCGCCGGGGAGATTTTGCGGAATGCGTCGCTTACAATGATGCACGATGAACAGTCCATGCAGAATGAAATGCAGAAAACGGAGCAGGAGGCGGAGATCCGGTTCGGAGCTACCCGCACTATCGGAGACGCAGTGATGGGGCAGGTGCTGGAAAAGTATCTTGCCCGATATCCCCAGGCCAGAATTCATATGGAAGTGGAAAATACCCACGATCTTCTTGTGCGCCTGGATGAAGGCCGGATTGATTTTGCCCTTGTGGAGGGCTTTTTCAAGAAAACCGAGTATGATTTTCAGATTTTTTCCCGGGAAAAATATATAGCTGTCTGCAGTCCGGATTATACTTTTCGTAACACGCCGGACTGTATCGAGAAACTTTTTCAGGAAAGGCTTCTTCTGCGTGAAGAGGGATCCGGCACAAGAGAGGTGCTGGAGCGCTGTCTGGAGGCCCATAATCTGAGTATCCAGGATTTTGCAAAAAGGATGGAAGTGGGCAGCATGCAGACGATTAAAGAGTTGACAAAAGCCGGATGTGGTATTACATTTTTATATGAAGCCGCAGTCTGCAGAGAACTGGAAGACGGCTCTCTGCGGCAGATTCCGCTTCGGGATTTTCCTGTTGTTCATGAATTTGCATTTATCTGGAGACGGGGGAGTATTTATGCTGAATGGTACAGAGAACTGTTTCGCAGGTTCTCGGCGTAATCTGCAGGCAGATATACGGAACTGCGGGTATCTAAGGAAAAAGGAAGTGACAGGTTAAAGATGTTGCAGGTAGAACATTTATCATATGATGTTTTAGAAGAAGGGAAGCAGTCGGAGATTTTAAATGACGTCAGCTTCACTGTAAATGACGGTGAGATGCTTGTAATCACCGGTCCGAACGGAGGTGGAAAATCTACTCTTGCCAAGCTCCTGATGGGAATAAACAAGCCTTCGTCCGGAAAGATTCTGCTCAACGGCGAAGATATTACGGAATATACTATAGATGAGAGGGCAAAGGCGGGGATCGGCTTTGCTTTTCAGCAGCCGCCTCGTTTTAAAGGTATGACGGTGCGCAGGCTTCTGTCGTTGGCGGCAGGTCATTCTCTGGATGAAAAAACATGCTGCAATTTGCTGAGCAGCGTAGGTCTCTGTGCCATGGAGTATATCGACAGGGAGGCGGACGCTACACTTTCCGGCGGAGAAATCAAAAGAATCGAGATCGCTACAGTGCTTGCAAAACAGCATAAACTTTGCATTTTTGATGAACCGGAGGCGGGAATTGACCTGTGGAGCTTTTCCATGCTGATCAAACGGTTTGAGCAGATTCATAAGGAAAAGCAGGAGAGTATGATTCTGATTTCTCATCAGGAGAGAATTATCCGTATGGCGGACCGGATTATGGTGATTTCTGACGGAAAAGTAGAGTCTATCGGTGCGGCAGAAGAGATCACGCTGAAACTGTTTAATCAGGAAGTAGATTCCTGTGAGTGCAGGCGACAAAAGGGAGGTGAGCTCTATGGAGCTTAATAAAGTGACAGAAGATGTGCTTAAGGTAATAGACTCTTACGGCTTCAGGCAGGAGGGCGCGTACAATCTGCGGCTGAACGGTATGGCAGTATGCCATGGAGACAGCAGACACATCAAAATTGTGCCAAAAGAAGATAAACCGGGAATTGATATTCATATCAGCGGAGAGACAAAAGAAGAGCAGGTTCATATTCCTGTGGTAATGTCTCAGGAAGGCGTGGATATTGTATATAACGATTTCTATATCGAGGACGGCGCGGATGTAACGATCGTGGCCGGATGCGGTATACACGGCGAAGGATGCAGCGAGACCCGCCATGACGGAATTCATACGTTTCACGTAGGAAAAAACGCAAATGTAAAATATGTGGAAAATCACTATGCAGAAGGAAACGGTACCGGAAGCAAGGTTCTCAATCCGGTGACAAAGATTTATGTGGGAGAAAATTCAGTATTTACTCTGGAGACTACTCAGATCAAGGGCGTGGATTCCACAGAGAGAGAGAACTATATTGAGCTTGCGGAGAACGCGAAACTGTTTGTTACAGAGAAGCTTATGACAGATGCGGAACAGACTGCAGTGTCAAATATGGAGGTGGAGCTGAATGGTGAAAACAGCTCTGCGCGGATTGTCTCCCGTTCTGTCGGAAAGGGCACGTCCAGTCAGGTATTCCATCCCAGGGCTATCGGGAATAATCTCTGTCATGCTCATATTCAGTGTGATTCCATTATTATGGAACATGCAGAGATCAGCTCCATACCTGAAATTGACGCTAAGCATGTGGATGCTCAGATTATCCATGAGGCAGCTATTGGAAGAATCAATGACGAACAGCTTGTAAAGCTTCGGACATTCGGCCTTACAGAAGAAGAGGCAGAGTCTGTTATCATTGAAAGCTTTTTGAAATAAAACAGACAGAGATCCGATACTGCCTGAATAAACGACCTGAATAAATATAGAAGCAGCAGGATTATGGCTGAAAAGTCTTTCCTGCTGCTTTTGCTTTACTTTAGTTTTCTTTTGCCCATCCGAAGGAATATTTTACTGCTTTATTCCACCCTCTGATCCGGCTGTCTCTGTCTTCCGGGCAGATGGAGGGCTCAAAGGTTCGTTCAATAATCTGGTTTTTAATCACATCATTTTTATCGGCCCAGTAACCGACTGCCAGACCGGCCAGATATGCTGCGCCTGCAGCGGTTGTCTCCACACAGGCAGGGCGTCTGACCGGCGCGTTGATGATATCTGCCTGAACCTGCATCAGAAAATCATTTGCACTGGCTCCGCCGTCTGCTCTGAGCGCTGCCAGTTCAATACCGGAGTCCGCCTTCATGGCAGTCAGTACGTCGTTTACCTGGTAGGCCAGAGATTCCAGTGTTGCCCGGATAATATGATATTTGTTTACACCCCGGGTAATTCCAACAATGGTTCCTCTTGCGTACTGATCCCAGTGGGGCGCGCCTAGTCCGGTAAAAGCAGGAACTACATAGCAGCCGTTTGTGTCGGGAACTTTCTGCGCCATATAGGCGGAGTCGGCAGCGGAATCAATCAGGCGCATCTCGTCCCTCAGCCACTGGATCGCAGCTCCGGCTACAAAGATAGAACCTTCCAGCGCATAGGTTACCTTCCCGTCCAGTCCCCAGGCTATGGTAGTAACAAGCCCGTTTTTGGAAAACACAGGAGTTTCTCCGGTATTCATCAACAGGAAACAGCCTGTGCCGTATGTATTTTTTGCTTCTCCGGGAGCAAAGCAGGTCTGCCCGAACAGGGCTGCCTGCTGGTCGCCTGCGGCTCCCGCAATCGGAATGGCGCCTCCGAAAAATGAGGGATCCGTCTTTCCGTAAATGCAGCTGGACGGCCGGACTTCCGGCAGCATGCTTTCGGGAATATCAAGTTCTTTGAGAATCTCTTTGTCCCATTCCAGGGAGTTGATATTAAACAGCATCGTGCGGGAAGCATTGGAGTAATCCGTTACATGAACTTTGCCTTTTGTCAGTTTCCAGATCAGCCAGGTTTCCACAGTGCCAAAGAGCAGTTCTCCTTTTTCAGCTTTTTCCCGGGCGGTGGGAACGTTATCCAGAATCCATTTTATTTTTGTGCCGGAAAAATAAGCATCAATGACAAGTCCGGTTTTATCCCGGAACTTTTCTGTTAATCCCTTCGCTTTCAGAGAGTCGCAATAGCCGGAAGTTCTCCGGCACTGCCATACAATGGCGCGGCAGACCGGTTCGCCGGTTGTTCTGTCCCATACAATAACTGTTTCCCGCTGATTTGTAATACCGATTGCCGCAATATCTTCAGCAGATGCGCCGATTTTGTTCATAGCTTCGACTGCTACTCCAAGCTGGCTGGCCCAGATTTCATCCGCGTCATGTTCCACCCATCCCGGACGGGGAAAATACTGCGTAAATTCCCGCTGGGCCGAGCTGCATACTCTGCCCTTTTTATCAAAAAGAATACAGCGGTTGCTGGTAGTCCCGGCATCAAGTGCCATAACATATTTTGCCAAAATCAGTCCTCCTTCCGTAAAGGGTTATCCCTTCTGAGCTGAATATTTTATTTACATACATCAATCCATTCGAGTGACCGTGCGGCTTTTTCCAGTTCTTCACAGGTCATTTCCACTGCAGAGTTTCCGCTGCCGGCAGCAGGAAAAACGGTATCGAATCGTTTCATAGAAACGTCAAGATATACTTTTACAGTATCCGGATTTCCAAAGGGACATACACCGCCGATGGCGTGCCCGGTCAGAGGTTCCACATCTTCCGGCGCAAGCATTTTTGCCTTCATTCCAAAGAAATGTTTGAACTTGCTGTTGTCGATTTTCATATCTCCGGCAGTGACAATCAGGATGGCCGCATCTTTTTCTTTCGTATAAAACGACAGAGTTTTTGCAATCCGTGCGGGCTCAACGCCCGCTGCCTGTGCGGCCAGTTCAACAGTTGCGCTGGAAACGGGAAATTCCAGAATTTCTTTGTTAATGTGATTCGCGTCAAAATAATTTTTTACAATTTCTACAGACATGTATTCATCTTCCTTTATCTAGTATTTGAATAAATTATAACAAGAATCAGGGGCTTATGGAATGACTTTTGTGCTTATTTGACAGTAAAGTCAAGTATATTGCATTTCTTATGCGGACGTGGTAACATTATTTTCGGATTAAAATACAGGATATTTTTCCGGGCGCCGGAGTCTGTATCCGGCGTATTAGGAGGTATAAAAATGAAAAATGTAAATGTGAGAAAGCTTGCCCTTGCAGGTATTCTTGTAGCGGTGGGAATTGTATGTTCTCCGCTGTCTGTTCCCGTTGGGGCATCCAGGTGCGCTCCGGTTCAGCATCTTATCAACATACTCGGCGGAGTATTTTTAGGGCCCGGATATGCGGTTGGCATGGCCTTTGTGACAAGTCTCCTCAGAAATCTTATGGGTACAGGAACATTGCTGGCATTTCCGGGATCTATGTGCGGAGCATTTCTGTGCGGTATTTTATATAAGTACGGAAAGCGTCTTCCCCTGGCATATGCGGGAGAGTTGTTTGGTACGTCTGTGATCGGCGGATTCCTCAGCTATCCTGTCGCGGCGCTTCTTATGGGAAGTGAAAGTGCGGTATACGGGTTTGTATTCCCGTTTTTTGTGTCAAGCTTCGGCGGAACAATTATTGCGGCAGTACTGGTGACGGCTATGAAGAAGATGAAAGTATTTGATATTTATCTGGGAAATCTGGAACCGAAAGTGCAGGCGGCAGGCGCGGGAAAGAAGCAGGACTGATGCATTTGAACAAAGCCGGGGCGCGCCCTGACTTGAGGTGTTTGACTTGCTGGCAGCACATGAAAAAGGAGTATAAGAAACAAAAATGTTTAAAAATTGTCTTGAAAATGTAAGGGGCCGCATCCCGTTGATACATAATATAACCAATTATGTTACAGTAAATGACGTGGCAAATGTGATCCTCGCATGTGGGGGAAGCCCGATTATGTCTGATGAGGCGGAGGATGTGGAAGATATAACCTCTCTCTGCGGAGGACTGAATATTAATATAGGTACGCTGCACAAAACCAGTATTGAGGGTATATTCCGTGCCGGACGCCGTGCCAATGAACTGGGACATCCGATTGTACTGGATCCGGTAGGCGCAGGCGCAAGTGAATTTCGGACAGACACTGCCCTTTCCCTTATGAAGGATCTGAGGCTGAGCGCAGTCCGGGGAAATATTTCCGAGATCAGGACGCTGGCCGGGGACAGAGGAAATACCAAGGGTGTGGATGCAGATATAGCGGATGCAGTGACAGAGGATACGCTGGATGAGGCTGTGGCATTTGTGAAAGCATTTTCGCGGAAGGCCGGTTGTATCATTGCAGTTACCGGGGCGGTTGATCTGGTATCAGACGGAATCTCCTGTTTTGTAATCAGAAACGGACGTCCGGAGATGGGGAAAATTACAGGAACCGGATGTCAGCTGTCAGGAATTATGACGGCTTATTTGACAGCCAATCCTGACAGCCCTCTGGAGGCGGCTGCGGCTTCGGTGTGTATGATGGGGCTTGCCGGTGAGATCGGGTGGAGCCGGATGCAGAAAGGTGATGGCAATGCCACCTATCGGAACCGGATTATTGACGCTGTTTATAACATGACAGGAGAAGAACTTGAGAAAGGAGCAAAATATGAACTGCGATAAAAAAGATCTGCTTCTCTATGCAGTAACAGACAGAAGCTGGCTGAATGGACAGACACTCTGCGAACAGGTGGAACAGGCTTTGAAGGGGGGCGTAACGTTTCTTCAGCTGCGGGAGAAAGAACTGGATGATCAGGAATTTTTAGAGGAAGCCCAGGTAATTCAGCAGTTGTGCAGAAAGTATCAGGTGCCTTTCTTAATTAATGATAATGTTGCTCTTGCGGCAAAGATCGGAGCGGATGGCGTGCATGTGGGGCAAAGTGATATGGCGGCCGGAGAGGCACGTGCAAAACTGGGAACGGACCGGATTATCGGTGTATCCGCCCGTACAGTGGAAGAAGCTCTTGAGGCACAGAGGCAGGGAGCGGATTATCTGGGAGTAGGAGCAGTATTTCATACCGGATCCAAGTCCGACGCGGCAGAGGTGGATCATCAGGTTCTCAGAGACATCTGCAGCGCTGTTGATATTCCGGTTATTGCCATAGGGGGTATAACCCGGGATAATGTTGCGCAGCTCAAACACAGCGGGGTATGTGGAATTGCTGTTATAAGTGCGATTTTTGCTCAGAAAAATATTGAAGCCGCAGCCAGTGAACTGAGAATGCTTACTGAAGAGATGGTGAAAGAATGAGATGATTCGCGGTATTATTTTTGATGTAGACGGAGTGCTTCTGAATTCTATGCCGGTATGGGAAAACCTGGGTGAGTTGTATCTGAAAAGCCGGGGAATCCCGGCGGAAAAGGGACTGGGAGAGACTCTTTTCTCCATGAGTCTGGAAGAGGGCGCCCGGTATCTGATTTCCCATTATGGTCTGGAGCTGACCTGCGAGCAGGTGGTAAAAGGCCTTGCAAGGGAAGTGCGGGATTTTTATGCAGAAAGAGTTCCTCTTAAGGAAGGGGCGCGTCAGTTTCTGGACGAGTTCCGTGAAAGAAAAATTCCAATGGTAATTGCAACTTCCGGTGACCGGAATAATACGGAGGCTGCGCTGAAACGGCTGAAAGTATTTTCTTATTTTCAGGGAATATTTACCTGTTCTGAGATCGGAAGCGGGAAAAATCAGCCGGATATTTATTACGCGGCGGCTCTGCATCTGGATACAGATGCAGAAGAAACGCTGGTGTTTGAAGACGCATATCACGCACTTCGGACAGCGGGAAAAGCAGGTTTTAAAACGGTTGCCGTCTATGACAGATCGAATGACAAACAGCTGGCTCAGATCTGGAATACAGCAGATATTTATCTGCCCGAATTTGCGGATTTTGATCTGTTCTGGAAAAGAGTCAGCCGACTTTGATAAAAATAATAATTTGCTATAGAAAGGAAAAGGTTTCTATGAAAACAGCATTGACGATTGCGGGAAGTGATTCCAGCGGCGGCGCCGGAATCCAGGCGGACATTAAAACAATGATGGCCAACGGTGTTTACGCCATGAGCGCGGTTACTGCGCTGACTGCGCAGAATACTACCGGTGTGGCGGGAATTATGGAAGCGGCGCCGGAATTTCTGGCCCGGCAGCTTGACTGCATTTTTACAGATATCCGGCCGGATGCGGTAAAGATCGGGATGGTATCCTCTCCGGACCTGATTGCAGTAATTGCAGAAAAGCTGGGGCAGTACAGCGCCGGAAATATTGTACTGGATCCGGTTATGGTTGCAACCAGCGGCGCCCGGCTGATTTGCGAGGATGCCGTGGAAGAACTTAAAGTGAAGCTTCTGCCGGCAGCGGATGTACTTACACCGAATATTCCCGAGGCAGAGGTGCTTTCCGGCAGAAAGATTACTTCAACGGAAGAAATGGAGAAGGCGGCCGAGGAGATTGGCGAATCTTACGGATGTGCAGTTCTGCTGAAAGGAGGGCATGCCCTTAATGATGCCAATGATTATCTGTTTCAGAACGGCCGGGGAAAATGGTTTTCCGGTCAGCGCATTCATAATCCGAATACGCATGGTACCGGTTGTACGCTGTCCAGCGCCATTGCGTCGAATCTGGCGAAAGGCTTCGAACTGGAGGAGGCTGTACAAAGAGCAAAAGAGTACATATCCGGCGCTCTTGCCGCAATGCTTGATCTGGGAAAGGGCAGCGGACCAATGAATCATGGCTTTGATATAAAAAGCAGATTTTTCTGAGACCTTGCATCATGCAAAATAATGGATGTTTTACTGATACCGGTACGGAGCCTGAAAGGCTCCGGAAGGTATGCTTTCTATAAACTTTCTCGGAGTCATCCCGTATTTCTTTTTGAATTCCCTGTAAAAATAAGATAAATTTGAAAATCCTGCAGACAGTGCGGTATCCAGGACAGACTGGGCCCCCTGTGCAAATTGTTCCGCGGCCTTTTCCAGGCGCAGATTTTTAATATATTCCAGGCAGGAAGTGCCTGTATATTTTTTGAAAAAGCGCATAAAATGATATTCGCTGAAATAGCAGATCCGGGCAAGCTGGGGGATTGTAAGTTCCTCGGCGTAGTGTTCTCCGATATATTCCAGTACAAGTTTCAATTTAAAGGTGTGTTCTGTTTCAAGCGGTGAATGAACAACCTGTTCATCGCTGTAAGGAAGGAGCGCGACTATGGCCTGAAGCAGGAGAGAACGCAGAAGCAGCTCATAGCCTGCTGGCGTATTGTCATAAGCCTGGTTTATTTTCAGGAAAATATCAAAAACATTTTTATATGCCGGATGTTCCTTTCTAATCAGACAGGGCAGAATCAGAGTCTGGTTTATTACAGGCGTCAGGTATTTAACCGCGCAGATATCTGCAGAACTTGCTCCTAAAAAATTCATATGAAATACATAAGTTTCCGAACGCATTCCATCCCGGGTTGAAGCAGTAATTGAGTGGAGAACGGCGGGAGGTACAAAAAGAAGATCTCCCTCTCTGACTTCATATGTATCAAGCTGTACCTGATAGGTGCAGCTTCCTTCGGTAATCAGAGTCAGCTCCGCTTCGTCATGCCAGTGGGGAGAAACGGAAGGATACAGCTCAGTCAGCGTCGTTATATATTTTTTCAGAGGAAACATGTGCTCGCCGTGTCGTGCCTGTTCCTTCTGTTCCGGAGAAAGAGAAGAATTGTGCGCCATTTTAACTCCTTTCGGACAATTTTACCCAAAGGGGACGGAGCCTTTTGCAAAGGGGTCTGACCCCTGGCAGAATTGTGCAATAAATATGAAAATATTGTACAAGAATTTTCTTTGTTACAGCTATATAATAACAGTATCATACAAAAATGACAATAAGGAGCAGATGGAAATGAAAAGAAAATGGTGGCATGACAAGGTTGCGTATCAGATTTATCCGAAGAGTTTTCTGGATTCGGATGGGGATGGGATTGGCGATCTGCGGGGAATTATATCCAAACTGGACTATCTGAAAGATCTGGGAATTGATATTATATGGCTTTCACCGATTTATCAGTCGCCTTTTGTAGATCAGGGATATGATATTTCGGATTATTATAAAATTGCAGAAGAATTCGGGACAATGGAGGAATTTGACGAACTTCTTGCCGAGGCGAAAAAGCGGGAGATGTTTATTCTTATGGATCTGGTCGTAAATCACTGCTCTGATAAGCATGAATGGTTTCAGAAGGCGCTGGAAGATCCGGAGGGAGAATATGCGCAATATTTTCATTTTGTACAGGGAAAGGATGGAAAAGAGCCGAGTAATTATCGTTCATATTTTGGAGGAAGTGCCTGGGAGAAGGTGCCGGGGACGGAGAAATATTATCTTCATATGTTTGCAAAGGAACAGCCGGATCTGAACTGGGAAAACCCGAAGCTTCGTGATGAAATCTATAAAATGATGAACTGGTGGCTTGATAAAGGGCTGGCGGGATTTCGAATAGATGCAATTATCAATATTAAGAAAGATCTGAGTTTCCCGTCGTTTGAACCTGACGGAACGGACGGACTTGCTTCCTGCGTGAAAATGGTTGAGGAAGTACAAGGTGTAGGGGAATATTTTGAAGATATGAAAGCGCATACATATGGGAAATATGATGCCTTTACTGTGGCAGAAGTATTCAATATGAAGCAAGATGAGCTGCCTGAGTTTATCGGTGATAACGGACATTTTTCAACGATATTTGATTTCAGCGCACATGAACTTGTTCAGGGAAGCCATGGCTGGTATGATTCCAGACCTTTTGTTTTTACAGACTGGAGAGATGTGATTTTTGCATCGCAGAAAGAAGCGCAGGGGATAGGATTTAAAGCAAATATTATTGAAAATCACGATGAACCAAGAGGCGCAAGTCGTTTTCTTCCGGAATATGCACAGAATGAGACAGGGGTAAAGATGCTTGCGACAACTTTCATGTTTTTGTATGGGATTCCCTTTATTTATCAGGGACAGGAGATCGGTATGACCAACTGCAGGCGCAGCGACATTTCCCAGTACGATGATATCAGCACAAAAGATCAGTATCGCGAAGCTCTGCAGGCAGGTTGTACCAGAGAAAAGGCTCTGGAATGCTGCTATGAGAACAGTCGTGATAATGCCCGTACTCCTATGCAGTGGAATGGCGGTAAAAATGCAGGATTTACATCGGGAACCCCATGGCTTGCATTAAATTCCGACTATAGAAAGATTAATGTGGAAGAACAGGAAAAGAGAGATGATTCTGTTCTTTCCTATTACAGAAAACTGATTGCGTTAAAAAAGTCATCGGAATTCAAGGAAGTTCTGACTTATGGAAGATTCGTTCCTGAATACGAAGATTCTGACAGCATTTTTGCCTATCATCGGATCAGGGAAGACGGAGGACAGAATATTCTGGTTGCCGCCAATTATGGAAAAGAGACATGTGAAATTCCGCTTAAGAGAGAGTTGATTAAGGTTCTTATATCTAATATTGGTGAGGAAGATGTAATTGAAAGGGAGGCAAAAAAAAGCGGGAAAATAAAGCTGAATAGCTGTCAGGCTGTGGCCCTGGAAATAAAAGAATGAGGACTGCGGGACAACGACAGGGGAAAGATAAAATGAATAAAATTTCAAAAAACCAGGGAGGATTTCTTGTGCTTATCAGAAATCAGACCCTGGTTTTTGAATATTCAGATTAGTAAAAGCTATATAAACTGAAAAAGTTTGCAGCAGCCGAAGCATGTAGGTGGAACTAAAGAAGATGGATGCCATTTGCCAGTGCATTTTCCACTACATCGTCCGGCCAAAGGGAGGACTGTACCTCGCCGATATGAGCTTTTCTGAGATAATACATACAGATACGGGACTGTCCAATGCCTCCGCCTACCGTATAGGGCAGTTCGCCGTTCAGCAGAGATTTCTGGAAGGGCAGGTCGGCCCGTTCTTCGCATCCGGCCTCCTTCAGTTGGCTACTGAGCGAATTTTCATCAACGCGGATACCCATGGAAGAAATTTCGAAAGCCATATCCAGAACCGGATAATATACAATGATATCACCATTTAATTCCCAGTCGTCATAATCCGGAGCCCGGCCGTCATGTCTCTGGCCGGATGCAAGTGTTTTTCCGATCTGTGAAATAAATACAGCGCCTTTTTCCCGGGCAATCCGGTTTTCCCGTTCTTTCGGAGTACAATCGGGAAACATGTCTTCCAGCTCCTGAGAGGAAATAAAGAAAATATCATCAGGCAGAAGCGGTTCGATATAATTGTATCTGCGGGAAATGAAATCTTCTGTGTCTTTCAGAGCGCTGTATACTTTTCTTACAGTATACTGCAGAGTTTCCATATTACGCTCTTCTTTTGATATGATTTTTTCCCAGTCCCACTGGTCAACGTACAGAGAATGCACATTGTCAGTATCTTCATCTCTGCGGATTGCGCTCATATCTGTATACAGGCCTTCTCCTGAGTGAAACCCGTATTTTTTCAAAGCGTATCTTTTCCATTTGGCAAGAGAGTGAACAATCTCGGCTGCGGCATCCTCCTGTTCCTTGATGCCGAAAGAAACCGGGCGTTCCACACCGTTCAGATTGTCATTCATTCCGGATTCCGGGCGGACAAAAAGCGGAGCGGATACACGTGTCAGATGCAGCGCTTTGGCCAGAGCGCGCTCGAAATGATCTTTTACTTCTTTGATGGCAACTTCGGTTTCACGGATTGTAAGGGGAGAGGAGTAGCCATCAGGTATTTTTAACTGTTCCATATCAAGACTCCTTTGCAAAATTTAGACATATCTATTTTATTTTACTGATGGATTCGGCAGAAGTCAATAGGCACGGGGTACCTCTGATTTCGGAAGAAAATAAGTCGTCGGAAATAAAATTAACAGAAAATACAGAAAAAATATTTAAAAATACAAAATACTTATTGACAAATAAGAAATTGAATGCTAATATATAGCCAAGAAATAAAACTGAATGAACAATCTGACAAGAGAGAATGACAGAGATCATAATCAAATGGATGATCGTTACAGGAAGTTTTATAGAACCTGCCGGATGTCGTGATTGGAAAAGTAACAGTCAGATATAGAGAAATATCATAATGACGAGAAAGTTATGAGAGAAGTAAAATCTATATCGGGAAGAGGGGCAGTTACAAGTACCAAAGTCCAGCAGGAATTTATGAAAAGGAGGTACGGACCACCGGGAACATAAGTTAAATCTATCCATCAGAAAGATAGAAAAGAAAGAGGTAAAAAGAATGATAGAAATATCGAAATGAAAGTGGATGTTGATCAGGTAAAATGATTAGCATCCACTTTCTTTTTATTTCTGTGATATATTTTCTCTATTGTATTATAGAGAAAATATTGGTAGAATGAATGAGGGGATTGGCGCGTTCTGAATAAGACGGAAGGGAATTATACAGGCGCGCATTGTTTATTATTAAACTGAGGTGGAGTATATGAATGAATTATTTGATAATGTACATAACATAAATATTGAAGATCTGTTTTTTCTCTGGGAAGCTAAGATCGGGATACTTTCCAGGGAGGAGATTATCTGTTTTGCGGTCCTTACGGTAGCAGGGCTTCTTCTGTGTCTGCTGGGACTGAAGATTGTCCGGGTATGGTCGGCAGTTCTTGGATTTTCGACTGGTTTCATCTGTGCAGCGGCCGTATTGTCTCTGACCGGGGCCGGCAGTACGACAGTCCTGATTGCAGGTGGAGCCGCCGGAATTATTCTGGGATTTCTCGGCGCATTTTTCTTCCGGTTTGGAATATTTCTGACAGTGTTTATTTCCGTAAGCGGTATTTATATGCAGGTTGTTCAGCCAAGAGAGTATCTTCCGGCAGGAATCGGCCTGGCGGCTGCTCTGTTGCTGGCAGCGCTGGCAGTACGTTTTGTAGTGGCTCTTACTATTTTTACTACTTCTGTCTGGGGCGGGATCGTAGCAGGAACATCCTTTTATCAGTTTGTGCCTGTCAGAGGCAGACTGATAAGTATACTTTTCTGTACAGTGTTTGCAGTGTTTGGCATTCTGGTACAGCTTTTGCTGGAGTCCAAAAAAAGAAAACGCAAAAGCCTTGAAAAGGCAGCAGAGATCCGTGAGACACATTCGACTGAAAATGAAATAGAAAAGGCGAGAACACTGATTGATGATCTTGATACAATGCCGGAAGGGGATACCGGTAAAAATGAAGAACAGGAAATCGAAATTATCGATCTGAGTGAGGACGATGAGGAAGAAGAATAATTATTCCGAAATGTAAGATTGAGTCCGTTTTATGACACACCTTGTCTGATAGGATACTACTGAAAGTAAAAAACTATCAGAGAAAGGTGTGTTTTTATGTATATTAGAAAATCTGTTTTGAATGGTCTTATTATTCTGACGGGTCTGTGTATTCTTATTGCAATGGCATTTATCTTCTGTTTTACCGAGACACAGATACCGCCTGCAGTATTCTGCGCGGCCTGGATTACCTGTCTGCTGTCCGTATCTTCTTTAGTGGGTAAAAACTGCCGTAATTGATAATACTTTCCGACAGATGAAAAAAGGATGTCCCCATGTTGTCAGTTTGGGGACAAAGCGGTATAATAAAGAAGAGAAAAGACTACAGATCCGGCTCTGTATCGGATGAAAAGGAGGCGTGTTTATGAAAATTGATATGCACTGCCACGTAAAAGAGGGTTCCATTGACAGTAAGGTGGGGCTTGAGGAATATATTACAATTCTAAAGAGGCATGGTTTCCAGGGGATGGTTATTACAGATCATGATACGTATAACGGATACCGCTACTGGAAAAACAATATCAAAGGGAAAAAACATACAGACTTTGTAGTTCTTAAAGGGATAGAATATGACACAAGGGATGCGGGACATATCATTGTAATTATGCCCGAAGGCGTTAAGATGAAGCTGCTGGAAATGCGAGGCATGCCGCTGGCGCTTCTGATTGATCTGGTGCACCGGAATGGCGGTGTGCTGGGGCCGGCACATCCGTGCGGTGAAAAATATATGAGCTTTACCAATGCCAGAAGATATTATCTTTCGCCGGAAATTGTAAAAAGATTTGATTTTATAGAAGGATTTAACAGCTGCGAGTCCGCGGAGTCAAACGACGGGGCCATGAAGCTGGCAAAAAAATACGGCAAAATTACAACCGGAGGAAGTGATTCTCATAAGCCCGACTGTGTGGGAAGGGGATATACAATATTACCGGAGCCGGTAACATGTGAGACTGAATTGATTTCCATGATTCATAAGAAGACCCCATTTAAGGCCGGAGGAGTTCTTTATGAAAAAACTACCAAGGAGAAGATAGGAAAGGTAAATAAACTGCTGGTATATTCTTTCTGGGTATATAACAAGAGCGGTGAGCTTCTGAAACGAAGAGGAAGAAATAAAAAGATGGAAGTTGAGCATCCTTTCGATCCAATTGATCCAATTGAATTGTATTATCATTCTTAATGTGCATTTATTATGCGGGCAGCTTTGCCCGGAAGCAGCAGAAGACTCTGATGTCAGTCCGAAGAGGAGACGAGTTTTCGCTGTTTTCCGGGTGACTGCCCGTATTTTCGTTTGAACATACGGTTGAAATAGGAGAGGTTATCAAAACCGCTTTTTTCAGCAATTTCCAGAACTGTGGCGTCTGAAGTACGTAGAAGGCGTTCGGCAATAGTAAGCCGGTAATCATTCAGATATTCAATAAATCCGGTTCCCATATGAGCTTTAAAAAATTTCATAAAATGTGACTTGCTGTAAAATGTTATGGCTGCCATATCATCAATTGTAATGTGGTCGGCGTAGTGTTCTTCTACATATTTCAGGATGGTCTTGATCTTTTCCAGTGACTTTGTCTGAAGTGCCGGTGAGGTGCTTTTTTTCTGCCGATGCGACAGAAGAAGAAAGACAAGCTGGAAAAGAAACCCCTTTACCGCAAGCTGATATCCGTCCGGGCGCTTTTCGCAGAGATGGTCAATTTGACTGATACAGTCAGATATTTCCGGATATCCGGGAACAGCCGGGGTGAGAAAGGTAACGCAGCGAAGCTCTCCCTTCATCAGTGGTGTGATAAACTGTCTTGCGCACAGGTCTGCTTCACCGGAAATAAGGAGTTCCGGCTTTAGGATGATATTTTCGTACTCCATTTTCCGGGCTCCATTCTGTTCAATCGAGTGAAGCTGGCCCGGGCGGATAAATACAATATCACCGGATGAGACGGTACGTTTTTCAAAATCTACGGAAATAAGGCCGGTTCCTTTTTTGATCACCACAATTTCCAGTTCCGCATGCCAGTGAAGCGGAACAAGGGTGAAGTCCAGTGGAATAGAGCAGAGATAGGTATTATAAGGAAATTCGGAAGCTGTATGAGATTTGGTTTCATGATAGTTCTGATATTCGCTGAGATTCATGAGGCATCCTCCTGAAAATACGGTTTACTGCTGTTTCAAAAACGGAATATAGTCTGTCCTCTGGCTGTCTTATAACAATGAAAGATTTAAGAGACAGGATAGTTGATTAATGATAGTATTGTACAATAAAATGAAAGTATTTTGCAAGAAATTCCGGGAAAAGAGTATTAGAATGCAGAATATAGAGATAAGATACAGTATCGGCTGCAAAGTTCCTCCGGCACAGTTATTGACCGCAGGGACATATGCCGGAGATTTTTGAAAGGAGTTATACCATGAACATTCAGGAAAAAATGGAAAAGTATCTTGGAAAGACGGTATCACAGGCAGAAAATGAGGAAATTTATCACGCGCTTCTGAATATTGTTCAGGAGATGGCGGCTGAGAAGGAACGCACAGACAGCAAGAAAAAAGTTTATTATATCTCGGCAGAATTTCTCATTGGAAAACTTCTCTCCAATAATATGATCAATCTCGGAATTTACGGAGAAGTAAAGGATATCCTGGAGAAGAACGGAAAGGATATCTGTGAAATTGAGGAAGTCGAGCCGGAGCCGTCTCTTGGAAACGGAGGACTGGGACGTCTGGCGGCATGTTTTCTTGACTCTATTGCGACACTGGGACTGGCCGGCGACGGAATCGGTCTGAACTATCATCTGGGACTGTTTAAACAGGTGTTTGAGAACAATCTGCAGAAAGAGACGCCGAATCCATGGATTGAAAAGGCTTCCTGGCTGAAAAAGACGGATGTTACATATCCGGTTGAGTTTAAAGGGCTGAAAGTCAATGCAAGAATGTATGATGTTGAGGTTACAGGCTACAACAACAAGACCAACAAGCTCCATCTGTTTGATCTGGATTCTGTGGATGATACAATCGTAAAAGATGGAATTGAATTCAATAAAGAAGATATCGAAAAGAATCTGACATTGTTCCTTTATCCGGACGACAGCGACGAGCAGGGCAGACTGCTCCGGATCTATCAGCAGTACTTTATGGTAAGCAGCGGCGCTCAGCTGATTCTGGATGAGTGTACGGCCAAGGGATGCAACCTTTATGATCTCCCGGATTACGCAGTGATTCAGATCAATGATACTCATCCTACAATGGTAATTCCGGAGCTGATCCGTCTGCTGACAGAGCGGGGCCTGGATATGGACGATGCCATTGATGTTGTATCCAGAACCTGCGTATATACAAACCATACCATTCTGGCAGAGGCTCTGGAGAAATGGCCGGTATATTATCTGAAGAAAGTTGTTCCTCAGCTTGTGCCGATTATCGAGGTGCTGGATGACAAGGTAAGAAGAAAATTTGAAGACGAGAGCGTTGCCATCATTGACAGAAATGATACGGTTCATATGGCCCACATTGATATTCACTACGGATTCAGTGTAAACGGTGTGGCGGCTCTGCACACAGAGATTCTGAAGAATTCTGAACTGAATAATTTCTATAAGATTTATCCGGAGAAGTTCAATAATAAGACAAACGGCATTACATTCCGCCGCTGGCTTCTTCACTGCAATCCGCTTCTGGCAGAGTTTCTGGATGAGACGATCGGACAGGGATATAAAAAAGATGCTTCTGAGCTTGAAAAGTTGCTTGAATTCAAAGACGATGAGAAGGTACTTGAAAAGCTTCTGGAGATCAAACACAAAAACAAAGAAGCGCTGTGCGCATATCTGAAAGAAACTCAGAATATTGAGATCAGTCCGGATACGATTTTTGATATTCAGGTAAAACGTCTCCATGAGTATAAGCGTCAGCAGCTGAACGCACTCTACATTATTGACAAATATCTGGAGATCAAATCAGGAAAGATCCCGGCGGCTCCGGTTACGGCCATTTTCGGCGCAAAGGCGGCTCCGGCTTATGTGATCGCCAAGGATATCATTCATCTGATCCTCTGCCTGCAGGAGATCATCAACAATGATCCGGAAGTAAGTCCATATCTGAAAGTTGTTATGGTAGAAAACTATAATGTTACAAAAGCAGGAAAATTAATTCCGGCATGCGATATTTCCGAGCAGATTTCTCTCGCGTCCAAAGAGGCCAGCGGAACCGGAAACATGAAGTTCATGCTGAACGGAGCTGTAACTCTTGGCACCGAGGACGGAGCAAATGTGGAAATTCATGAGTGCGTGGGCGACGACAATATTTTCGTATTCGGGGCATCCAGCGACGAGGTTATTGAGCACTACGCAAAAGCGGATTATGTGGCAGAAGACTACTATGAGAAGAATCCGGCGATCAAAGCGGCAATTGATTTTATAACAAGCGACGAGATGCTGGAAGTGGGATGTAAAGAAAATCTGGAGAGACTGCAGAAAGAACTGATCAATAAAGACTGGTTCATGACGCTTCTTGATTTTGATTCTTACAAGGAGACAAAGGAAAAGGTACTGGAAGCTTACGCGGACAGAAAAGAGTGGGCGAAGAAGACTCTGGTTAATATTGCAAAAGCAGGCTTCTTCTCTTCGGACAGAACCATTGAAGAGTACAACAGAGATATCTGGCACTTATAAAATGTACGGATAAGGAGGAAGATATGAAAAGAGCAAGCGGAATCTTACTGCCGGTATTTTCACTGCCGTCAAAATACGGGATCGGATGCTTCTCAAAAGAAGCTTACAGATTTATTGACCTGCTGAAAAAAGCGGGACAGAGCTACTGGCAGATTCTGCCTCTTGGGCCGACTGGTTATGGGGATTCCCCATACCAGTCTTTCTCCACATATGCCGGCAATCCTTATTACATTGACCTGAAAACACTGGTCAAAGAGGGGCTTCTGACAAAAAAGGAGTGCAAGGCATATGATTTCGGAGATCAGGAGGAGTGTATCGATTATGAAAAAATCTACAAATCCCGTTTCAAAGCGCTGAAAAAAGCGTTTGAACGGTTCCGGGAAAATGAGGATTATGAGGCATTTGCAGAGGAAAATGCGGACTGGCTGGACGATTACAGTCTGTACATGGCAATAAAGGACAGAAACGGCGGCGTCAGCTGGAAAGAGTGGGAAACACCTCTCAGAACCAGAGATGAGGCTGCGCTGGCGGCGGCGAAAGAAGAGCTGGCAGAGGAGATTGCTTTTTATAAGTTCCAGCAGTATGAGTTTGACCGACAGTGGAAAAAACTTCATGCATACGCCAATAAACAGGGAATTAAGATCATCGGAGATATTCCGATTTATGTGGCTTTTGACAGTGCGGATACGTGGGCGTCTCCGGAACTGTTCCAGTTTGATGAAGACAACAATCCCCTCGGAGTTGCCGGGTGTCCGCCGGATGCATTTTCCGCAACGGGACAGCTCTGGGGCAATCCTCTTTATGACTGGGAATACCACAAAAAGACGGGTTATGAGTGGTGGATCAGGAGAATCGCGTACTGCCTGAAACTGTATGATGTTGTGCGGATTGATCATTTCCGGGGATTTGATGAGTATTATTCCATTCCTTACGGAGAAGATACAGCGGTAAACGGAAAATGGATGCCGGGGCCGGGAATGGATCTGTTCCGTGCCATCGAAGAGAAACTGGGCAGACCGGAAATTATCGCCGAGGATCTGGGATTTTTAACGCCAAGCGTGCTGAAACTGCTTAAGAACAGCGGCTTCCCGGGGATGAAGGTGCTTCAGTTTGCGTTTGACGCAAGAGAGTCTTCCAACTATCTGCCTCATACCTACCCCACAAACTGTGTGGTTTATACAGGAACTCACGACAACGATACAACCAGAGGCTGGTATCATACAGTGGGAAAAGAGGCAAGGGATTTTGCAAAAGAATACATGTGCAAGCCAAGACTGGATGAGGATACGCTTACCTCAGACTTCATTGCAATGGCCATGAGCAGTGTGGCGGATCTGTGCGTTATCCCGATGCAGGATTATCTGGGACTGGATGGCAGAGCAAGAATCAATACACCGTCCACTCTGGGAGACAACTGGGTATGGAGACTGAAAAAAGGACAGTTTAACGAAAATGTGGCAAAAGAAATAAAAAGAGTTACACGCCTGTATGGAAGACTGCCGGAGAAAGAACCGGATCTGGGGAAATAAATTCAAAAGGCCTGAGATGAAAATTTACTGTGACCAGACAGTTTCATCTCAGGCCTTAATATTTTTCCGGAATTCTCAGTTTTTTCTGTCGGATTTCAGACGGACAGACAGAAAGCAGAGATACTTAACGGAAAACTTACATTGGTTTCTGTTATTCATAAAAGGACGGGGCGGGCTCCAGTTCGTCGCCGTTGGTGGAAACTTTTGTCGCAATATTTTTCCCGTTTTCCGTATAATATTCAATTGAAACATTTATGCCGGAACGGATAATGTTTTTCCTTTCGGGATTAAATTCAGAAATATTTGTCTGAATCTGCTCTGCACCGGATATGTCAAATGCCACTTTGCGGTCTTCCCCTTCTCCGGGATATGTTCTTGAACCGGGATTTTCCAGATCCACATACATGATATCATTCTCTACAGAAAGAACAAAGCCCTCTGTTGTCTGCTCCATAGGCTGGTCGGCTGCCCCCGGCGTCAGATCTGATCCGTTCTTATTATCGGAGGCGTCCGGGGCATCTGTTGATTCGTCCGGATCTTCGGTTTCGTCTTTGGAATCTTTATTTTCCTGCTCCGGCTGTGTGACTTCTGTGCCGGATTCTGAACCGTTATTATTGTCTGCTGAAGAAGCGGCGGCTGATGAACAGCCGGTGAAAAAAGCCAGAATAAAACAGACACTGAAAAGCAGAGCTGCAGAATGTTTCTTCATAAATACTCCTCCTTTGATTATATTCTGATAATAATATAAAACTTTTGATATGTGAAAACAATAGACCGCATTGATTTAACATAAATTATTACAAAGTTTATATATAAATTTAACAATACTTTTTTATAATTTCTTCCGGCAATAATTAACAATAGTTATTCAGGAGGAGTTATTTATGAAAAAAATGTGGCACAGAACTGCTGCGGCCGCGCTGGCAGCAACGATGCTCTGCACACAGGGAATGAGCGTATCGGCGCAGCCTGATACTCAGGAGGCAGGGGACGTTTCTGTTGAGTATCTGACAGTACAGCCGGGTGCGACAACAGCATCCGTTAATCTGAACTGGTATGCGCCGGACGGTACAGAGCAGGCAATGGTGAAATTTGGTGATATTACCGCGGAGGCAGTTGTCAGCGAACTGACAGCGCCTACCAAACTGGATACAGGGAAGTACACGGATACAGGAAAGATGGTATGCAAGGCGACAGTGAGCGGACTGACACCGGATACGTCCTATTCATACCAGATTTCTTATGACGGAGGCCAGACATGGTCAGAGGCATATACGTATACAACTGCAAAGGCAGATGAATTTTCCTTTGGATTTACAAGTGATCCGCAGATCAAAGAGAGCGGGGAGACAAACAGCGAAGGATGGAATTCCTCGGACGGTACCAACCAGACCGGCTGGGCTGCCATGATGGAAAAGCTTGCGGCAGAGGGCGTCAGCCTTGTAGTATCCGCAGGAGATCAGGTGGAAGACCAGAGCTGGGGAAAATCCAGTGAGTACGAGGCATTTTTTGCTCCGGAGGAGATGACATCCATCGCATATGCTCCGGCAGTGGGAAACCATGACAGACACTATATGTTCGCGGATCACTTCAATCTGCCGAACGAAATGTCTGTTGACGGCGTGGATGAGAACGGACAGCTTGAGCAGGTGCAGACAACATTCCGGGGACAGAATAACGGCACAAGCCAGAGTCATGGCAACTACATTCAGGCAACAGCGGATGAGATTGCGAACAATTCCGAGTCCAACGGCGTGACCCCGAATGAGGAAGGCCAGTATGATTTTACGGAGCGCCGGGAGATGGAAACAAAAGGAAATTACTATTACCTCTATAATAATGTACTTTTTGTTACATTAAATACCGGAGCGTATCCGGGAGGAAATGATGAGGAAAACGCGGATAATCCGGATGTACCCAGCGCTTCCAAGGACAACTCTGAGGCAGAGGCAATCGTGGAAAATTTCAGAACTACGCTGAATGCGGCGACTTCTGAATATGCAGGTCAGTACCAGTGGCTGATTGTCACCCATCATAAATCCACCCAGACTGTAGCAAAGCATGCGGCAGACTCCGATATTGAGAACTATGTGGATGCGGGATTCGAAACAGTAATGGACGAGTTTGACGTAGATTTCGTCCTGGGCGGACATGATCACGTATATTCCAGAAGCTACGTGCTCAAAGACGGAGAGAGAAATGCCGAGCGGCTGGATACTTTCCATGATCCGGACGGAACGATTTATCTGACCGGAAACTGCTGCTCTGATATGCAGTACTATACTCCGTTTGAGACGGTTGACAAAACGAATAATGCGGATTACCCGGTTCTTGCAAACGGCGAGACGGGATCACAGGCTTATCTTGAAGGAAATCTTCCTTACGGCAATCAGGAGTGGAATCAGGAATATAGCCCGAGCTATGCGGTCTTCGATGTGACCGGGGACAAGATTTCTGTCAATGTATATAATCTTTCCGGCGACAGTACGGCACCGGACAGTGAGCTGATTGATTCCTTCAGCGTAACGAAGAATACAGACGGCGGCACGAAGACAACAGGTGCCGAGAACGGAAATTCTTCTCTGGATCTTGTGCAGGACGCACGATATGACGCGGGCATGACAAATGCAGACGGCGGTGTTATGGAGATTGTGGATTACAATACGGTAACCGGATGGGCCTATGCGGTAAACGGGCAGACAGGAAATCTGACAGCGATTGCCATAAAAGACATGGAAAATAAAGAAAATGTTGACCTGCTGGACGGCAATGATATTGATGTAAAGTCAATTATTGAAGAGAACTGTGAAGGATTTACATACGGTGATATGACTTCGGTGGCAGTCTCTGCAGACGGCACGAAACTCGCAGCGGCAATTCAGGCAGAAGGATACGCGGACAACGGACGTGTGGCGGTGTTCACCTGCAATGAGGACGGAACGCTGACATTTGAGCAGGCATATGAGACAGGAGTGCAGCCGGATATGGTAACATTTACCCCGGATGACAGCAGAATACTGACTGCGAATGAAGGCGAACCGAGAGAAGGATACGGAGAAGGTGTGACAGATCCTGCGGGAACAGTAACCGTTATCTCTCTGGCAGACGGTACAGCGGAAAATGTGGGATTTGAGGCGTATGACAGCGCAGAAGCAAGACAGACTCTTACAGACGCGGGAATTGTGCTGAAAAAGGATACAGCTCCGTCGGCAGATCTGGAACCGGAGTACATTGCGGCAGGAAACAATACTGCATATGTAACGCTGCAGGAAGCAAACGCCATTGCAGTAATTGATCTGGACAGCCTTCAGGTTACAGGAATTTATTCCGCGGGCTATGAAGACTACAGTACAACACCGGTAGATATTGACAAAAAAGATGAAGCGTATAATCCGAAAACGTATGAGTCTCTGAAAGGAATCCGCATGCCGGACGGTATCGCTCTTTACTCTGCAGACGGCACAGATTATCTTGTGACTGCAAATGAGGGAGATTCCAGAGAATGGGGAGATTACCTCAATGAAGACGAACGGGACTTCAAGGACGGAGAAACTTCCCCGACAGGAAAGATTACAGCAGAAAACAGCGGCCTGAGCGGGAAAGTGGTATTCTTTGACAGCAGCGATTATGACGGCCTGGATGAGGGTACGGATTACCTCTTTGGCGGACGTTCCTTTACCGTGTACAAGGCAGATGAAACCGGTCTGACCGAAGTGTACGGAAGCGGCAGCGATTTTGAAGAAAAGACAGCGGAATACGTTCCGGATAATTTCAACTGTTCCAATGACGATAAAACGATCGACGACCGTTCCGGAAAGAAAGGTCCGGAGTCTGAAAGTGTGACAGTCGGAACCGTAGGTGAGAAAACTTACGCGTTTGTAGGACTTGAAAGAGTCGGCGGCGTGATGGTTTATGACATTACCGATCCGGAGAACAGTACCTTTGTAAATTATATTAACTCCAGAGATTTCAGTGAAGATATCGCAGGAGATGACTCTCCGGAGGGACTGTGCTTTATTCCGGCTGAGGACAGCGCGGACGGCAATGCCTATCTGCTGGCTGCATGTGAAGTATCGGGAACTGTTGCGGCATACAGACTGACAGAAAATGACGTGCAGAATCCGGACGATGGACAGAATCCGGATGACGGGCAGAACCCGGACGACGGACAGAACCCGGACGACGGACAGAATCCGGACGATGGACAGAACCCGGATGACGGAAAAGATCCTGCCGGCGGAAACGGCGGAGATACGGACGGCGGAAATCAGTCCGGTTCTGGAAGCAAAGCGCCGAAAACAGGGGACAACAGTCCGGTAGGACTCTATGTGGCAGTTCTTCTGGCAGCAGCGGGTACGGCAGGCGTAACGGCTGTGCGAAGGAAAACACAGAGATAATCATTGAAGTACAGGAAAAACAGGTTTTTTCAACTTCTTCCAAATTTATATAGTGCAGCAGATGCCGGAATCGCAGCAGTATGATGTCTTATACAGCTGCAGTTCCGGCATCTGCATTTGGGAAACGTTATTTCGCATAACCGGTTTTCTTTTGGGGAAAATGACAAATAGACTGCCGGAGTTATGCCGGTAATCCGCAGATGAAAAGGAAATGCCGTATTCCGGATCTTCCTTTTCATTCTGTATGATATAATAAGCGAAGCAGACAATGCAGAAAAGAAAGCAGGTGAAGATGTGAAACATCTGAAGATCGAACCGCAGAGATGGTACTATCACTGTGACCGGATGAAAATCGGGCTGTGGTGCTCTCGGAAATCGGCGGATATACATTCCGGCAGGAGGGGCACAGTGCCTGTGAAAAGCTGTATGGCTACAGTGCGTACAAAGACAGGGACAGTCTGAACCGTGCATATGCAGAGCTTATGAAAAAGGTTAAAAAACTGATCCCGGAAGGTCTGTGCGCCAGTGTATATACGCAGTGGTCCGATATTGAAGAGGAGATAAACGGGATATATACCTATGACAGGGAAATACGGAAGATTGAGGTCCCTGACCTGTAATTGACTTCTGGCATGCAAACATATATAATGCTTATAGATAATTATTATCAATATCATTTTGCCTGGGGTTCCCGGGCGTTCTATGTGCGCTGGCCGGAGTCAGACATGACACAGTGCTTTCCGGCAGACGCATGAAATACAGACGGAATATACGAAGGATGATGAGCTGATGAGACTGAAAGAAGGAAAAAACAACAAGGTGTATATTGTCGAGCAAATTGAACTTGAACAGAATCTGGAACGGAGGCTGGAGGCTCTCGGACTGACGGAGGGCTCCCGCATAGAAGTGCTGAACAACGATAAAAAAGGAGCGCTGACCGTCCGGTTCCGTGGGACGAGATTTGCTCTTGGAAAGCGCATTGCCGACCATATTATTGTTAGGGAGGCAGCAGCATGACAGGAAGAGTGATTAATGTCGGATTTGCGGGAAATCCGAATTGTGGAAAGACTACTTTATTTAACGCCTATACGGGAGCCAATTTGAAAGTGGCCAACTGGCCCGGCGTTACGGTAGAGAAAAAAGAAGGAAAAACAACTTATAAAGGGCAGGAATTCAAGCTGATTGACCTGCCTGGTACATACAGTCTGACTTCTTATACAATGGAAGAAAAGGTGACAAGAGAGTGCCTGATGAGCGATGAGGTAGATGTAATTGTGGATGTGGTGGATGCCTCCTGTCTGGAACGCAATCTGTATCTGACCCTGCAGCTGATCGAACTGGGGAAACCGGTTGTGCTGGCGCTTAATATGATGGACGTGGTGGAAGAAAGAGGAATGGAAATCGATCTTCACCGTCTTCCTGAGATGCTGGGAATTCCGGCAATTCCGGTTTCGGCGAGAAAGCGGAGCGGCCTTGGAATCCTGATGCACGCGGTTGCGCATCACAATGAATATGCAAAACAGGGGCCGTTTATTCATCATCATTCTGACAAGACCGGCCATCAGCATGATCATCACAGTGAATATGCCATGGTTTACAGTGATGAGATTGAAGATAAGATTGACCTGATTATTGCGGAATTCCGGCAAAAATATCCGGATATGAATAATATGCGCTGGCATGCCATCAAAATGCTGGAACAGGATGAGACAGTGCTGAAAAAATATCCGGTTGATCTGAAATGGCCGGACGGTCAGAGCTATGAAAAGGAAATTATAAATCAGAAATATGATTTTATAGAGGAAGTAATAGAGGAAACGCTTGCCAATAAGAGTGAGAAAGAGCAGCGGACAGACCGGATCGACCGGATTATGACAGGAAAATGGACGGGGCTTCCGGTCTTCCTGGCAATTATGGCGCTTGTGTTTTTCCTTACCTTTACAATCGGCGACTGGCTGAAAGGATATTTTGAAACAGGACTTGAACTCCTTACCGGAGCCGCAGGTTCTGCCCTGGAGGCATGGGGTGTGGCGCCCGCGCTTCAGTCCCTGCTTGTGGATGGAATTATTTCCGGCGTGGGCGGTATTCTTACTTTCCTGCCGAATATTTTTATCCTGTTCCTTGCCCTGGCATTTCTGGAGGACAGCGGCTATATGTCGAGAGTCGCTTTTGTCATGGACGGAATCATGGGCAAACTGGGACTTTCCGGCAGAGCGTTTCTGCCGATGCTTCTGGGATTTGGCTGTTCGGTTCCGGCAGTTATGGCGTCCCGGGCACTTGAGGATAACCGTGACAGGCTGAAAACAATCCTCATAACGCCCTTTATGTCCTGCAGCGCCAGACTCCCGATATATGTGCTGTTTTCCTCTATGTTTTTCGGAAAATATGCCATGATTGCATGCTATTCCATGTATCTTCTCGGAATCGTGGTAGCGATAGCGACAGCTTATATTCTGTCAAAAATTGACGGCAGCAGGGCGGAACATTCTCTTCTGATTGAGCTGCCGGAATATAAGGCACCGAATGCCCGGACAATTGCGGTGTATGTGTGGGAAAAGGTGAAGGATTATCTGACAAAAGCCGGAACCGTGATTTTCCTTGCTTCGATTGTTATGTGGCTGCTGCTGAACTTCGGACCGTCAGGATATGTAACGGACATTTCCGAGAGCTTCGGTTCTATAATCGGAAAGGCGGTTGTACCTGTTTTCCGGCCGCTGGGACTTGGCTACTGGCAGATTATTGTAGCGCTGATTTCCGGAATTGCGGCAAAGGAAGTGGTTGTTTCAAGCTGCAGCGTACTTTTCGGCGTGAATAATATTACCGGCGGGGCAGGCATGGAACAGCTGGCGGCGCTGCTTGGCACCATGGGATTCGGCGCTGCAAACGCCTATGCGCTGATGGTGTTCTGTCTGCTGTATGTGCCCTGTACGGCTACCATTGCTACCATTAACCGTGAGGTGGGAAGCAAGAAAATAACATTCGGCATTATCATGTTCCAGCTTGTGACTGCATGGGTGGTAAGCTTTATTGCTTATCATATCGCAAGGCTGGTGTTATAGAAACAACGGCAAAAAAAGATGTTCAGTATTGAATATCCTGAAGCAGGAGTCCTTTTGCATCCAGAGGGGCGCCTGCTTTTTCTGTACCTGTGAAAATATCCTGTATGCTTTCCGGTGCGCGCAGACCGCGGCCTGTTTCCAGAAGAGTACCGGCGATTACCGCAGGCATCTGACAGAGAAAATCATCTGCCGTGATGCGGATGGTTAGCAGCTCCTTTGTCTGACGGAAGGAGATGGCACAGAGATTTCTTACAGTTCCTTTTTTCTTCTTTACAGGAGTAAATGCCCGGAAGTCATGTTTCCCGGTAAGAAAATCTGCAGCCTGTTTCATAGCTTCCACGTCCGGCGCCGGAAAAATGTGGGTCTGATATCCGGCAGTGAATATATCATAAACCGGCGCTGTGCAGATGCGGCACTCATAAGTACGGCTGACCGCGTTTAAATCCGCGCGGAAGCGCTCCGGCATGGATACAGCGGCCAGAATGGCAATGTCCCGGGGGAGATATTCGTTGAGGACTGTGCGGAAGTGCCCGGGAGAATGGCCGGAGGCTGTGCGGAAGCTGGCGGTCTGTGCCAGGGCATGCACTCCGGGATCCGTTTTTGCTCCTCCGAAGAGAACAATATCTTCTCCGGTAAGTTTCTTTAAAATTTCTGTTATTTTATAGGAAACACTTTTATGCTGTCCGTTCTTTTCCGGACGGCTCCATCCCAGATACCGTGTTCCGTCGTACTGAAGGGTGAGGCGGATGTTCTGCATGCTGTTGATTCTCCTGTTCTGCATTTTATTATTTTTTATGATACAGGATGTTTTTTGCAAAGTACAGAGTTGTTTTTGCGGAGAAGACTGACTATAATACAAACTGTCAGAGAAAACAGAAAGGAAACTTACAGAAAATACTCAGAAAAAAGATTGGAGAGATATAGATATGGAAGAAAAGCATGTACAGGATTCATTGGTTGAAACAGTTCATATGGTCAGGCCGAATCATTTAAATGCGGCAGGCCGGCTGTTCGGCGGGATTCTGATGCAGTGGCTGGATGAAGTGGCGGGGCTGGTCGCGAAGCGCCATACAAAATCAAATGTGATAACCGCTTCAGTAGATAACCTGAAATTTATTCACGGCGCGTATAAAGGAGAGATGGTTGTAATTGTAGGAAAAGTCACCTATGTGGGCAATACATCTCTGGAAGTCCGCACAGACACTTATGTAGAGAATCTGGAAGACGGCACCCGTCATCCCATAAACAGGGCATATTTTACAATGGTAGCGCTGGATGAAAATGACAGGCCGAAGAGAGTGCCCAGACTTGCCGTGGAAACCGAGTCCGAAAAAGCAGAATGGGAAGCGGCCGGGAAAAGAAGAGAGATGCGGATGAGAAGAAAAACAGAAGGGTTCTGAATTTGAATTTATCCGGGACATGGGGATGAAAAGAGTCCGAAAACACCGGGATATAATGAAATGAAAAACGTATTCCGGAAAAAGTGGAGTGGGAATCCAGCTCCGTTCCATAGCCTGGTAAAACTAAAAAACCGGAAATCCGGCTAAAAACAAGATTCACAATGGAAACTTGCGTTCCGCGCGGACAGTTCCATTGTGAATCTTAACGCCGGGTTTCCGGTTTTAAGTTTTACTACGGCCATTCCAAAGTCGCCGGATTCCCACCCCACTTTTCCCGGAAAGGCGCATCCATCCGTCCGTATCCCGCTGTTTTCTGCTCTCATCCAGCCAGCACTGTCACCGAAAATTTCAAATTCGACAAAGAAAGAGAAGCCAGAACTTTTTTGGCTGTGATCAACTCATTTCCAGCTGTCCGTTGTGAAAACCGGAATATATATCTGTTTCAGAGCAGCACTACAGGATACAGCGCCGTGCCGGTCGATAAAGTTCTGCCTTCTTTTCTTCCTGTTTGAATTTAAAATTGTGGGTGTGGAAAACGCAGCCGGGGAGTACGGGTATGGTGATGGAGAGCCGTAAAGCGGCGCCGGCACTTAGAGCG
>DWZZ01000197.1 GCA_019117305.1 Candidatus Mediterraneibacter merdigallinarum | reverse complement strand
AGGACATATCTATCTTTTCAATGCAGTTTGCGGAAACTCAAGTCTTTCCCCTGCTCTGGCAATACGTATCTTACATGAAAAAGCGGAAACCGTCTCCGGTCCCCGCCTTTTCATAACCAGCTTATTCTGTTTTTTTGCGCTCCGTGCAGTCAGTTTGATGTAATACTTGTAAGAAAAACATATGTTGCCATATCTTCCATATAAGTAATATAACCGATCATTTCCGCGAGTTTCTCATTCCGAGGATTCTGCTTTAACTCCTTCATCTGCTTTTTCAATTTGCGTTTCTCGTCTTTCGAAAAGAACGGATTCAGATTCCTGGACTCCTGTAAAATACACAGGAGCGCCATATCCTGAGAAGTCATCTCTTCTTCCTCTGTAATTACGGCTTTCAGAGTCCCGATCAGTTCCTCTTTATATTTCTTTTCCGGGATATATACCTGCATCGGTCGGAACAGTCCTCCCTCTTCCGCTTTCGCAAGCCCGGCTTCCTGCAGGGATCTGCCTATCAGTTCCATAAGCTGTCTGCATCTGCTGCCCGAATGCCAGTCTGTCATTATTCTGTTTGCGTAGCGATGCTTTTCTCTCAGATATATGTACAGCGGGCGAAGATACTCAAGTTCAGCGGGCAGGTCTTTCACCACCACAGTTTTCTTCTTTTCTTCCTCAATCACTCCTGCCGCAAGAAGCTCCATAAATGCCGCCGCTGCAAGCCCTGCCCCGGCTTCCTCTCTGTTCATTGCCGGCAGCATACCGTATTTATCCGTCACTAATATGTAGTATTCCTGTGCGATTGATTTTCTGTTCATAATCTATTCCTCCGAAATTTTTCCGCTTTTGCACTCGTATATTGTAAGTCCGGATATATATTCTCTAAGATGGCTTTACACCCAGAATCCAGAGAAAGAATAAAGATACTGCCAGAGCAAGCACTCCTGCCCCGATTGCCAGAAATACTTTCTGATGCAGTCTTTTCCCTTTCTCTCTGTCTTTTTCAATCTCACTGAGGCTTTTCCCTTCCAGAAAGGCCTGAATTTCACGGAATGTCTGCGTGTCAAACTTCCGTTTTTCTTTTTCAACCCGGTAAGCCACGAAAATCCCCGCCTCCAGGATTATGATCCAGATCACCATTCCCACATAGGATAAAAAATGCACCAGCGGAACAGGGGTGATAAGGATCGCCAGAAACAGCACGGTAAATACGATACTCAGACGTTCAAACTCTTTCCTGCCGTCACTGCCGTTGATCTGCTCTGTCATCTTCTCCACATCTCCTTTGATTAATTGATCCAAGGAGACTTCAAAAACCTGACTGAGCAAAACAAGACTGTTGACGTCCGGATAACTTTTATCATTTTCCCAGTTTGAAATTGTCTGTCTTGAAACAAAAATCTTTTCCGCCAGAGCGTCCTGTGATAATGCCTTTTCGTTTCGATATTTTCTGATCTGTTTTCCCAGTTCCATTTTATGTCTCCCTGTATATAAATTTTAATCACAAAAGTGCGGATTTGTCTGTCAAAAGTCTTTGACAATCCCGTTTTTCCGCGTTTTTTCGCTGTCAAACAGCTTTGACAGCCTTTCATGGATCTCATATAATATGAAAATATCTCAGCGCTTTTCCAATCCCGTCATCATCCACGCCACTTGTCACGTAATCAGCAATTTCCCTGACGCAGTCTCCGCCATTCTCCATGGCGACTCCAATTTCAGCTGTCTTAAGCATATCGATATCATTTTCCGCATCTCCGAACGCCATGATTTCATTTTGAGGAATCCCATATAAATTACAGAAATATTTTATTCCTTCTGCTTTTCCGCCCTGGTCAGAGATGATATCTACTCCATTATCACACCATCTGGCAAATCTGCATCCGTCAGGAATATACTTCTCAAATCCGGTTTCTTCCTGACGTGTCAGAAAAGCAGTTGCCTGATAAATCTTACCGTTTTCATATGTGCCGATTTCCGGCACAGGGGTAGATATACTGCGTTGGGCCTTACGTACAGTATCATCCACATAATTAATATAAATCCTGTCTGCCTCAACCAGTGCCAGCGGATATCGTTTCTCGCGAAAAAAAGCTGTTAAATTACCTGTCACGCTCTCGTTAAAAGGCGCTCCAAATATAACATGTCCCGAACTATTCAGACATAATTGTCCATTTAAAGTAACATACCCGTCGAATCGTATATCATGAACGGGAAGCCTGGACAGTTCACTAGAATGTCTTCCTGTCGCCATAAAAATCCTGATTCCTTTATCCCGTAATTTTCTGAGCGCCTGCACTGTATCCTGAGGAATGCACCTGGTGGTATGTGAGAGCAGCGTGCCGTCTAAATCAAAAAATATCGCTTTTATCATAAATGCTCTATTCCCTCCTGATATAAACCAGTTCTGTTATCCCGTTATATGTCCTTGTATATTTCAGCTGAAGCTGTATTTCTGTTTCTCTTTTCCCGAACAGCGGGATACCGTCTCCCAGAATTGTCGGTATGACGGAAATATAATACTCGTCAATCAGATTTCCCTTAATCAGCAGCTGAATGATGCCGGCTCCTCCACAGATCCAGATATTCTTTCCCTGCATTTTTCTCAGCCTCATAATCAGTTCACAGGGATCTTCCCTGACAAATCTGATCTTCTCTGCCGGCTTCTCGTTTCTATGGGTTATGATGTAGCTTGTCAGATTTTCATAGGGCCATTTTCCAGGCGAAAGTTCCGTTATGACCTGTGCATAGGTCTTCCACCCCATTACAACAGTGTCGATGTCTTTTACGAATTCTGAATAGGTATCCACATTCTCTTCATCCGTGCCCTGGCCTGTCAGCCAGTCCACACTTCCGTTTTTGTCAGCGATATAGCCGTCAAGGCTCATGGCAATATATAAAATAGTTTTTCTCATGTTTTATTCTTTTCCTTTATGAATGTGCATGCAGCACTCTCCAAAGACTCTTCCATACTTTTCCTGTATTCATCTGCCGGAACCCGCCATTTATCCTGAAACCAGACCGCGGCATTTTCTATTAATTCTGGCCGATTCTTTATATTTATAATCTTATAATTTCCCATTTCAATGTTTTCCTGCCTGAAATCATAAGCCGGCGTAATTTTATTGTCCATCTTCTATTTCCTTTTCCACTCCTGTATTTTCGGGCAGTTCCATTTCATGCTCCATTTTTACAAAACCGTATTTTTCATATAACGGCCGCCCCATGGCTGTTGCCTCAAGCGAAATGGCTATAATATTCCTCTCACGGCATTCTTTTACAAGCATATCAAGCACTTTGAAAGCGATCCCTTTTCTTCTGTAATCAGGATGTGTATACATATTCATAATATATGCCTTATTTCCGCTTGGATTATGCCACGTAGGCATAACCTGAAAAAAGCTCACTCCTCCAGCACCTACGACAGTATTCCTGTCATACACCAGATATGCAGTATGAGTATTACTGTTAAGAGCTCTTTCATAATATGTATATGATTTTTCTCTTACTTCGCTCATATCCTCGTCAGCCGTCAACTGGTTTGCAGCTCTTAACACGTCTATTCTTGTTTCCGTCAGTATATCTATATCTCTTAGCTCTGCCTTTTTATATATTAATTCCATTATTTTCCAGAACACCCTTTCTTTGGTTACATCCCTTTTCTCTGCAGATATATAATCTTGAATCTCTTCTCCGAATATGCTATATTCTTAATAGAAAAGGAGCAGCCGCCCACAAGGGGTTGACCTCTTAAGCAGAATAATAAGATTACCACCCGGCTACTTGGTCAAAGTTTTGAGGGTGGTTTTCTTACGCTTAATGGATTACTTCAAACTCGCAAATACGAATGTCAGCAATGCCAGTATGAACATACCAAAGGCCATCAGGTCTTTAAAATCAAATGGTTTCTTGTCCATCAGCATCACCTCCCATTCTATGTAAGAATAGAGGTCAGCCACCCTGCAACACGGTTGCTCCGTAATTCATTCTATCATAATACGCTTTGCGTATTCAAGTTCTTTTTCATGGCTATTCCGCACTCAAATGCCAGCGCCATATATTTTTCCGCCCCGTCCAGTCCATACTGCATCAGATCTCTGATCTCCCATGTGCTGTCACCAAGATTATCCGCGCCGTACAGAAACTGAATAAAAGGAACCTTCCTGTACTGCGAAACTGCCAGCATAGATGCGCATTCCATCTCGACTGCAAGGCATCCCTGTTCTTTCCTCTCCCGTATCATCGGCAGAGTTTCTCTGTAAATGCCGTCCGACGTCCATGTCTTTCCTTTTACATAAGGGTATTCTAAGTCCTGCAGGACACGCTCCAGCACATTCACGCAGCGCTCGTCTGCTTCTATCTCCGGTGACGGAGCAACGTAATGATAGCTTGTTCCCTCATCACGTACCGCCGAAACAGGGATAATGATCTTTCCCTTCACTTTTTCATCATCCAGCACACCGCAGGACCCGAACAGGACAAACTGCTCCGCTCCCATTGCCACAACTTCCTCAAAGCCGACGACACAGGCAGGCGCGCCTACTCTCGACTGGAAAAAAGCGATCTCCGTATTCTTATAGCGGATCTTATAGACCGGCATTGCTCCATTTGCGGTATATAGTTCCGCGATCTGCTCTACATGCTCCATGGAAGCAAATTTCCGGATAATATTATCGGAAAATGTGGATACGCAGATCTGCGGAAAATCTTTTATCTTCTCTGTCGTATCCGTCGGATTGATCAGTGCCGGGGCAGACAGATCTGCCCTTTGAAATATAGTCTCCACAGCCATTGCTTACTCCTTTCTCCAGGTAGAGTCCACACCCTTTTTCATCACATAGTTTGTCAGCAATATTCCTTTTTTCTCCACCTGCTGCTCCTGCACAACCTGATAGCCTCTTTTTTCAAAAAACGGCTTCGCCGTAACAGACGCATGAGTTGTAAACATCTCCACATCCGCCGCCTGCTCCAGCCTGTCACAAAGTGCTGACGCAATTCTGCGCCGCTGAAAATCTTTGTGCACATACAGCCGGTCAAGGTACCCTGTACCGTCCATGTCCGCAAAGCCCACAATCTGTTCCGCTCCATTCCCCGGATCTGACGTCATCACCGCAACCAGTGTCCTGTGCTCCCGGAAGGATCGGTCCCACGCCGCAGTATCTATATTTCCGTCAGCCCACGCATCCAGCTGTTCTTCCGTATAATCCGCCGCATTGACAGTGTGTACTGTATTGTAGAAAAGTTCTGCTATCTCTTTTATGTCTTCCCTTCTGTATGCTCTGATCTCCATATCTGTACTCCGATTTTCCTCCGCTTTATTCCATCCCGGTGTTTTCAGCTTAAAGAGCCGCCTGCCTCACTAAGCTTTAGCACCATAAATATATCCGCCGTATAATTCTCATTATATCTTTCTGTCCGCTCAAATCCCGCCTTTTCATATAAGCAGACAGCACGTCTGCTCGAAGACAAGGTATCAAGATAGATTTCCCCGTATCCATCCTGCCGCGCTTTCTGGAGGACGGTATTCAGAAGCCGCCGCCCCAGTCCTTTTTTATGATACTTTTCCAGAAGGTACAGAGCTTTCAGTTCACACCGGCCGCTGTCCAGCTTTTTCAGTGCTGCTGTCCCGATCATATCTTCTCCGTCAAAAAGGCACCAGAAATGCTCGAAATATCCCGTAACATTCCTATACATTTTATGACGGCCGTCCGGCTCAAATTTTCTGTCTGACTGCGGCAGACATATTTCCAGAAACTGAAGCAGTCTGTTCTGATATTGTGCCTCGTACTTTCGAATCGTAAACATATTACTCTCCGTCATTCGTTTTCTCATCCTCAACTTTACAACTGTCTCTGTTCAGCCGTTCCACTGCCTTCATTTCATTTTCTTTCTTCACAAGAAATATCACCGCATACATGCTTTCACAAATTTCACGGGCACATTCATCCGTTCTGCGGCCTGCTCCGGTGTCATTCCACTGTCCAGGAAACGTCTGCAGACAACTTTCATATTTTCTCCGACTTCGATAATATGCCTGTCCGGATCATAAAAGCGCACTACTCTCTGGCTCCAGGAATGTTCCTTCACCGGATGCACATATTCAACGTCACACTCTTTCAGTCTGTCTGCAAATTTGTCAAAATCATCTTCTTCAAAATATATCTCAAAATCATTGCCGCCATACTCCCTGCAGAATAAATGCGGATATTATCAGCACCGCAAGCACCCGAACGGCCATACTGATAATCTCGGTCAGATAAGAGGACTGTCTGGTTTTTTTCATTCCCCTGATAAAAGGGATATCATATCCCAGTGTAAATGCTGTGTTTATAATAATTTCAATAATAAAGAGCAGAATCAGATTATTTCTGCTCCCATAGGAGACTCCCAGGCCAATATGCGTAATAACAGATTCCGGAATATTATTCCAGTTTGCAAAAAAAAGAATGCCGGTCACTGCAATCATTGCCCATGTAATATAATTTATAATTTTTTTGATTCTATCCATCACTTTCCTCGCACAACAGCAACAACACAAATTCTCAATCTTCCAGTTTCTTCACTATATCTTCCAGGCATTCCGTATCTACAAAACTGACTTTTTGTCCGTACGTCTCAATCATCGCCCGGGTATCCGCATCCTGCTCACCAACCGGCTGTTTTTTCACCTGTTCATAGAGCAGTTTCATCATCATCCTGTGTCTGAAACTCAGCTTTTCATAATCAATCCCGCCCCTCAAATGATAAAATTCCGTTTTATCAGCAAGGGGCTTCGGAATCTGTCTGAGCGCGGACGTCCTGATATTCTGTACATTCTTTTCATCAGCCGGATCGGCAAGTCCTACGGTTATTACAACAAATTTTTTACACTGATCCGCCGGGATCTTCTTCGCTGTTCTGGCCATGCCCATAACACCGCCTGCGTAAAGTCCTCCCACATAGATAATCCTTTCATATCCGACCGGTTCTTTCACCTTATCGTACGGCAATACCTCAGATTTCAGTCTCTCTGCCAGCGCCTCTGCATATACTTTTGCCGTTCCATAGCAGCTTCCGTATATAATAATTGTTTCCATATGTTTTTCTCCCCGGATTTTATACTCAGCTCATTGTCTGTAATTGTTCTCTTTGCTGGGGCAGAATATTTATTCCGCCGGCACCCGGAATCCATAATCCACAGTACCGTTTTCCCATTGTCCCTGCACCAGATATACGCATCCCGGCTGTGCCGTGAATTCCGGATTTCCGTTCTCATTTTCCTGCACTTCCACAGGTGTGCCCTCCGGGATCTGCTCCGTGCTGTCCCGATATTGCCCCAGAAGGGAATCGTTCCATGAAAACAGCTGGACGCTCTCCGGTTTTTCATCGAACTGCAGTTCCATTTTCAGCGGTTCTGACAGCTTCGTGACCTCTGTCGGCTCAGTCTACAGAATATGGGGTGCGTCTGTAGTAATCGTTCTGCTTTCTCCATTCTCCTCGTAAGTCCATGTACAGCTTAAAGCTTCCGGGATCATTACCGCCGCAGACACCAGTTCATCTGAATAGCATACATTCAGATAAGGGAGCCGGGAGGGATCTTTTTCTATAAAGAGCTCATCAAGATAATGCCCGTATTCCTGTATATACGTCTGGTTTGCCTGTTCTTTCAATCTTTGTGATGCCGTGATACTGGGCGGGATACGACTCCGCCATGATCCCGTTTCCGTAGATATTCACTACATCTCCGCTGTTCAGATCCTGCTCTGTGATCTCTCCACCGGCTTCATCATACAGTTCTCCCTCTGGTATCGTTCCGGTAAACGGATACTCAGCTGTCAGATTGACGAAAATGCCGTCCCCGTCTTCTTTTTCTAAATAGACTGCTTTCAGAGGATACCCGTTCCGGATTGCGGCTGCCGCTATCATAATAATCAGAATCAGCAGCACAGCACCGACAGCTGCCGCAATTTTTCTGTTTTTTCTCATCTTTCCTATTCCTGTTTTATATAATTAATCAGCGACTCCAGATACTTTCTGTCTGTCCAGTCGCATTTCTGTCCGACCGCGCACATGAGTGCCTTCATCCAGGGCTCATATGTGGACGGATCCTTTTTCCCGACTGCCTTCTGAAGCATCCGGCACATAGTACGGTCTGTAAATGTCATGCCCTCTTCATCCCAGGCTCCCCGCCCGTAAAACATGGGAATCTCTTTTAAGTCCTCTTTCAGATTGTGCTCTTTGATCTCTCCCAGCGCCTTTTCATCATACGGAGAAGCGCCTACGCAGAACACTGCCGTCCGTTTTCCGGCAAGCATGTTTTTATTCTTCCTGAGATAAGATACCCCGGCGATTCCCGACGCATAGACCGCGCCGCACAGCACCACTGTATCATAACCGTTTATTGTGTCTGCTTTTGCCTTTTTTACTTCCATTACTTCAAAACCAGTCGCCTCTTTGAGCCACTGCGCATATTTTTTTGTACTTCCGTATTTTGACTGATAAAGAATAATACCTTTGCTCATATTTTTAATCTCCAAACGGCTCCACTTCTCCTGCGTCCGCCGTGAATTCATACTCCAGTGACGTGTCCTCGGCTGCTGCCGCTGCCCGCATTTTCTTCATGCCCTGTACCTCCCATCTCCGTCTCTGGGTTCATTATAATATAAAAGAGAGCATAAAAGTATAATTTCTTCCATGCTCTCTGCAATCTAACCTATTTTTTACAAAACGGTTTCCGCCCTTACGGCTTTTTCCTCCGTCAGCCAGTCATTCGGAGGGATTCATCTGCAGTTTTACCATATGGGGATAGATTTTTCCGGTTCGCATCAGTTCCTCCGGCGTCCCCTGTTCCGCAGCAACGCCTTCCGAGAGAACCACCACCTTATCTGCTCCGCTTACCGTACGCATGCGGTGGGCGATAACAAGCACGGTTTTATCCTTTATCAGCCTTGACAGCGCAGTCTGTATCAGTGTTTCATTTTCCACGTCAAGACTCGCAGTTGCTTCATCCAGCAGGATAATCGGCGCGTTTTTCAGGAAGGCGCGGGCAATGGAAATCCGCTGTCTCTCCCCGCCTGAAAGTTCGCATCCGTTTTCTCCGATCATGCTGTTATACCCTTTTGGCAGCTTTGCGGCGAACTCTTCGCAGTTTGCCAGTTTTGCGGCCGCGATCACTTCCTCATCTGTAGCGTCCTTTCTTCCGATCCGGATATTTTCCATAATTGTGTTATTAAACAATGTTACATCCTGAAAAACAATGGAGTACAGTGACAGCAATGTCTCGGGATCAATTTTTGATATATCCATGCCGCCTACTGTGATTTTCCCTTTGCTGATATCCCAGAATCTTGCGGCAAGCCGCGAAACCGTTGTTTTTCCGCCGCCGGAAGGTCCTACCAGAGCCGTAACTTCTCCCTGACGCGCTGTAAAAGATACGTCTTTTAAAACGGTTTCTCCGGTATTGTAAGCGAATCCCACGTGATCGAATACAATGTCATACCCCTGATTAGTCAGCGTACTGCTGCCGGTCTGAACCGGATGATCCAGAATTTCATTCATACGGTTTATATTTGTCCGGGTGGAAATCACGGCCGCCAGATTCTGCAGGGCTCCCTCAAGAGGAGCGTACAGCCTTGACGCTACCAGCAGAAACATGAAGAACAGCGGAACATCAATTTCTCCCCGGATCAGCAGCACAGAACCTGTAAGCGCCACTGTTGCTATCCCGAATTTTAAAATCAATGTAGATGAAACAACAAACAGCGCTGTCCCGAGTTCTGTTATAATATGTCTTTTTTCCACATTGTCTATTTTTTTATCCAGGCCTTTCAGATAGCCGGCTTCCGCATTATTTGCCTTCAGATCCTGCAGACTTTCAATGCACTCCTGTACGCCGTCCTCCAGCGCTATATTTGCCGCCGAAGCTTTGCGGTTAAAATACTCCTGGATGCGTGCGGAAAACAGCGTGATCATAAATGCCACCGGCAGCACCCACACCGCCGCCAGCGCCATGCGCCAGTCATAGGCAAACAGGCACACCGCAATCAGCGTGGTAGAAATGATGGAACCGGCCAGGGCAGGCACATAATGAGAAAATGCCGTTTCAAGGGTAGCGCAGTCGCCCATAATCGAACTGGTCAGATCCGCCAGATCTTTTTTCCCGAAAAAAGACAGGGGAATTTTGCGCAGCTGTTCGGCAAGGGAGATCCGCCTCACTCCGCTTTCCACATAAGTTGCCAGATACGTTGCGTTATACTGAAACCAGGTAACAATAAATATAAGAAGAAGGCAGCCCACAGCTCCGGCCATATACAGCGCAGCCCGTTTCCCGTCCACTGCTCCGTTCATAAGGTCAATAATAAAGAAATACAGAAGTCCTACGGGAATCATAAGGGAGATATCCTGCGCGACACATGCAATGCATCCCCTAATCAGATCGACAGCCCCCTGCCTTGATAATGCAAACCGTCTTTGCAGCATCCCGATCATGCTCTTACCTCCTTTTCAATCTTCCATTCCGCAGCTTCGGAATAATTCTTCCACATGCGTGTAAAGATACCATTTTTCCGGATCAGTCCGTCGTAGTCACCACTTTCTGCAATCTCTCCCTCCCGGAGCACATAGATGCAGTCCGCATCCGTAATCGATGACAGCCGGTGGGCAATCATAATAACTGTTTTTCCTTTTGAGAGCTCCGCCAGAGCCTTTCCTACCCGCGCCTCATTGTCCGGGTCGGCAAATGCCGTAGCCTCGTCAAGGATCAGAATGGGCGCGTTTTTCAGGACTGCGCGGGCGATGGTAATCCGCTGCTGTTCGCCGCCGGACAAGTATACTCCTTTCGCGCCGATTACCGTATCAATTCCGTCAGGCAGCTTTTCAATGATATCCATGCACTGGGCCGCTTCCAGCGCGCGGATGACCTCCTCTCTCGTGGCCTGCGGCTTTGCCATGCGCACATTTTCCAGCACAGATGCTTTGATCAGACGGCTTTCCTGGAAAACAAAAGATACTTTATCCATCAGCGTTTCTTTCGGGATATTCCGTATATCCGTATTTCCGATTAATATTCTTCCTTCCTGGGGATCAAAAAATCTTGCAATCATCTTTGCAAGGGTGGTTTTCCCTCCGCCGGACGGGCCCACCAACGCCGCCTTCTGTCCCGGCGCAATGGACAGCGACACATCATTGAGCGCGTTTTTCCTGCCTTCGCCTCCCGCGCCGCTCTTTCTGTCAGTCTCATAGCTGTAGCTGACATGTTCAAATACAATAGAATTGTCAGACGGGGCACACTTCTCTGTGCTCCGGGGCAGGGGCTTTTCATTGAGTACTTCATCAATCCTGCTCAGGGCGTCATTTACAATCATTGCATCCTCGCTCATAAACATGATTTTTGTAAGCGTGGTACCGATTACCGGAGTGATCACAATATAGAAGATAAGATTTAAAAGCAGTTCGTCCGTCACGCCGCCTCTGGAAAAAATAATGCCTCCGGCAATGAGAAAGGCAAATGTTCCGTTAATTGCCGTCGTATAGAACATCATGGGCAGCCTCAGGGCTTTCGTATATTCGATCACCCACTTTTCGTAATTATCAATGGATGCCTTGAAGCGTTTGAATGAAAAAATCGTCTGTCCGAATGTTTTTACAACCGGCACGCCTCTTACGTATTCAACTGCTTCGTTTGACATATCCGCAAGAGCATTCTGGTATTCTTCCATTTTCTGTTCCATACTCTTTCCTGTCATTTTCATCATAATCAGAAATCCCAGTACAACAGGGACAAGGCTCAGAAGGCCCAGGCGCCAGTCAAAAGCCAGCAGCAGAAAGAGCAGTCCTATGGGAGTGGCTATGGCGCCCGCCTTATCGGGCAGCCTGTGGGCAAGATAAGTTTCGGCCGCGCTGCCGGAAGTATTTACAATCCTGCGCAGTTTGCCGCTTCCATACTTTTCGGATGTCCCAAGAGGCAGTTCCATTATATGGCGCATCAGTTCTTTGCGGATATTGGACGCAATACGGAAGGCGCTTAAATGCGAACACATCAGAGCCGCGATATAAACAACAACCGAGAGTACCGCAAACAATACCGCCAGCCAGCCGCAACCTGTAATATTTTCCGCCTGAGAGAAATCCGGAGCCGCCTCCAGCACATCGTGTATAATCCGCCATATATACCAGAACGGCACCAGTGCAAGCAGGGCGCTCACCACAGACAGAATCCAGGAAAGATATGTAAGAATTTTATGCTTTCCCGCGTATCCCAGCAGACGGGATAAATTAGACTGTTTCTTCATGTAGTAAAACCTCCTTGAATTTTTTATGATATGAGGCCTGTATACATCCTCTCATATCCCTTGAATTAGCTTATACGATCTTTAATTAGTTTTAACTAACTTCGATTCAAATATATATGGAAAGCTGATGCTTTCCACATATCTGAAATACAAAGTAAACTTTCTGATTCCCTGCCCTGCGGCAATATCTGCGGCATGCCGGGAAGACGGCCGTGCCGGCCTACTGTCCCATAATTTTCATCCATCCGGCCGTATAAAAAGCCCGCATCTCCTGCAGATAATACTCTGCCTCCGGGAGCGGCATCTCATGGATAATCAATTCAAAAAATGTATTGAACATGCCGGTAATTAATATATGTTCCAGCCTTTCATCAATATAAGGCGACGGTCTTCCTATTTTTTCGAGCACCGCCAGGTAATCATGGGTTCCCTGAGTCTCTATTTCCACCATTTCATCAATCATTCCTGAAAAACGGGTTCCCTCCGAGTGGCAGAGAATAAGCTTGAACTCATTCAGATGCTCATAGGCATACAGAAGCATTTCATGCATGCACTCACCGGAAACAGAACTCAGATTATCCGGCTGCTCCTCCGGCGGCAGAGCGGCAAAATCATACTGCGCCTTGCGGAAACAGTCCATAAAATAGTCATACTGCTCCCCCACCAGCGCCTCAAACAATTCCTCTTTGCTCTTATAGTATCCATAAAACGCGCCGGTCGTAACACCTGCCGTTTTCACAATATTCCGCAGAGAAGCAGACTGATATCCCTTTTCAAGGAATTCCTGCATAGCTGCTGCTAAAATCAGTTCCAGTGTTGTCTGCCCTGCTTTGCTCATTAAGTCTCCTCCGTTTATAACAGTGTTATATATCACTGTTATATTTTATGATGCACTCAGGAAAATGTCAATAACTTTATCCTGCCTTTCCCTGATATTCTTTCTCATCTATAAAGGAGAGTATAGAAGAAAATTTCCTTCCATGCTCTCCTTTATTCATTCAATCTTCCATTCATCTGCGGAACCGGCCTTATCGTCCCGGGAATCCCCCTTCCTCTCAGAGCATACACTCATGCACATCTTCCTGCTCGATCTTCCGTTCTTCCAGAACCTGCAGAATTCTGTCCCGGTCCTCCAGGGCTGCGCACCAGGCCATGCCGCAGCCTGCGGATATGCTTCTGGGAACAGGAATCAGCCTGCCGGGAGCATTGTGTTCCCGGCAGGCTTTCTCCATAGCCATTGCATCTGCAGTTGTGTGAAATGTTACAACCAGTTTTTTCTCTTTTTTTCTCATTGTTATTCAATTACCACGGCAAAACCGTCCGGAATCTCTGTCGAGGTATACTTCTTTCCCCGGTCTTTCGCCAGTTTCTCCACGTTCATTTTCTGATGAGGCTCTGTCACAAGTACTCTGACCGGCCCCTTTGTATTTTTCAGCGCCTCAGCCGTCAGCATCAGAGGCTCCGGGCACGACAGCCCTCTTGCGTCTACTTCTTTCATAATTCAGTCCTTCTTTCCGGCATGACTTAATACTGAAGTCATGCTCTGTCTGATTTTCAGTCATCCGCCGGCAAAGCGGCGGACGTTTTTTTATTTTCCTTCTGATCTTTTATTTGCAAAGGCAATGATAAAGCACACCGCAATGCAGATAATCACCGCCGCTTTTCCATAAAACGGCACTGCTCCTGCCACCACTTCCTGTGTCTCTGCGTTCAGAGCTGTACCGCTTGCAGCCAGGCCGAAATTGTGGGCCAGAGCCGCCCCGATAAACATACCGATCACCGTCATGGCAGAATCTGAAGACCCCTGGCCGGCCAGAATCAGCTGGCGCAGAGGGCATCCGCCTGCAAGCACTGCAGCGAATCCTGCCGCGTACATGCCCAAGATATTCCACAGGTGCTCGGAGTGAGCGATAATTCCCGGCGTGTCAAACGCGAAAGTAAAGTTGCCTGTGGCAATGTTGTAGATCAGCATTACTACGAAAAATCCGCCGATAATGGTCAGCAGGTCAAAATTTTTCATCAGGATCACGTCACGGATACTTCCTGCCAGACACATTCTGGATTTCTGGGCAAACGCGCCGAAGATCAGTCCGCCTGCAAGCGCCAGAAGAAGGGGCGCGTGCATACTTCCCGGGCCGCTTGTGCTGCTCTTAAGCAGAGGCGTCGCTACAGCCAGTACCAGAATGCCAAGCATCAGCGCCGGAAGCACGCCGCCGCTGACACGGTTGGTCAGATGTGCCCGTCCCAGGCTGAAGCCTTTCCTCAGTGCAAATACTCCGGTGCCAACACCCAGGATGAAGCCGATCAGGGCAACCCAGGCGTTCAGATCCCCTGCAGACATGCGGATAATCATGCGCAGCGGGCATCCCAGAAATACCAGAGAGCCGATGGCAAGGATCATTCCCAGGATAAAACGCACTGCTGGCGATGAGCCTGCTGTGGAACGGTACTCTTTTGTAGCCACTGAAATAAGAAAGGAGCCCAGCACCAGTCCCATAATTTCCGGTCTTGCATACTGAACCGCTTCTGCAGAGTGCAGTCCCAGTGCTCCCGCGGTATCGCGGATAAAGCAGGCAATGCAGAATGCCATGTTAGCCGGATTGCCGAACCAGGCCAGACATACGGCCACAAGGCCGCAGACGATGCCGGCAAAGGCCAGTTTCTTCTTTGAGTCAGATAAATTCATTGTTTTTCCCTCCGTCATTGGTCGTTTACTAATTCCTTTATCGCCTGTACGGCTGTTTCGACTTCTTCTTCCGTATTGTAGTGAGAAAAACTGAATCTTACCGCGCCCTGGCCGATTGTCCTCAGCGCCCGATGCATCAGCGGCGCACAGTGGGCGCCGGGCCTTGTCACAATGCCGTATGTCACACTCAGCTCATCACTGACTTCCGAAGAGTCATAATCCCCGATATTCAGCGACACAATGGGACACCGCATGTCCGCGGAAAAGTCTCCGTATACCGTCACTCCGGGGATCCGGGAAACACCTTCATAAAACTGCCGCATTCTGCTGAGTTCAGTTTCACGCAGCACATCCGGGCCCTTCTCTTCCAGCCAGGAAACCGCCGCGCCCAGTCCGGCAATGCCGTGCCCGTTCAGGGTGCCTGCCTCAAGGGCCGCAGGCATAAGATCCGGATGACGGGGATTGTATGTATCCACGCCGCTTCCTCCGGAAAGGAGAGGCCGGATAACGACGCCCGGCCGCACATACATGCCTCCTGTGCCCTGGGGCCCCAGCATTCCTTTATGTCCGGTAAAGCAGAGCACATCAATTCCCATTTTCTGCACATCCACAGGATAGACGCCCGCCGTCTGGGACGCGTCCGCCACAAGCAGAATTCCCTTTCTGCGGGTAATCTCTCCCACCCGTTCCAGGTCGATCATATTTCCGGTCAGATTAGATGCATGGGTACAGACAACGGCTTTTGTATTATCCTTTACTGCAGCTTCCATTTCCTCATATGAGATATTTCCCTTTTCATCACAGTCAAGAATGGTAAGTTCCACGCCTCTTTCCCGGCATTCATACAGGGGCCGGAGCACTGAATTGTGTTCCAGCACTGTTGTAATCACATGATCGCCCGAAGAAAAAAGTCCCTTTATGGCAATGTTCAGACTCTCCGTGGAATTGGCGGTAAACACAATACGGGAGGCATCTTCCCCGTGAAAAAACCGGGCAAGCTTTTCTCTTGTCTCATAAATTACACGTGATGCGTTCAGCGCCGGTTCCGACGCGCCCCGCCCTGCGTTTCCGAAAGAATCCATTGCCGCAAGAACCGCCGCTTTTACCGGCTCCGGCTTGTGGATTGTAGTTGCCGCGTTATCCATGTAGATCATGTTTCCTGCCCTTCCTTTCCGTGATGATAAAGAGGTTTTTACGCCTCTTCCTGTATCTAAGTATACGTGTTTTTTACACCGACAGTCTAATCGAAAAGCACGATAACTGCAGATCGCTTATAGATATAATCTATAAATCAATTATCCTGTCTGTACTGTATCCGAAAGATAAATTTCTTTTACAGTCCGGATAAATTTATCAGCCCCGGGCAGAGACGGATAGCTCTCGTCAAACACCAGGCTGATATCTCTTTTTCCCCCTGTTTTTCCCAGCGGAAAGGCAAGAAGCCTTCCTGCGTCCACTGCGTCTCTGACAGCAAGGTCAGACAGAATGGAAATCCCCATACCATTTTCCACAGAACGTTTGATCGTCTCCTGGTTTTCCATAATAGCGGCCACATTCAGCTCATTCATGTCCATTCCCATCTGCTGCAGAATCTTCCGTGCCTCCTGTCTTGTTCCCGAACCTTCTTCCCGCAGAATAACCGGCTCTTCCTTCAGCCATCCGGCTGCTGCGTCCGCTCCTTTTGCCCTGTATTTCTCAAAAGCAGGAGTAATTACCACAAGTTCATCCTGATAAATAGGAACATAGGTGCAGTTTCCTTTGTCGATTTTCATGCCCGCCAGTCCCACATCGGCCCTGTGGGAAGCGATCATCTCCGCCACTCCTGCACTGTCTGTCTCGAATACCTTCAACTTCTCTCCCGGATAAGTTTTCCGGAACCGAACCATAATGTCCGGCAGAAGGTACTGGGACGGAATTGTGGACGCCGCAATGCGCAGAACTCCCCCGGCAAATCTTCCGTTCTGACCGAAACGCTCCCGGATCTTCTTCTCCAGTTCCAGCATCTGTTCCGCATAGGCGTACAGCTCCTTTCCGTCATCCGAGAGAGCGACTCCCTTTGTGCTGCGTACAAACAGACAGGTATTCAGTTCCTTTTCCAGCGACGCAATATGCGCGCTTACCGTAGGCTGTGTGAGGAAAAGCTGTTTCGCCGTCAGCGAAAAACTTTTCGTCTCAGCCACCCCTGCAAATGCTTCCAGCTGCTTCAGATTCATCTATGCTTTCACCCTCTCACTCTCTGCTTTTTCCTTTTTTGTAATGCCCCTCCGGTCCGTATATTCCAGAATCAGTCTGGCATTTTTCCGGCTGGTATCAAGCAGGCCGCATACCTGAGAAATCGTTATTTTTCCTTCCCGGTCAAGGGCCTCTCTTATTTTTCTCACAGCCTGTTCCATCAGCTCCGGAAGTGTATAGAAGTCCCCCGACAGATACAGGATTTTCCCCTGAAGTTCCAGAAGCCGCAGGATCTCCATGATGTCCTCTTCCGTCTCCCGGCTCCCTGCGCTGCGGGCATCCGCTCTGCCTTTCTCCCCGACTTCAGAATTCAGTTCCCTGAGACTTAAGAAATGGTAGCCCGCCTTCTCTGCCGCTTTGGAAAATACAGTATACACTTTCCGGTATGCCGCATCTTCCTGCGGCTCATACCCTGCAGGAGCAATCAGTCTGCCTCCCGGCTTCCAGGACAGCGTCTCCGCCGTCCGGATCCTGCCGCAGTCAACACTGTCCAGTATATGCCGCTGCACAAGCCGGCTGATATAAGCGTCCGCCGCTTTTTTCAGTCTGCCCGGCGCTCCGGACTGCAGCTGTGCCTCCGGCATTCCCAGCCGGTAAGGGTACTGTTTCAGATACCGGTATATTTCCTCCAGAACTTCCTTCCGGATCCGGGATTCTGCCTTCCGGTGCAGAAAATATTCTGTCCCGTTTACATCCAGGCCGTATACCGCCCCCGTCTCTGTCAGGTCCGTCATAATCCGGCCCGCCGTCTCTTCCGAAACTCCCAGTTCAGCGGAAAGTCCGGTCAGATCCGTCAGATCCGCTCCCCGCTCTTCTGTCAGAAGATCCGCCAGTTCTTTGGGCCCGGCTGTCTCTTTTCTTCGCAGCCGCTCCAGCGTTTCTCTCCGGAAACGCTTTTCCCTGGGCCTGTCTGTCTCCAGCACAATGCCTCCGCCAATGGTCTCCAGCGGAGAATAAAAGCGCAGGACAAACCGGTCTCCCCGTCTGAACGCCGCATCGGCATCCAGCCGGAGACAGGCGTACCCTTCTTCTCCCGGCAGGAGCTGATCCGTATCCAGGAGCACCACTCTGCAAAGCATCTGGGACGTGCCGCTGTAAAAATGAAGCCGGCTCTGATTTTTCACAATTCTCTGTCCCTGTTCCAGGAGCTTAATCCTGACGTTGATTCCCCTGCCGGTTTTCAGGCTTCCCGCAGGCGCCAGCACACAGCCCCTGCGGATTTCCTCTTTCTCAATCCCGGCCAGATTCAGCGCCGCCCGCTGTCCGGCCTCACAGATATCCTCCTCTTTTCCATAGACCTGTATGCCCCGCACCCGGCATGTTTTTCCTTCCGGAAATACAGTCAGCTCCTGACCTTTCTCAATCTGCCCTTCCAGCATGGTTCCGGTCACCACCGTTCCGAACCCCTGAACCGTAAACACCCGGTCCGCCGGAAGACGGGCCGGCGCCTCCTTTTTCCGCGCCTCATCCGGCTTTTCTTCCTCCGTTTTCCCGGCATAGGCGCGGATCCGGCTTTTCAGCTCGTCAATTCCCTGTCCTGTACGGGCGGAAACCCGTACAACCGGCACATCACCCAGCCCGTTTTCCTGCTGCTCCTTCCGGATTTCTTCCTCCACCATCTCCAGCCATTCTTCATCCGCCAGATCACATTTATTCAGAACAATAATATAATTTTTCACTCCCAGAATCTTCAGAATATCCATATGTTCCCGGGTCTGGGGCATAATGCCCTCATCGGCGGCAATCACAAGAAGCACCAGATCCATTCCGGCCACACCCGCCGTCATGTTGTGGATAAATTTTTCATGACCGGGGACATCAATGATTCCGGCCCGGGTTCCGTCACCCAGATCAAAGGAAGCAAAGCCCAGATCTGTTGTAATCCCCCTCTGCTTCTCCTCCGGCAGACGGTCTGTATCCTGTCCGGTCAGTGCCGTGATCAGAGCGGTCTTGCCGTGGTCAATATGGCCTGCTGTGCCGATTACAAAATGCTTCATAGACCGCTTCCTTTCTCCGGTTCTGCTTTCTGTTCCATTCCATCCGGCGCCCGGAATGTTCCGGGAGAAAACAGTTCTTCCCCGGAAAACAATTCAGCCAGATATTCCCGCTCTGTGTCGCTTACCGTCCGCATATCCACCAGGAACCGGTCCCGGACGATTCTTCCCAGCACCGGAACCGGCAGGGTTCTCAGTCTTCTCTGGAGCTCCGCCGCACTGATCTGTCCTGCGTTCTTCCCGGTAATTTGCCCTGCACTCTTCCCGGTGATCTTTCCCGGCCGGACGCACAGGGCGAAACTGCCGATCTCCTCCTCCGGCAGGGCGCCTCCTCCGGCTCTGGATGTGCAAGGCTCCACAGTAACCTGTACCGGTATTTCCCTGCATTTCTCACCGTACTTTTCTCTTCTCTTTTTCCTGATCTCATCTGCCAGTATTTCCGCCTCCTGCCGCACTTCTTCCGCCGGCCGGGTCAGCATCCGAAGCACGGGAATCCGCCGGACCGCCCCGTCCGGATTCAGGTATTCCAGCAGCACCTGCTCCAGTGCCGCGGCCGTAAACTTGTCAATCCGCAGCGCTCTGGCCAGCGGATGTTTTCTCATCCGGTCCAGAAAACATTTTTTTCCCACAATAATTCCGGCCTGAGGGCCTCCCAGCAGTTTGTCCCCGCTGAAGCAGACCACATCGGCTCCGGCAGATACAGACGCCTGCACGGTGGGCTCTCCCCGAAGGCCGTACCGGCTCAGATCCACCAGCACACCGCTTCCCAGATCCTGCACCACGCAGATGTCTCTCTGTTTTCCCAGAGCACACAGATCCTCCAGGGGAACGGACTCTGTAAATCCTACAATCCGGTAATTGCTTGTATGCACTTTCAGAAGTACTTTTGTCTCTTCATTAATGGCATTTTCATAATCAGAAAGCCGGGTCCGGTTGGTTGTTCCCACCTCTCTGAGTCTGGTGCCGCTTTGTTCCATTACATCGGGAATACGGAATTTTCCGCCGATCTCCACCAGCTCGCCTCTGGATACAGCCGCCTCGCCTCCCCTGGCGAGAGCGGTCAGAATCAGAAGCACGGCGGCGGCGTTATTATTCACCGCAAGAGCAGCCTCTGCCCCGGTAATCCGGCAGAGCAGCCGCTCAAAATGGGCGCACCGTTCTCCCCGTTCTCCCGTGTTCAGATCCAGTTCCAGGTTGGTGTATGTTCCCGTGATTTTCCCGCCCCGGAGGCCTGCCTGTTCTCCCAGCGGCGCTCTTCCCAGACCTGTGTGCAGAATGATCCCGGTACCATTTACCACGGAAATCATTTCCGGCCGGAACAGTTGTTCCAGCCGTTCATGTACCCGGCCGGGAAGCTGCTGAATCGTCTGCCCGATTACTTCCGCCCCTTCTTCTTCTCTGCCCCCGTCCGCCAGTTCTGCTGCCTTCTCCCGCAGTTCCTGCAGAATCTCCTGGAGAATTCCGACAACAGCCTGACGTCCATACTTGTCTGCAAGTTCCTGTATCTCTTTTTCTTTTAGCAGAATATCTGTCTTCGGTATCATGCGATACATTTCATTCTTATTCAATCTGTGTTTCTCCTGTTCTCACCTGTTTGTCCGCCGCTCAGAATGACGGCGGTGTTTCTTCTCCGTCCGAAGCCGGACAAAGACAGAAAACGGCAGAGAGACTTTTTCCATATCTCTCTGCCGTTATCACATTATCACAGCTTTATACAGCGGCATATCTGCCTGCCGCATACAGTCTGCTCCCGTCCCACTGACAATATCCGAAATACCTGTCAGTAATACCGGGCAGAACTGCATTCTTCTGCTACACCAGTCGGACAAACACATCCTGCTTTTCCAGAACACGCCCGATGACGGAAACTTCGGTTTCCAGCCCGGCCTGTTCAAGACTGCGGAGAAACTCTTCTCCTTCCTCTTCAGGCACACTGAACAGAAGGCCTCCGGAAGTCTGGGGATCGCAGAGCAGGTCAATCCATACCTCCTCCACATTTCCTGTATCCAGGCCGTCCCCTGCATACTCTCTGTTCCGGTACGCTCCTCCCGGCACGAGTCCCATACGGGCATAATCCGGCGCCTCTTTCATATAGGCCACATCCTGGGTATGAATCTCAAAAGTCACGCTGCTGGCTCTTGCCATCTCCATGCAGTGCCCCAGCAGGCCGAATCCTGTCACATCTGTGCAGGCATGTACGGTAATATTTTCCGCAGCCTGTTTTGCCTTTTTATTCAGGGAGGACATAACACGAACTGCTTCTTTTTCCGCCTCCGGGGAAACCATCTGCGCTTTCACCGCGGTATTCACCACTCCGCTTCCGATCTGTTTGGTCAGGATCAGCACATCTCCGGGCCTGCATCCGTAGTTCCGGTATATCCGGTCCGGATGGACAAATCCGGTTACCGACAGGCCATACTTCGGTTCGTCATCCTGAACAGAATGTCCTCCGCACAGAATCGCTCCCGCTTCCAGTACCTTGTCCGCTCCGCCTCTGAGAATCTCTGACAGAATCTCCGGATCCAGACAGTTCGGGAAGCATACAATATTAAGAGCAATCTTCGGCTCGCCGCCCATAGCGTACACATCACTGAGGGCATTGGCCGCCGCGATCTGGCCAAAGGTGTACGGATCATCCACCACCGGGGTGAAAAAGTCCAGTGTCTGTATAATCGCAGTGTCATCCGATATTTTGTAAATTGCTGCATCATCTGATGTCTCGACTCCGACGAGCAGACGCTCGTCTGTGAATTCCGGCAGCTTGCCCAGAACCTGGGCAAGGGTCTCAGGACCTATTTTCGCCGCTCATCCGGCGGTCTTTGTCATCTGTGTCAGATGGATCTCTTTATACATGCCCGTACACCTCCTTTCTTCAGAATAAATTATTCGTCCTGTCTTGTCTTTAAGGACGGATAACTTTCCCTGCATTCTGCAGTGTTTCCACAATGCTGTACATATTTGTGACTGTTCCCACTGCCAGTTTATCCTTTATTCCATAAAAATCAAGGCAGGTTCCGCAGGTCATAATTACAGTCCCCTGCTCCTCCATTTTCTTCAGATCTTCCAGAGACTCGGAGCCTTCCACTGTCAGCTTCGCGCCTCCGTTATAAAAGAGAATCGTCTCCGGAAGCTTATCCAGCTGTGTTACGGCAAACAGGAAACTTTTCATAAGAATCCGGCCCAGTTCGTCGTCTCCATCTCCCATCCGGTCAGAAGAGACCGCCACAACGGTTCCCTTATCTGTCGCACATTCCTCACAGCAGATTTCCGTTTCTTGCGCGCTTTCCTCTGCTTTTCCGGAACCGTCCTTCGACGGCTGAATCAGAATCCGGTACTCGCCCTCGCTCTTCTTTTCCTGTGTAACAGAAGCCCCCAGGCTCTCTGCCATCTTGGTTACATTTTTTACTGCTGTCTCATTGTCCACCAGCACTTCTACTGCATCCTGCCCTTTGTTCTCTTCCAGGGCCTTCTTCGTCTTAATAACTGGTATGGGACATGCGTCACCCATTGCATTTACTGTAATCATCGTTGCAATTCTCCTCTTTTATGTCAAATACGCTCTTTCTGTAAATTAACATTTATCCTCAGCGCCGCGCCGGCCGTAAAGGCCCACGCTGCGCTGAATCCAGATTCATTATAACACTTCTGAAGTATTGCGGGCAACAGACTTCTGAAGTCATGACTCCTGCTCTTCGTTTCGCTGTTTTTTGGCAATACATACACAGCCGAAATGTCCTGCTTCGGAGCTGCCGCCGCTGCTGAAACTGTATGAATGCAGGCTCTTGTACGGTTGAAATGTGATAATCCTTATTTCAACCGTAGTTTCTCGCTCCTTCCTACCGCTCAAAATCCGATATTCCCCATTTCAACCGTAGTATCCCCCTCTTCACTACCGCTCAAAATTCAATTTCTCCTGTTTCAACCGTAGTTTCCCCATCTTTACTACCGCTCAAAATTCAATTTCTCCCATTTCAACCGTAGTTTCCCCATCTTTACTACCGCTCAAAATTCGATTTCTCCCATTTCAACCGTAACTCCCCTTGCTTCCCTACCTCCGAAAATCCGATCTCCCCTGTTTCAACTGTACCGCAGCGGTCATTTTCATGCTCAATACATGCAGGTACTGCCGCCAGGCTGAATTGTTATTCTTCACCACTCTGTATAGTCTCATGCAGAGACAGACTATTTTGTGTACTTTCTGTGTACAGCCCCCGGAAAACGTGGTAAAATCGTTTCGTTCGGGTTTTATTCCCACATATCAGAAAATCAGGAGAATGATCATGAATTCCATTCATACACAAAACAAACATATTAATCTGCATGCTCTGCAGGAAGGGCTGCGGGACGGCATTCCCATTGCGCTGGGCTATCTTGCTGTTTCCTTTTCTCTGGGCATTGCGGCACAGGCGGCGGGCCTGACTCCTTTTCAGGGATTTCTGGCAAGTATCACGACCAATGCCTCTGCCGGTGAATACGCCTGCTTCATGGCCATATCCACCGGAGCCGCCATTACGGAGCTTCTGCTTATTATGCTGATCACCAACGGCCGGTACCTGCTGATGAGCTGTTCTCTCAGCCAGAAATTTTCTCCCGGGACGCCTCTGCGCCACCGGCTCCTGGCCGCCTTTGCCATTACAGACGAAATCTTCGGAATCTCCATTGCCAGAGGCGGGTACCTGAATCCGTATTACATGTACGGCGCGATCCTGATCGCTTCGCCCTGCTGGGCGCTGGGAACCGTTCTGGGCATTGTGGCCGGAAATATTCTGCCTCTCAGAGCGGTAAGCGCACTGAGCGTGGCTCTGTACGGCATGTTTCTGGCTGTTATCGTTCCCCCGGCCAGAAAGGAAAAGATCATCGGCGTGCTCATTGTAGTCAGCTTTGTATTAAGCTTTGCTTCGGAACACCTGCCCGTTGTCTCTTCCCTTTCCTCGGGAACAAGAACCATTATCCTGACCCTGGTGATTTCGGCCGCGGCCGCCGTGATCCGTCCGGTAAAACTTACAGAAGAGGAGAAGTCTGATGAGATACAGTAATTACATTTATATTTTTATCATGGCGGCTGTTACTTACGCGATCCGGGCCCTGCCGCTGACTCTGATCCGGAAACCGATTAAAAACCGCTTTCTTCAGTCTTTTCTTCATTATGTGCCTTACGTTACGCTTGCGGTTATGACATTTCCCGCCATCCTTACTGCCACACAGTCTCCTGTGGCCGGGGCCGCCGCGCTGGCGGCAGGAATTGCGGCAGCCTGGCTGGGAGCCGGACTGCTGCCGGTGGCCGCGATCTGCTGCGGAGTAGTATTTGTACTGGAGCTTTTTCTCTGCTGAGTCAATTCGGATTTGCCGAAGGGAATTTCCGGACAGCAGACACAAACC
>DWZZ01000196.1 GCA_019117305.1 Candidatus Mediterraneibacter merdigallinarum | reverse complement strand
CAATTGCAAGACCTTTTCTGTAGTTTTCCATGAACTTCTCATATCCTTCCACATCTTCGGGTACCGGATCCATTCCGGAACCTACTGCATCGTGGAACACCTTATTGTCAAGGTAGTCAGTCAGGCTCTCGCCGTCTGCCTTATTTACCATGTAATCCGCCAGCAAAGCAATTCCCCATGCGCCGCCCTCGCCGGCTGTTTCCATAACGTAAACCGGAGTGTCAATAGCGCCTGCAAGGATTCTCTGTCCGACACCTTTTGTCTTGAACAGACCGCCATGTCCCAGCATCTTGTCCAGTTTTATATGTTCTTTCTTAAGAAGGATATCCATACCTGTCTTAAGAGCGCCGAGAGATGTATACAGATGTACTCTCATAAAGTTTGCCAGGTTAAATTTGCTCTCAGGTGAGCGCACGAAGAGCGGACGTCCTTCCTCAAATCCTGTAATATGCTCTCCTGAGAAGTAGTTGTATGCCAGAAGGCCGCCGCAGTCAGCGTCTCCTTCAAGCGCCTTGTTGTACAGGGTTGAAAAGATCTTGTTCATGTCCGGCTCGATTCCCAGGCACTCTGTATATTCTTTGAAAAGACCAACCCACGCATTCAGGTCTGATGTACAGTTATTGCAGTGAACCATTGCTACCAGATCGCCTGACGGAGTTGTAACAAGGTCGATTTCCTCGTACGGTTTTGTCAGATCTTTTTCAAGAACTGCCATTGCAAATACACTGGTTCCCGCAGATACGTTTCCGGTTCTTACAGCAACACTGTTTGTAGCCGTCATACCGGTTCCCGCGTCACCTTCCGGCGGGCACAGCGGAACGCCTGCCTCCAGTGCTCCTGATATATCAAGAAGTTTTGCTCCTTCTTCCGTCAGGTATCCTGCATTTTCTCCCGCGAGAAGAGATTTCGGCAGAATGTCTTTCAGTTTCCACGGATATCCCTTGTCAGCCACAAGATTGTCAAACTTCTCGATCATAGCGCTGTCATAGTCTTTTGCTTTCACATCCATCGGGAATATACCGGAAGCGTCGCCGTTTCCAAGTACTTTCTCGCCCGTCAGTTTCCAGTGAATGTATCCTGCCAGTGTCGTAATGAAGCGGACATCTTTCACATGATCTTCGCCGTTCAGGATTGCCTGATAAAGATGCGCGATGCTCCAGCGCTGCGGAATGTGATACTGGAACAGCTCTGAAAGTTTTTCAGACGCCTCTCCTGTAATTGTGTTTCTCCATGTACGGAAGGGCACAAGCATATCTCCCTTCTCATCAAATGCCAGATATCCGTGCATCATTGCACTGAATCCGATACCTGCAAGCTTTGTAATCTTCTCGCCGTATTTTTCTTCCACATCTTTCGTCAGATCCTGGTAGCATCCCTGCAGGCCGTTCCAGATATCCTCCTCGCTGTATGTCCAGATATGGTTTTCATATCTGTTTTCCCAGTCATAGGTTCCGGAAGCAATGGGAGCCTTGTCCACATCAATCAGCACCGCTTTGATTCTTGTTGAGCCGAACTCGATTCCAAGACATGCCTTTCCTGTGCTGATGGCTTCTTTGATTTCTTCAATACTGCGCATCTTTGTTTCCTCCTTTTATTTCGCTCTGTTAAAAACAGCTTTTATTTCCTCCGGAACAGCCGCGACTGTTCCGCAAGGGAGAGATGCCGCTGTTACAGCATCATCTTTCTTAATTCTTCCCCGCTCTTTTCGCTCAGATAAGCCGGTGCAATGTCAAACACTGTTCTGCATCCGGATACACCCTCACAGGATAGTCTGTAGGCTGCTCTGGCATATGCCGCAAGAACAGAAGAGGTAAACTCCGGATTGGAATCCAGCTTCAGGCTGTACTCGATCAGATGACTGTTTTCTCCGTTCCAGCCGGTTTTTCCGCTTCTTAAGACAAAGCCGCCGTGAGGAATTCCGCTGTGATTTTTCTGCAGTTCTTCTTCACTGATAAAATGTACGGTAGTGTCATAATCCGAGAAATAATTCGGCATGTTCTTGATCTCTTCCTCTACTTTTGCCGCATCCGCGCCTTCTTCCAGCACGACAAAGCACTCCCTTGTGTGCTTTTCTCTTGTGGTAAGCTCCGGATTCTTTCCCTCGCGGACCGCCTCAAGCGATGACTCTACAGGAATCGTATACTGTCTGGCATCCTTTACGCCTTCCACCCGGCGCACGGCGTCAGAGTGTCCCTGGCTGACTCCTTTGCCCCAGAATGTGTAATCTTTTCCATCCGGAAGAATCGCGTTGGCATAAAGTCTGTTCAGGGAAAACATTCCCGGATCCCAGCCCACGGAAATGATGCTCACTTTTCCGCCCTCTTTTGCCGCCGCGTCAACATTTGCATAGTGCTCCGGTATTTTTGCATGGGTATCAAAACTGTCAATCACGTTAAACATCTTTGCTAAGGCAGGGGTCTGTTGCGGAAGGTCTGTAGCGCTTCCCCCGCAGAGGATCATAACATCAATCCTGTCTTTCCATTCTCCTGCATCCTCTATCCGGCACACCGGAACACCCTCCGTGAGAATCTGCACACTCTCCGGATTTCTGCGGGTAAATACTGCCGCAAGCTCCATATCCGGATTCTGCTTTATGGCGCACTCCACGCCTCTTCCAAGATTTCCATAGCCTGCAATACCAATTTTTATACTCATGATTTCTGCTCCTTTTCCGACTGTTTTGTATGGCGGTGCCACAAAATCCGGCACCGCCTCTTTTGTTATTATACAGTCGGACAGGCGGGTTGTAAACCGCTAACTATTTTCTGAATGCAATGCTGTTCCACCTCAGCTCATTCTTCAGGTTGCGGATAGTTGTGTCTTTATCAATGTAAACAGCTTCGATACCCATAGCTGCTGCCCAGTCTCCCATCTGCTCAGATGTCAGGTCATAGGAGAACGCTGTGTGATGAGCTCCGCCGCAGAGGATCCACGCCTCCGCGCCTGTCTGCAGATTCGGCTCCGGTGTCCAGAATGCTGTCGCGACCGGAAGCTTCGGCATCGGTTTTTCTGTCTTCTTGCAGTTTACGTCATTGATGATCAGGCGGAATCTGTCTCCAAGGTCAATGAGAGATGTAGCAACTGCCGGACCTTCTTTTGCTGTAAATACCAGTCTTGCCGGGTCTTCTCTGTCTCCCATGGAAAGCGGATTTACTTTAATGCTGATAGGGCCGTCGGAAATTGTCGGGCACACCTCAAGCATGTGAGCCTGAAGGATTCCTTCCTTGCCCGGTACCAGATTGTATGTATAGTCTTCCATAAAGGATGTTCCTTTTGCATCCTTCATGCCCTGTGTCATGATCTTCATAATGCGGACCATAGCTGCTGTCTTCCAGTCGCCCTCACCGCCGAAGCCGTAGCCTTTCTGCATCAGTCTCTGGATTGCAAGTCCCGGAAGCTGCTTTAAGCTGCCCAGATCACCGAAGTGTGTTACGATTGCCTGGTAGTCTTTCTCCTCCAGGAAACGCTCGAATCCGATCTCGATCTGTGCCTGAACTGCCACATGTTTTCTGAACTCGTCTGCATCTCTTCCTTCAAGAAGAATTTCATAACTGTCATAATATTCGTCAACCAGCGCTTTCACATCGCTTTCGCTGACTGCCTCAACCGCCTCTGCGATCTCGTTAACCGGATATGCGTCGATCTCCCATCCGAATTTGATCTGAGCTTCTACCTTGTCGCCTTCTGTTACAGCAACATTTCTCATGTTATCTGCAATTCTCATGACACGCACATGACTGCTCTCGATAATACCTACAGCAGTGCGCATCCAGGATGCAATTTTCTTCTGTACATTTTCATCTGTCCAGTGCCCCACAACAATCTTGCGCTCAATTCCAAGACGGCTGAAGATATGGCCGTACTCACGATCGCCGTGAGCGGACTGGTTCTCGTTCATAAAGTCCATATCAATAGTGTCATACGGAATCTCCTGATTGAACTGAGTGTGCAGATGAAGCAGCGGTTTTCTGTATTCCTGGAGGCCGAGAATCCAGGATTTTGCCGGTGAGAATGTGTGCATCCATGTAATAACGCCTGCGCAGTTCTCATCCATATTTGCCTCGTTGAATGTCTTTCTGATCAGCTCATTTGTAATCAGTGTCGGCTTCCAGACTACTTCATAGGGAAGCAGACCGGACTCATTGAGCTTTTCAACAATAATTTTTGAATGTTCGGCAACGTGTGCAAGGCACTCATCTCCGTATAAGTCCTGAGAACCTGTGCAGAACCAGAATTTGTACTCTTTTTGTTTCAGCATGTTTGTTTTCCTCCTGTTTTGACTTCTTTATAATCCGGAACAAATAAACTGTCCCTGTTACCTGCGGCGCAGCACTAGTTGTTGTTCTGTCCGTAGTAAGCATTTGCTCCGTGTTTTCTGTAATAATGCTTATCCTGAAGCTCCTGGGGAGCCGGCGTTACATTCGGATTGATCATCTCGCATCTTGCAGCCATCTTTGCTACTTCTTCTGCCACAACTGCGTTGTGAACTGCTTCATGAGCGTCTTTGCCCCATGTAAATACACCGTGATTTTTGCACAGTACTGCCGGTACGGCTATGGGATCTTTCTTCCTTGCCTCAAATTCATCCGCAATCAGAACACCTGTGTTTTTCTCATAAGCTTCCTCGATCTCGTCTTTTGTCAGATTGCGCACACAGGGGATCTCGCCGTAAATATAATCTGCGTGTGTTGTTCCGTAGCATGGGATATCCCGGCCTGCCTGAGCCCAGCTTGTAGCCCATGCTGAATGTGTATGAACCACACCGCCGATATCTTTGAAACGATTGTACAGCACCAGATGAGTCGGTGTGTCAGAAGACGGATTATATCTTCCCTCTACCTTATTTCCCTGAAGATCCATAACAACCATGTCCTCCGGTTTGAGAAGATCGTACTCCACACCGCTCGGCTTGATAACAAAGAGTCCTGACTCCCTGTCGATTCCGCTGACATTTCCCCAGGTAAATGTTACCAGGTTGTACCTGGGAAGCAGCATGTTTGCCTCATACACTTCTTTTTTTAATTGTTCCAGCATAATTTTTGTCTCCTTTCTATTTTTAAACACCGTTTCTTTTCCGGTGTTTTTATCAGAACTGATTATCTCTGTCAGGATACCTCGCTGATCACCCGGACAGAATTGCGCATCACAAGTTCCGGCTCGAATTCTTCGGTTTTCATCTCCTGATTCCTGCAGATCTTCGCGACCATGCATTCCGCCGCCGCGCGCCCCAGCTCTTCCACCGGGTTGCGTACCGAAGTAAGCGGTACGCTGCAGAACTGTGCCAGGCTGGAATTATCAATTCCTACGATAGAGATATCTCTCGGAACCCGCAGTCCTGCTTTTGTAAGAATATCTACCAGATGGTTTGCGATCTCGTCATTGTAGCAGACGCAGGCTGTGCAGCCTTTCAGCCGTTTCAGAATCCGGCTTCCGTCTTCTTCCATATCACGGATTTCCTCGGAATCCATCCATATGATCTTGCCGCCCCGGACCTTTATGTCCCGTTCCATCAGAGCGTCTGTATACCCTGCATAACGAAGATGTCCCTGACCGTCATCCGCCTTGAAGATGCCTCCCACCCGTGTATGTCCGCAGTCCAGAAGGTGTTTTGTGGCAGCATATCCGGCTTTTCTGTCGTTCAGACTGATATGCGGGATATTAAGCTCACTGTAAAAGCTGTTAATAAACAGAACCGGAATTCCGGACTTCTCAAGGCTGTCATATAGTTCCAGATTCGGACTTGGGAGTCCGCTTTTTACCGTTTCCGCTATAACGCCGTCAACGGACTGAGTGTTAAGGAATTCTTTTAAAAACATCCGCTCCCGCTCCACTGTATTGTTGGTCACAGAAAGCTGAAGCGTGCATCCCTCTCTGGAAAACACCGACTCAATCCCTCTTATAATGGACGGAAATATATAGGTGTCCACATAAGTAGGCATTACTGCGATCCGGATTTCCCTCCGTTCGCGCCGTCTCCGGTTGACCGCCACGTAAGTGCCGCTCCCCCTTCGTCCCTCAACGGTTCCCTTTTCCGTCAGAACTTCCAGCGCTCTGCGGATCGTCTGTCGGCTTACCTGAAACTTTTCCATCAGATCCTTTTCAGAAGGAAGCCGGTCGCCGTAGCTTAAATTTCCGCTTTCAATTTCATCAAGCACCCAGAATACAACTGTCTCATATTTTTTCTGCATATCCGGCTTTCCACTCCCCTCTGATTAAAGAAGATATTCTGTCTACTATTACACTATATAACAAAACAACTTTCAATACAATTCGCAGTATTTATAAAATTTTTTTTAAGTTTTTGGAGAAAAATAAAAAGTTGTATTGCTTTTGTTCGCAAAAAGCAATACAACTTTATAAAAGAGCTCTGTTTTCTCTTTTTCTGAATACTTCTTCTCTACTGCCAGAATAACAGCAGGCAGTAAACTACTCTCCGATCACCCGCCTGCAGCACAGATACGATACTGCAAAATATCCTCCATACAGGATCCCGATCAGCACTGCCGCAATAATCAGAGGCGGCAGGGAGTCCACAGAGGCATAGATTCCCAGCATGGTATAGCTGACCTGAATGCCGAAAATAGAATGCACCGCTGCCAGAAGAAGCGGAAAGCCGAAAAATATACCCATCTGGATCACCAGCGCCCGGTTCACTTCCTTCTCTCCCGCTCCCAGCTGCCTGAGAATTCTATATTTTTCCCTGCTGTCTATGGCGTCGGACATTTCTTTCAGAGCAAGAATCGCCGCCCCGCTGACAATAAACACAAATCCCAGATACAGGGCAATAAACACTGCCATCGCGCTGGAGCCGACGCTGTCGTCATAAATGCGGGATCTGGTACTGATCTGAACCGCGCCCTGATCCTGTCCGCTGCCGTACTCTGTATCTGTCAGACCGGCATTTATCTGTTCTTCAAATCCGCCGTCATCCATCCAGGAATAAAAATCCCGGTTATCATATTCCGGCGTATAGTCTGAAATCAGACAGCTCTGAAATACGTCCTGTTCCGTCAGAGGAAGGTCGTCCGGCACTACAAGAAGTCCCATGTTGGACTCGGAATAACTCATCTGTATATACCCTTCCACACACTCCGGATACGCCGCTTTCAGTGTCCTTCCGCATATTTCAACCGTATCGTTTTCCATCAGTCCCTGATTAAAAAATTCCTGCATGGAAGGATAGTCACAGCTTACGGCATACTGATCCGGGCCAAGTTTTACCGGCTCAAAGCCGTAGATGCCGGCCGCCCTGTTGTAATCACCTGCCCGGATGATCTCCACCGGATTTTCCGCCATGGCCTGAAATGTAGGATCCCGTTCCAGCAGACGTTCCATAAAGCTTCCCATTACCGCACCCTTGGTTGCCTCGGCTCTCTTATATATGACGAACTCTCCCCTCACATCCAGCGCTTCCATATCAAATCCCTTTTCTTCAAGAACCGCTCTTACACTTTCATCTGTATCATACTCTGTCCCCTCCGGCACAGACCGCCACATGCACACATCCACAGGAACCTGATTTTCCATCCGACTTTCCCTGTCCGCTTTCAGAGTAAATGCCGCGGACAGGATACAGATGGTCGCGAAAAGCAGCAGACAGATAATCGAGCCTGCGGCTGCCGAGGTATTGATCCGGGCGCTTACCTCACCCAGCACAAAGGAATTCAGCCGTCTGTTGTATATGCCCGGAATCTTTTTGACAATTGCCAGGACAAATCCGGATACAGACCAGAAGATCAGAAAGGTCCCGGCGATTCCCAGGATAAGCTGAAGCATCACATCGCCCTGGGTCTCCATCGCCTCCTGATTGGCCGTCACATTGTAGTACGCGAAAGCAAGCATGCCGCAGGCTGCCAGAAACAGAAAAAAACTGACCGCCGGATTTTTCAGATGTACCTTTTCCTGCACCCGCTCCGCCACCAGCAGACGGATCAGCCGGGATCTGGCCACAACCACAATATTCATAACAATCACAACAAGGTAGATAATCACAAAATAGCAGATCGTTTTTCCGACAGCTGCCAGAGAGATGGTAAACACAAACCTGCTCATATCCGCCTCGAACATATTCGCCACAAACAGCGACATAAACTGAGACAGCCCGATGCCGATCAGAAGGCCGGCGCCCAGAGAAAGCAGCCCGATCAGGATCGTCTCTGTCAGCAGGATCCGGATAACCGCGCTTCTTCTCATACCCAGCGTGAGATAAATTCCCAGTTCCTTCTTTCTCCTGCGTATCAGAAAACGGCTGGCATAGACGATCAGGAAGCCCAGAATAAGGGAAACAACCACGCTCATGCCGGAAAGCGCGGTATTCATAGTATTTACAATACGGGATTTGGTTCCGGACAATTCCATCATGGCCGTCTGGTCGCCGATGGCATTGAACACATAAAAAATGCAGACGCCCAGAAGCAGGGTAAAAAAGTAAATCGAATAATCTTTTATGCTCTTTCTGATATTTTTTAATGAAAGGCTAAACAGCATAATTCAGATCACCTCCCATAAGGGCTGTCACATTCATAATCTGTTCAAAAAATGCTTTTCTGTCCTCTTTTCCCCGCCTCAGCTCATGGAAAAGTCTGCCGTCTTTGATAAACAGAACTCTTGATGAATAACTGGCTGTATATGCGTCGTGGGTTACCATCAGAATGGCTGCGTTTTCCTCCCGGTTCAGCTTTTCCAGACTGTCCAGAAGCTGCCGCGCGTTTCTGGAATCCAGCGCTCCGGTAGGCTCGTCGGCAAGAATCAGAGAAGGGTGTGTAACAATTGCCCGGGCCGCCGCCGTCCTCTGCTTCTGCCCGCCGGATATCTGATAGGGATATTTGTCCAGTACATCTTCAATTCCCAGCTTTTCTGCCGCTTCCCGCACCCTTCCCCGCACTTCTTTCGGCGCGCATTTCTGAATCTGCAGGGCAATGGCAATGTTGTCACAAACTGTCAGTGTATCCAGCAGATTAAACTCCTGAAAGATAAATCCCAGCCGGTCTCTGCGGAAGTCCGCCAGTGCATTGCGCTTCAGCTTTGAGGTACACACCCCGTCAATATAGATATGCCCGGCCGTGGGCCGGTCAATGGTGGAGATGCAGTTCAGAAGCGTAGTTTTGCCGGAACCGGAGGCCCCCATAATTGCCGTAAATTCCCCTTCCTCCACATTCAGGGATATATCATTCAGCGCTTTTGTAAGACTTGACCTGTTCCCGTAATATTTTACGAGATTCTCTACTCTCAGCAGTCCGCTCATATAATCAATCCATCCTTTCCTGCCCGTGCGTACACACGGTTTTCTTTATATACAGCATATCTTCTCCTGCATTTCCGTGCCATTGAAAGGGATTTCATAAACTTACAGATCTGTAAGTTTACACGCTGCCGCAATACTGCAGGCATCATTTTTCTGCCGGCAGTCCGGAAGACTTTCCTGTAGAATAAAAGAGCATACAAAAGACCGATCCGTTCTTCTGTATACTCTTATATTTCCTTTATTTTCCGTCAGTCTCCCGGCCGCTTTTCTCAGCACTCCCTGTTCCAAAGGTAATTCCGATTCTGGTATACTCTCCTGCTTCAGAGCAGGCCGTTATCCGGTGTCCCAGCTCCCCGCACAGCCTGCTGCAGATATAAAGTCCCATTCCGGTAGAGGAGAGCCGTCTGCCGTTTTTCCCGGTAAAGGATTTTTCAAATATCCGGGGCAGATCCGCGCTGTCAATTCCCCATCCGTTATCCTCTGTCCACAGAATTACATTTCCTTCTGCATCTTCCTCTGTAAAAAAGCGGATCTTCCGCTGTTCCTCCCGGCAGTATTTTACGCTGTTGCTGATGATCTGCCCCAGCATAAAAGCAAGCCATTTCCGGTCCGTATACACGTACTGCTCTCCCACGTCCACGGAAACAGAAAACTGATTCAGTATCAGACTGTCCTTATTTTCCCTCACCGTATCCTCCACGATTTCCCGGAGCGAACAGGAAGAGATACTGTAATCATTCTGGGGCACTTCACTGCGGATGTAGTACAGCACCTGCTCCACGTCATTTTCAATTCTTGAAAGCTGTTCCTTCAGACGTCTCCCGGTTTCACCGGGATTATTATGAAGAATAAGCTTTGCGCTTGCAATGGGAAGCTTGACCTGGTGGATCCAGGTTTCCACATACCGGCGGAACTCTCCGCTGACCCGTTCATGCCGTCCGATGGCGTCGTTCATGGATTTCAGAATGTCCACATAGGAATGATAGAGAATCTTCCCTTCCAGAAATCCCGGCTCCTTCATCATCTCCGCCACAAGATATTTTTCCTCAAGACGTTCCAGTTTCCCCAGAAGATCATCATAAAACCGCCGTTTCCGTGAAAAATCGTAATAAAAGACAGCCCCGCATGTGCCTGCCAGAATCACGGTCAGAAAAACAAGAAGCGCAGAGCTTCCGCCAAACAGATATACGGTTCCGTCCGCCAGAAAAGTCCCTGCCGCCCACAGCAGAATATGATAAATATGGTCTTTTATATATTTCCCCGGTCTCATACAAGCATATACCCCTGTTTCCGCCTTGTCTCAATCACATCCGGAAAGCCCAGCCCTTCCAGTCTTTTTCTCAGACGGTTGATATTGACTGTCAGCGTATTGTCATCTACAAAATCACTGCGGTCCCACAGATAGTCCATCAACTCATCCCGGGACACAATCGTTCCCCGCTTTTTCAGAAGACAGTGCAGAATATTCATTTCATTCCGGGACAGAACCGTCTCAGCTCCCTTATATGTGACAGAACTTCTCAGAAGATTCAGCCGCATCCCCCGGTAGGTAAGTTCCTCCTCGCTGCCGCGCCCGCCCGTCCTTCTGAGGACAGTCTCAATCCGCAGGAGAAGAAGTGCGGGATTATAGGGTTTCGTCACGTAGTCGTCTGCCCCGCTGCTGCGGCTGATAATCTCATCTGCATCCGTACTGCGGCTTGTCAGCATAATCACAGGGACATCCGATCTGGAACGGATGTCCCGGAGAATGGACTGGCCATTGGCATCCGGCAGAAGGATATCCAGCAGAACAAGATCCGGCCTGAGCTGCGCCGCCTCATCAGCCGCATTCTCAAAATCTGTGGTTACGCAGGGCGCATATCCGCCGTTTTCCAGCAGAAGACGCAGTTCCTCCCG
>DWZZ01000195.1 GCA_019117305.1 Candidatus Mediterraneibacter merdigallinarum | reverse complement strand
GCTTGTAAGGCAGATGCTCTCCCAGCTGAGCTAAGACCCCATACTTTCTGCCGGCTAAAAACTGTTCTGTCCTCAACCCGCTTTGCTATTATACTATCATCTTCCGCCAAATGTCAACACTTTTTTTATTTATTTTTTATTACATATTTTTTTATGTTTTTTTCAAGAGTTTCACGGTTGTTTTATTCCGGAACAGCCAGGTTATACAGATTCTTCGGCGGTTCTGCCGGGAAACAGATGAGACAGCTGCTTCATCTCAGTCGGCTGTCTCATTTTTTCTGTCCCTCATTCCCACGGCAAATCAATTATTTAAAATATTTAACTCCGGACTCAAATATTTTCATATCCTGTTCCCCGTATATATTAATGGCCACTGAATCATCCCGGCGTTCTGAATGAGCCATTTTCCCGAGAATACGTCCGTCCGGACTTGTAATTCCTTCTATAGCACAGTAGGATCCGTTTACATTCCACTCTTCATTCATGCTGATATTTCCTTCCGGATCGCAATACTGCGTCGCAACCTGTCCGTTGGCAAACAGACGGTCAAGCCATTCCTTATCCGCAACAAAGCGTCCTTCTCCGTGGGACGCGGGATTCGTGTACACACCGCCCAGCTGCGCCTCCATAAGCCATGGAGATTTGTCCGTGACAACTTTGGTATATACCATTTTGGAAATATGCCGTCCGATAGTATTATACGTCAGCGTCGGAGAATCCTCTGTCTGACCTGTAATTTTTCCATAAGGAACAAGCCCGAGTTTTATCAGTGCCTGGAATCCGTTGCAAATACCGAGAGCAAGTCCGTCTCTTTCATTCAGAAGCTTCTCCACAGCTTCCTTGATCTTTGCGTTCTGGAAAGCCGTAGCAAAGAATTTTGCAGATCCATCGGGTTCATCACCTGCACTGAATCCTCCCGGGAACATAATCATCTGTGCCTGAGAAATACTCCGTTCGAATTCTTCTACAGAAGACCGGATATCTTCGGCATTCAGATTGCGGAATACTTTTGTAATTACCTTTGCGCCTGCGCGCTCAAAAGCCCGTGCACTGTCATATTCACAGTTTGTACCCGGGAAGACCGGAATAAATACACTGGGCTGCCCGATTTTATGGCTGCAGATATGTATATCCGATGTGTGGAACAGTTTTTCCTCCACCGGTTCGTCAGAATCTGCCGCTGACTTTGTCGCAAAGACTTTTTCCAGTGTTCCAGTCCATGCATTCAGGGCCTCATCCATGCGGATTTCCACATTGCCGTATTCAAAACAGTCTCTGTCTGTAACTTCACCGATTACGGTATAGCTGATCTGCAGGTTTCCCACCTGTCCGTCTTCCACTTCTGCAATCAGATCACCAAACGCTGGAGCAAACAGATCTCTCGGATCCATATTATGTTCAATTTTCACGCCCATCTTATTTCCAAACGCCATTTTGCTGACTCCGGCAATCACACCATGACGGTCAAGAGCGTATGCGGAAACAATACGTCCTGCACGAATGTCTTCCGTAAACTTTCCGTACTGTTCCATAATCTTATCATAAACAGGAAGGTCATAGACGTCTCTGTCAATACGCAGCCAGATCAGCTTATTACCCGGCTTCTTCAGTTCCGGTGTAATAATCTCCTGCTGAAGAGCCATATCCACAGCAAAGGAAACCAGAGTCGGCGGTACATCAATATCCTGGAATGTTCCGGACATGCTGTCTTTTCCGCCAATAGACGGAAGGCCGAAACCGATCTGTGCCGCATATGCTCCGAGTAAGGCTGCAAAAGGCTGGCTCCAGCGTTTCGGATCCTCTGTCATCCTGCGGAAATACTCCTGGAATGTGAAACGGATCTTTCTATAATCTCCGCCGGCGGCAACAATCTTCGCCACCGATTCCACCACAGCATAAACTGCTCCATGGTACGGACTCCAGCTTGAAAGGTAAGGATCAAATCCATAACTCATCATGGACACACTATCTGTTGTTCCATTCTGAACCGGAATCTTGGCTGTCATGGCCTGGATCTCCGTCAACTGGTACTTTCCGCCGTGGGGCATAAATACAGAGCCCGCGCCGATAGAACCGTCAAACATCTCCACAAGTCCTTTCTGGGAGCATACGTTAAGATCCTTCAGGACTGCAAGCCATTTTCCCTTCACATCCGGAATTTCTTCCCGCTTAAACAGACTGCCCTCATGCTCCGGAATTTCTACTTCCACAGAAGTCTCCTGATGAGCGCCATTTGTATCAAGAAATGCCCGGGAAATATTAACAATCTCTTTCCCCCTCCATACAAGCACAAGTCTGGGATCTTGTGTCACTACCGCCACTTCTGTTGCTTCCAGATTTTCTTCCTTCGCATATTTCATAAACTGATCTGCATCTTTCGGGTCAACGACAACAGCCATTCTCTCCTGGGATTCGGAAATCGCAATTTCCGTACCGTCAAGTCCTGCATATTTCTTCGGCACTTTATCCAGCTCTACACGAAGCCCCGGAGCAAGTTCGCCGATTGCGACAGAGACTCCGCCTGCACCGAAATCATTGCACTTCTTAATCAGACGGCTGACTTCCTCTCTCCGGAAAAGGCGCTGAATCTTTCTCTCTGTCGGAGGATTTCCCTTTTGAACTTCTGCACCGCAGGTTTCAATCGACTCCTCTGTATGAACTTTGGAAGAACCTGTTGCGCCGCCGCATCCGTCACGTCCTGTCCGTCCGCCCAGAAGAATAATAAGATCTCCCGGATCTGAATTTTCACGGATAACCGCACGTCTGGGCGCCGCTCCCAGAACTGCGCCGATTTCCATGCGCTTTGCCACATAATCCGGATGATAAATCTCTTTAACAAGCCCGGTGGCCAGTCCGATCTGGTTTCCATAGGAACTGTATCCATGAGCCGCGCCGCGGACAAGTTTTTTCTGCGGGAGTTTTCCCTTCAGAGTATCTTTGACTGATCCTGTGGGATCTGCCGCGCCGGTTACACGCATTGCCTGGTATACATATGTTCGGCCGGAAAGCGGGTCGCGGATCGCGCCTCCAAGACAGGTCGCAGCCCCTCCGAAAGGCTCAATCTCTGTAGGATGATTGTGGGTTTCATTTTTAAAGTTAATCAGCCACTCTTCTTCTTTGCCGTCAACGCGGATCGGCACAACAATGCTGCATGCGTTAATCTCATCCGACTCTTCCTGATCTTCCAGCTTTCCTTCTTTTTTCAGTCTGCGCATGGCCATCAGGGCAAGATCCATCAGGCAGACAAACTTGTCCTCTCTCCCTGCGAAAATCTCACTGTGATCTTTCAAATATTCTTTATAAGTGTTCTCGATAGGTTCCCGATAATCTCCTTCATCAAAAACTATATCCTTCAATTCTGTAGAAAAAGTCGTGTGACGACAGTGATCGGACCAGTAAGTATCCAGCACTCTGATCTCGGTCATTGTCGGATCTCTGTGTTCCTCTCCGAAAAAGTATTTCTGGATATGAAGAAAATCCTGAAACGTCATCGCCAGGCCAAGTGAATTGTAAAGTTCTCGCAGCTCTGTTTCCGGCATATCTTTGAATCCGTCAAAAGTCCGGATATCTTCCGGTTCCTCAAATACTGTCACAAGCGTTTCCGGTTTTTCCGGCGCGGCCTCTCTGGAGTCTACCGGATTAATGCAGTGATTTTTAATCGCCGCAAACTCCTCATCGGAAATATTTCCATCAATCACATAAGTTGTAGCTGTACGGACTACCGGTTCTTCATCTTCTTTAATGAAACGGATGCACTGCTCCGCAGAATCTGCCCGCTGGTCAAACTGTCCCGGAAGAAACTCCACGGAAAATACTCTGTCATTTTCTGCTGCCGGAAATTCCTCCCTGTAAAGGACATCCACCGGCGGCTCTGCGAACACGCCTCTGCATGCCTTCTCGAAGGTATCATCGGAAATATTCTCCACATCATACCGGATCAGCACCCGTACTTCCTCTGTGGCTGTAATTCCCAGATAATGTCTGATCTCATGCCTCAGCTCTTTTGCCGCAACGGCATATTCCGGCTTTTTTTCCACATATACCCGCTTTACACTGCTCATCTTATCTCTCCTTTACCTGTTTTTCTTCTGGCTTTGCTGTCTTCTCTTAATCTTAAAGTCTATGGACAATGTTTTATCTGTTTTCTGCCCAAATGTGTCTCTGTCTGTATCGTATCACACTTTTCTTCATTAGTATAATTAATATAACTTAAATAGTCTAATAAGCAGAACTAATCAGATTTCATCTTTTTTTGGAAACGTCCGGCTGCAATACTGATAATAAGCAGAATCAGAAGACCTGCTATAAAAAGAACTCCGATTCTTAAAACCATATCGGCAAACAACCCCTCCGGCAGCATGCGTATCATATAATCCTCAGCAGGATCAAAAAGCCACAAATCATTGTCGAAGAAAATGTGATGGAACTGTACAAACACTGCGTTAAAATCAATGATCGCGGCGGCACCGATGAAAAGGACTGCAGCTCCTGTTATACCCAGGGCAATCTGATAAGACCTGGCAAGGATTTTTTTCAGGCGGGCTTTTGATGCTATCAGAAAAACCAGACAAATCAGCGAAACAATAACTGCACCCGTCCGGATATTCAAACCGCCGATAAACAGATCTCTGACTTCTCCCATATGAAATCTGTCCTGTTCATTGAAAAAATCCTGTTCTTTTCCCTCGACAGTTGTCACAACAGACAGAGTATTTCTGTCTCCTCTCAGATAAGCCATCATTTCTTCCGTAACATACATGACATCTTCCATATCCATGTCCAGCTCATCCAGCACATCATATTTCTCATATTCTTTTTGATATACGCTGAAATCCGCATACATGGCAATCTCAAAGCTGGAGATCAGCAAAATAGTTATTACCGAAAAAGACAGAAGTAATCCTGCTGCCCACTGCAGTTTTTTCATAAAACATCCTTCTCCTTCCTCAATGTATTCTCCTTGTATTTTAATTAAATTTCGCTTATAATACAAGCAATATTTATTAGGAGGTCTAATAATGATTGATATTAACTATGAGCTTTATAAGGTTTTTTATCATGTTGCTTCAACATTAAACTTCTCGGAAGCGTCAAAACAACTTTTTATTTCTCAGTCCGCAGTCAGTCAGTCCATCAAAACACTGGAAAGGAAACTGGATCAGGTTCTGTTTATTCGGAGCACAAAAAAAGTGCAGCTCACTCCCGAGGGAGAAATTCTAATGCGCCACATCGAGCCGGCCATGAACCTTATCCAAAGAGGAGAGGCCCAGCTTCTGGACGCTGTTTCCACCGGCGGTCAGATACGGATCGGTGCAAGCGATACAATCTGCCGCTATTTTCTAATTCCGTATTTGGAACGTTTCCACAAAGCTTTTCCCAATGCGCACATAAAGGTAATCAATCAGACTTCTCTCAAATGTGCGGAACTTTTAAAAAGCGGCCTTGTAGATCTTATTGTTGTCAATCATCCCAACCGCTATCTCGGAACCGGAGCATCATCGGTGAGAATCAAAAAATTCCGGGATGTCTTTATCGCAGGCGAACCGTTCACAGAGCTGAAAGGCCAAAAACTGTCCTTCCGCCAGCTGACCCGGTATCCGATCCTGATGCTGGATAAAAACAGCACAACAAATGAATTTCTGCATCAGGTCTTTCAGCAGCATCACCTTGATCTTGTCCCAGAAATCGAACTGACAAGCAATGATCTCCTCGTGGATCTGGCCCGCATCGGACTGGGTATTGCCTTTGTGCCGGATTACTGTATAAAAAACACAGAAAAAGACATCTTTGTCCTTGAGACAAAAGAAGAAATACCCGATCGCGAACTTGTCATTGCATACAATGAGCTTCTCCCGTTGTCCCGGGTTGCCCTGGAGTTTTTGAGCTACTTCCAGAAGTCCTCCAGCTGACACTGCAGGGTCGGTATACTGCAGGTATGCACACCGGTCCACTCCCGCGGGAAAATCTCCCGGTATCTCTGGTCCTGAAACCGTTCATCCAACAGCAGAATAACTCCTCTGTCACGTTCTGTCCGGATCACGCGCCCTGCAGACTGAAGCACCTTGTTCATACCGGGATACAGGTATGAATAAGAAAAGCCCTCCATATTCTTTTTGTCAAAAAAGCTCCGGATAATCTCTCTGTCACTGCACACCTGCGGAAGTCCCGTCCCGACAATCACAGCTCCGATCAGCCGTTCTTCCGCCAGGTCAATTCCTTCGGAAAATATTCCTCCCATCACACAGAATCCTACAAAACTCTCTCTTCTTTCTGTTTCAAATAATTCCAGGAATTCTTCACGCTCTTTTTCACTCATATACTGTGTCTGGGCCGCCGATTCCATATCCCCCTTTTCCTGACGGAAATACTCATAAACTTCCTCCAGCATCCTGTAGGATGGGAAAAAGGCAATGTAATTCCCCCGCCTGCTCTTTGCAGTACAGAGAATATATTCTGCAATTCTTCGATACATTTCAGGTCCACGTCTGGTATACTTTGTACTCACATCTCTCCCCAAAAGAATCAGACGGTTCTCACGGGAAAAAGAAGATTCGACATATATGGCATAATCATCCTCTTCCACTGACAGAAGGCTTTTATAATACCGGACAGGAAGCAGCGTGGCGGAGAAAAAAATTGTACCGTTTCCCTGTTCCAGATAATTCTGAAGATTGACCGCAGGATTAATGCAGAACAACTTCACCCTGAATCTCCCATCTGCTTCCAGTTCGCTGTATATCACATAATTTTCATCCATTATGTCATGAATATAAAGAAATGCCCGGACCTGAAAATACAGCTCAAGAACTTTTTCTCTTTCTTCTCCTCCCTCCCGTTCCTCCAGAAACCGCTCCATTTCAGTAAGAAGATGCAAAAGTTTCAGAGAAATATGGGAAACGCTCTCCAGTACCCGGTAAGTTTCACACTCCCGCTTCAGCGCCAGGAAAAGCCTGTTGATTCCGTCTAGCAGGGCTGCCAGTTTCTTATCCGTCTCTCTCACACATCGTTTTAAATCCAGGAAATCCTCTTTATACAGTACGGCACTGTACATTTCCCGTCCCCGCTCTACCAGATTATGAGCCTCATCCA
>DWZZ01000194.1 GCA_019117305.1 Candidatus Mediterraneibacter merdigallinarum | reverse complement strand
TGTCGCCAGTTTCCTAACTTGACATTCGCTCCACGGAAAACCTGCCTTGGCTTATGCTTTTACTCCGGCAGCAACCTCACGCTTCATTGCTATCATGTCACAGCCCTATTAGTATAGCGAATCACGGGATTTATTGCAAGCAATTTCGAACAAATTTTGTATTTTTTTATGTACAATTTTATTTATTGCCAAAATTACCTGTGTCTAATATAATAAGTATGTATATGCCTGTCAAGGTGTAACACGTTTCAATTAATAAGGAGTACAAATGAAAAGGGGAAGTATACCATGGGAGAAGTAAACGGCGACACAATACTGTACAAAAATGATGGTTCAATTATTGAACTTTCCGGTTCGCTTCATGAGAAAAGAGACACACCGACAAGAGGAATTCCACCCCTCAGCCAGGAGTCTGTCGCACCTGATCTTTTTGACGCAGAAGATCTCGAGGAAGCGGAAGAGCTTGAAGAAGCCGAAGATATTTCTGAAGATACGGATTCTTCCGAAACGCACACAGAATCACAAATCAATCAGAGCAACTATCTGAGATATCTGTCCGAACTTCGGAAGGCTGACAGCGAACTGGCCCTTGCGAAGGCGGAATCCGCCGAGCTGGTCCGCCTTATGGACAGCTACAAAGAACACTACTGCCAGTATGAGAAAATGATCCATACTCTTGTACAGGGCAGCACTTCAGCCATGAATCAGCAGCTGAAAGATAATAATGAAGCTGTAACACAGCAGCTGGAGGCAATTACTGCTCTGGGCAGAAAACTGAAGAAGACAAGCGCGTCTCTTGACTCACACATTGATGCCGAAATACAGCGTCTTACCAAGTCGCTGGCAGAATCCATTGAAGGAAGCATCAAAGAATCCTGTGACAAAGAGCTTGCCAAGGTAGGCGAAGCCACTCAGGTTCTGCATGATTACAGTGACAAAGTAAAACAGCAGCACAGAAAATTTGAGCGTCTGGAAGGCTTTAAATTCGGTCTTTTCATCTTCAGCAGTATTTCATCACCAATTGTTCTTATTCTGCTGATACTGAATATGCTGCATATTATCTGAGCGGGGCACACACAATTTATAAAAATAAATATATTTGACATTTTTGTTTTAACATGCTAAAGTGTATATGACTTGTAAAAAACCAAAGGCGGTTTTCTTTTAGGGGAAAACTGTCTTTTTTTATTTGTTCAGAAAAGCTCGAATGATTTTTCATGGAATATTATGCCATATTCCCCGGAAATACCGCCGCATTTTTACAGGTTCAGCTGCCGGCTGTTTCGTCCGTCCGGGAACTTTCCCCCAAATAGTTCCCCGGAGGCACTTCGGCCCTGCCTTCCTTCTATTATAAATAAGGATAATTCCCCAGTTATTCGCAGGACCGCAGACCGGCAGCAGAGGAAATCCTCTCAATTACATACCAGAAAGAAAATGCCGCTGTCTTCCAAACCTGACAGCGGCATTTTCTACCCATATGTTATTTTACTTCCGGATTTATACCCCGTGGCCTTTCAGTCCATCTTCTGAATAATAATATACATACCAGTTGTCGTTACTTTCTCCATACACATAGCCCTCATCCAGGACTCTGATGCAGTCGAAGGTTCCATTTTCAGCATGCATATAAAAGGTACGTATATTTCCATCATTACAATACTGTCTGCATGTAATGTCTCCATTAAAAAGATTGTCTTTCACTGTTCCGGAATATACTTCATTCGCGGTTTTATCTTCAGTATTTGTATATGAATAAGTAAATTTACCATTTGCTTCATCATTGCTCCAGGAACTGTCCGTCACAGAATACGAACTGTTCCAGTGTTCAAAACGGACACCTGTTCCATTTTTCTGATTATTGCTGATCTCTCCCAGATAAAGTTCTGTATCCGACAGAATCAGCCCTGTACCGCTGTCTATTTCTTCCGTCACAGACCCGTTCTGGTAGTACAGATCCTCATATGATCCTATCTCCAGCTCCGCTCTGTTGTCTGCATCTGAAAACCACTTCTGCAGACCGCTGTAATCTTTGTTCTTCATCAGCGTCTCCAGATTATTCATAATCACATTTCTTCGTCCCTGCAGGCACTGCTCCCTGAGTTCAGACCTTTCCGTGATTGTAAATTCTCCATTTGTTTCCACGGAATCCAGCCATTCTATCGCTGTATCATACTCTCCCTGACTGATATACAGATCTGTCAGAGCATAGTATGCATCATCAAGTTCTTCTTCAACTTGTATTGCTGCCAGGTATCCCTCCTTTGCTTCTTCCGTCATTCCATTTTCTGCGTACTCATCCGCCTGTTTCATTGTATCGTAATACTGCTTTCGAATTTCAGCCCGGCTATATAAGTCAGAATATTCCCAATAATCCGAATCTTCTGCTTGCTCTCTGCCGTCATCCAACACTTCCAGCGCTTTTTCGTATTCTCCCTTTCCATAATATGCTGTTGCCAGATATTCATATCCACGCCCGTCGTCCGGATAATCCTCTATCAGATTTTCCGCGCTGTCAATTACGTCGTAATTTTCGCTATCCAGCGCTGTTTTTACTGATTCAAAAGCATTTTCTTTTATTTCTTTCTCTCTGTAGTCCCATATAAAGTACACGATCAGACCAAATACAAGCGTAGCCCCCGCTATACTATAGAACCATTTCTTTGTTGACCTGCCGCTTTCTGCCGTATATGTTCCAGATGCTTTCTTAGCCGGAGACGCTGACGCGGTTTTCGGTTTTTCTGCCGGCTTTTTTGTTTCAGCAGTGCTTTTCTTTTCCGGTGTTTTCTCTGACGCTGACGGCTCTTTTTTTACTTCCGATCCTTTTCCCGTTTCCGGTGCTTTTCTGGTTTCCGATATTTTTTTCTTTTCCTCAATAATACTCTCAAAGGAAGGCGGACTTTCCAGATCCGGTTTTGCCGTCCCGGCCGGCGCATCTGTTTTTCCCGGCTTTTTCTCTTCTTTTTTTACGTTTTCTTTTTTCTCTTCCGACACATGCGCCGTCTTCTGTGTATTTCGCGGAACAGGATCCGGATCTTTGCGCACTTTACCCATCTGTTGATATTCCTCAAGGTCTACAAACACTACTTTACTTTTGTTCTCATCCTCATTCACTTTTCATCCCTCAATTTCTCTGATATTAACCGTATATTTATCTTTCCTCAAGCAGACTGCTGATCTCCGGAAAAAGTTCTACGCTCCGCTTCAGAATTCCTTTCATATATGCAATCAGAATTCCGTAATTCGTCATGGGAACTCCCTGGTCTTCAGCACAGCTTAACCGATATTTCATCTCTCTTTCATTGAGCATGCAGCCGCCGCAGTGTACAATCAGTTTATACGCTCCGAGTTCGTCCGGGAACTGTGTTCCGGAAGTCGTTTCAAATTGTATCTCTTTCCCTGTATACTCACGGATCCACCGCGGAATCTTTACTGTTCCGATGTCGTCGCACTGCCGGTGGTGAGTACACCCTTCGCTGATCAGAATCTTATCTCCGTTCTCCAGCTTGTCCAGTGCCGTCACACCTTTTACTGCCATCTCAAGATTTCCTTTATATCTGGCAAAAAGTATGGAAAATGACGTCAGAAGGATATCCTCCGGCGTATCAGCCGCAACCGTTTCAAAAGCCTGGCTGTCGGTAATCACAAGCCGGGGCTTTTTGCCGAGACTTTCTATGGTTTCTCTGACACGGTCTTCTTTTATTACAACAGAAACAGCATCTGCCTCCAGGATATCACGTATTGTCTGCTGCTGCGGCAGAATCAGCCTTCCCTTCGGAGCCGCGCTGTCAATAGGCACTACCAGCACAATAAAATCAGAAGGGGATATCATGTCTCCTATAATCCGGCGCTCCAATTCTTCCGGTTTTGCAATCTGAGCGATCCGTTCTTTCAGTTCATTAATGCCGGTGCCGTCTGCCGCGCTTACCGACAGCAGCTGTTCCCTGCCGATTCCCAGCATCTGAATTGTCTGTTCCTTTATCTCTTCTGATGCCAGATCCTGTTTGTTTAATACAACCGTATACGGAATCTGTTTTTTTCGTATTTTTTTCAGCATTGCCGCATCTTCCTCTGACGCCCCGGAAAGGCCGTCTATCACAAGCACGGCAGCATCTGTCTTGTTGAGGACCTGATAACTTTTCTTTACTCTTAACTTACCCAGCTCTCCTTCATCGTCAATCCCGGGCGTGTCCATCATAACGACCGGCCCCAGGGGCAGCAGCTCCATAGATTTGTAGACGGGATCCGTCGTTGTTCCTTTTACTTCGGAAACCACAGCCAGATCCTGTCCCGTCACTGCATTCATAACGCTGGATTTTCCCGCGTTTCTTTTCCCAAAAAAACCTATGTGCACTCTCTCTGACATCGGTGTCTGATTCATGCTCATTTTTCATTCCTTCTTTTCATTCATTATTTTTCTGGCGGGGACATGTGGGAATCGAACCCACCCGGGACGGTTCTGCCGCCCCACACAGGTTTTGAAGACCCGGAAGCACACCAGTCGCTTTTCTGCCCCCATACATCTAATCTCTCCGGTATTTCCCGAAGGGGTAAAAATAATCCGGCCTTCCAGTAATATAATACGCTATCCCCCACCCATACTGCAAACATTATTTTACCCCCGGCTGACAGCAATACATACTGCAAAAACATAAAACGCCTTCGTTTAAGCCATATGTATTCTGTCAGCCGGGGGTAATAATTACGCATAACCGCCATAGCCGGAACCGCCGTATCCTCCGCAGCACAGGCCGCCGCCTCCGCAGCACAGATTGCACAGCAGATTTGCCACACAAAGTTTCACGCAGCAGCTGCTGTCAAAAGAACCCGGATATCCATACATCGTCTGTCGCTGCTGATACCAGGTTCCGCCGCCCTCCATCCGCTCCAGCAGCATCCGGTACTGCATGTTTTCCGGCTCCAGCCGAACCGCCTCACGGGCATGTTCCAGAGCCGTCACATTGTTTCCAAGACCGGAGTTCGCAGAGGCGCTGTAAAAATACCAGAGCGCGTTTCTTTCCTTGATTCCGTCCAGAACATTCAGGGCTTCCCGATAATGTCCGCTGCGGATATAATTGGCTGCAGCCTTCAGATGCGGATCCGTTGTTTCCCGTCTGCTGTCAGACTCACCGCTCTGACCGTAGCCGCCATATCCGTCAAAAGAGCCAAACCCGCCGAAAGGACCATAACCGCCATAGAAACTGCCTCCGTAGCCGGAACCGCTTCCCGAAGAGCTGCCTCCGCCGCCGGAAGTATAACCCCGCTCACGCTCATCCATAATCTGCTGATATGCCTGCTGCACTTCTTTGAACTTTGCCTCTGCTTCATCTTTATGTGGATTATTTATATTCGCATCCGGATGATACTTTCTGCTCAGACTTCGGTAAGCCTTTTTCAACTCATCATCCGATGCATTTCTGTCTACGCCTAACACACTGTATGGATCTGGCATCTTCTCTCATTCACTCCCCGTTCTGCACTCAGCTGTTTTTTATAAAGGTAGTATTACATTTCGGACAACGGACTTCAATCTTCCCTTTTCCTTTCGGAATCCTGATCTTCTGTCCGCATCCCGGGCACTTATAGATGTGATAGACTTTACGCTGCTGCCACATATACTTCTGTTTCCGGAAAAAATTTCTGATACCGTTGGTTTTAGCCAGAAAGGCCTCATTTTCCGCATAGCGCTTTGACACATTTCTGGAAAACACTCTGAAATACCCCCAGATTACCAGAACCCAGCCGAGGAAATACACAATAAGTCCCAGAACACCCCAGTTAAAAAATGCTGATACAAGAACAACGACAACACCGACAATAATCAAAAACTTAGAGAGCTGATCAATCCCGTATCTTCCCTGCATGAAACGTATTAATTTTTCTTTCATTTTCCTCCATCCTTCTGAGTAAAACCATGTACAGGAACCCGGCCTGCTGACAGTCTTTTCTCCCGCACACTGA
>DWZZ01000193.1 GCA_019117305.1 Candidatus Mediterraneibacter merdigallinarum | reverse complement strand
ATCCCTTTCCTGGGAGGGGTGATCTCACCTCAGGCCTTTCTGTTTCCGAAGTACTCCGGGGAACTGACGACCGAGGGAGAGCAGGCAGTAATTGTAAGCCGGGGACTGGGCACTCACACTATCCATCTGCGGCTTTTCAACACACCGGAACTTGTTTCTGTTACCCTGAAATCCCGGAACCGGAGCAGATAAAGCAGCACAGGAGAATGTCCGGACTAAAAACTGCCGTCAGCCCGATGGATGCCGGCTTCGCCCTGCAAAAGGAAAAAAGCATTGTAAAACATGCCAAATTCCCGTATAATATTTAAACGTATGAATCACACCGAAAAAACAGCGGAGGTTCTGCTGCAGATTTCACAGCTTATGAATGTATAATTCTGCGGCAGCCCGCTTTTTTCAGCGCAAAAACAGGAGATGCTATGGGAATACCAGTAAAACTGGAGGCATTTGAAGGCCCGCTTGACCTTCTGCTTCATCTGATTGAGAAAAATAAAATTGATATATATGACATACCGATTGTAGAAATTACCAATCAGTACATGGATTACATCCGGCAGATGCAGAGAGAAGATCTGAACGTAATGAGTGAATTCCTGGTCATGGCGGCCACTCTTCTTGATATCAAATGCAGAATGCTGCTGCCCAAAGAAGTAACAGAGGACGGCGAGGAAGAAGATCCCCGGCAGGAACTGGTGGAACAGCTTCTTCAGTATAAAATGTACAAATATATGGCGGAAGAACTGAAAGAACGTCAGACGGACTCTGACATGGTGCTTTACCGGAGTCCTGATGTGCCGGAAGAAGTAATGGAATATGTGGAACCGGTAGATCTGGACAAGCTGCTTGACGGTCTGAGCCTTTCCAGACTCAGCGCAGTCTTCCGGGAAGTTATGAAACGTCAGAATGACAAAATCGATCCGGTAAGAAGCAGGTTTGGAAAAATCGAAAAAGAAGAAGTATCGCTCTCCGAGCGCCTGGATTATATTCACGATTATCTGCGGAACCATCGTGTTTTCAGTTTTCGCCAGATGCTGGAAAATCAGAAAAGCCGGATGCAGATTGTTGTTACGTTTCTGGCAGTTCTGGAGATGATGAAGCTGGGAGAGATTCATGTGGAACAGGAAGAAACATTCGGAGAGATTATGATCGAAAGGACGGAAGACAGGAATGGAAATTGAGAAACTCCAGGCGGCGGTAGAGGCAATCCTGTTTACAATGGGCGATTCCGTGGAACTGGAAAAAATCGCCGCGGCTATCGGGCATGACTATGAGACAACGCGGAAAATTGTGCACACTCTGATGGACCGCTGTGAAGAAGAGGACAGAGGAGTACGTATAATTGAACTGGAAAATTCTTTCCAGATGTGTACCAAGAAAGAAATGTATGAATATCTGATTCGTGTTGCAAAACAGCCGAAAAGGTATGTCCTAACTGATGTGCTTCTTGAAACACTTTCTATTATTGCATACCGCCAGCCGGTAACCAGGCTGGAAATTGAAAAAATCCGCGGGGTCAAGTCTGATCATGCTGTAAATAAGCTGGTTGAGTACGGACTGGTTGAAGAAACCGGAAGGCTGGACGCGCCGGGCAGGCCGCTGCTTTTCGGTACCACAGAAGAATTTCTTCGGCGCTTTAACATACAGTCTCTGGAAGAGCTGCCCACCCTGAATCCGGACCAGATCGAGCACTTTAAGGAAGAGGCGGAAGAAGAGGCCCAGCTTACGCTTGATATCTGAGTGATAACGGGAAGGTTCCTCTTTCTTTGTTCTATCCGGGCGGATAGAATCATAGATTCATTAGTAAAGGAACCGGCGTCAGGAGAGATCCGCAGATGACGAAAAAATGGAAAACTGTTTTCTGTGCATTTTTTGCCGCGCTTCTTCTCGCGGCATTTGTAAATCCGGCAATTTATACTGAAGCAGAAGAGAGTGAAATAAAACCTTCAGATTTGTACGCCCAGTCGGCAGTCCTGATGGACGCGGACTCAGGGCGTATTTTATTTGCGAAAAGCGGACAAAAAGAAAGACCTATGGCAAGTACCACAAAGATCATGACCTGTATCCTTACTCTGGAAAACGGGAATCTGTCAGATACGGTTGCTGTCAGTAAAAATGCAGCCGGACAGCCGGAAGTAAAACTGGGAATGAAAGAAGGAGAAAGCTATGTTCTAAAAGATCTTCTGTATTCTCTGATGCTTGAATCCCATAACGATTCAGCAGTGGCCATTGCCGAACATATCGGAGGATCTGTAGAAGGGTTTGCCGGTCTGATGAATAAAAAGGCAGCAGAGCTTGGATGTTTTCATACATATTTTATTACGCCGAACGGGCTGGATGCCCGGGATGAAAAAGGGATTCATCATACTACTGCGGAAGATCTGGCGCGGATTATGAAGTACTGTATTATGGATTCGGAAAAAAGCAGCGAATTCCTTGAAATTACACGAACTGCCGATTATTCTTTTACGGACGGCAGCAAAAGCCGTTCTTTTCAGTGCACAAACCACAATGCATTTCTGAATATGATGGAAGGTGCGCTTTCGGGCAAAACAGGTTTTACGGCAGACGCCGGATATTGTTATGTTGGAGCCTTAAGACAGGATGATCGTACATTTATTGTGGCCCTGCTTGCCTGCGGCTGGCCGAACGCCAAAAGTTATAAATGGACGGACACAAGAAAACTGATGACTTATGGCCTGGAAAATTATTTTTATAAAACTGATGACGCAGGGCGGAAAACCAGACAGATTTCTGTGGAAAATGCGGCTGCAGACGGATTCCCGGGCGATCTTACTGAGACTGTCACTCTGCTGCCGGACGGTCAGCCTCCTTCTGTACTTCGAAAAGAAGGGGAAGAAATTACAGAAGAGTGGGAGATTCCGGAATCTGTGGAAGCGCCCATAGAAAAGGGGGAAGAGCTGGGAACTGTCCGCTACAGTCTGGACGGCACCCTTCTTCTGGAATGCCGGGCAACTGCGGATCGGGATGTGAAAGAGAGAACTTTTTCCGTATGTGCCGAATGGATCAAAGACCGTTTCTTTTTTAGAATATAGAGCTCATCTGAGACATGCAAGTTCCCGTTCCTGATTACAACGCCACGCAGTAAAAAGCAGTCGGATCCCACAGTGGGTTAAAATACATCAACCGAAATGATTAATTTTGTCACTGGCATATGCCCGGAACCTGTGGTAGGATATGTGAAGATAAAATAAAACAATAAAATTGATAAAATATAAGGAGACATACGATTATGGAAAATTGGAAGAAGTATGAAAAGACTTATTTTATGCCGCCGGAACCCTGCTATGATTGGGTGAAAAAAGATTCTATAGATAAACCGCCGATCTGGTGCAGCGTTGACTTAAGAGATGGGAATCAGGCTCTCATCGAACCAATGAGTCTGGATGAAAAACTTGAGTTTTTTCAGCTTCTTGTAGACGTTGGCTTTAAAGTAATTGAAGTAGGATTTCCCGCCGCATCCGAGACAGAATATCAGTTTTTAAGGGCATTGATTGAGCAGAATATGATTCCGGATGATGTAACTATTCAGGTACTTACACAGGCAAGAGAACATATTATCAAGAGGACGTTTGAAGCTGTAAAGGGCGCTCCCCACGCAATTATACATGTATATAACTCAACTTCTGTTGCGCAGAGAGAACAGGTATTCAAAAAGGATAAAGAACAGATTAAGAAAATTGCCACAGACGGCGCGGCGCTTCTGAAGAAACTTGCGGAAGAAACATCCGGCAATTTTACATTCGAATACAGCCCGGAAAGTTTTCAGGGAACTGAAGTAGATTATGCGCTTGAGGTGTGCAATGCCGTTCTGGATATCTGGAAACCAACTACTGATAATAAAGCAATTATTAACCTTCCAACTACGGTGGAAAACGCAATGCCTCATGTATTTGCAAGCCAGGTAGAGTATTTCAACAAACACCTGCTTCACCGTGAGAATGTAATCCTGTCCCTTCATCCTCACAATGACAGAGGATCCGGTATCAGTGACGCGGAGCTTGGCATCCTTGCCGGTGCCGACCGGATTGAAGGAACCCTGTTCGGAAACGGTGAGCGGACCGGAAACGTGGACATTATTACACTTGCCATGAACATGTTCTCCCAAGGCGTAGATCCGGGACTGGATTTCTCAAATATGAGCGATATCTGCGAAGTGTACGAACGTGTAACAAGAATGAAAGTTTCTCCCCGTCAGCCGTATGCAGGAGAACTGGTATTTACTGCATTTTCCGGTTCCCATCAGGATGCGATTGCAAAAGGAATGGCCTGGAGAGAAGAGCATAACTGTGAGAAATGGACTGTTCCTTATCTTCCTATTGACCCCCAGGATGTGGGCAGAAGATATGATTCTGATGTAATCCGAATTAACAGCCAGTCCGGAAAAGGCGGAGTCAACTATATTCTGAAGCAGAGCTTCGGTATCAGTCTGCCGGAAAAGATGAAAGAAGAGGTGGGATATCTTGTAAAAGATGTTTCCGACAAAGCGCACAAAGAACTTTCGCCGGACTGGGTATATCATATTTTTGAAGATAACTACATCAATGCAAAGCCGGTATTTACCGTAGATGAATGTCACTTTAAGCAGGAAGACGGGATCGTTGCAGAAGCGGTGCTCCATCACAATGGAAGTGACCGGAAAATCACCGGTGTTGGAAACGGACGTCTTGATGCAGTGAGCAATGCCATTAAACATTATTTTGATGTAAGCTACGAACTGGCTGTTTATGAAGAGCACTCTCTTACAAAGGGCTCTTCTTCAAGAGCTGTTGCCTATGTGGGCGTAATCTGCAATAAAAAGCGCTACTGGGGCGTAGGAATCGATGCCGATATTATTAAGGCCTCCATACAGGCGCTGGTAGTTGCCGTAAACAAAATTAAAGAGATTGCAGAATCACAGGTAAATAAGGATGAGCGGCTTCTGGAAATCACAAATTATATTTATGCAAATTATAAAGACGTGACACTGGATGATCTGGCAGAGAAGTTTTTTCTTTCCAAACCGTATCTTTCCAAATATATCAAGGAAAAGTCCGGTATGACTTTCGGAGATATCCTGAAAAAAGTAAGGATGAAAAAAGCTCGCGCAATGCTCAAGAGCAGCAGCGCTACAGTGGAAAGCATTGCGGAATCCGTAGGATATCAGAATGTAGAACATTTCAACCGGATTTTCAAGAAGATGTACAACATTACTCCGGTGCAGTACCGCAACCGTAAATAAAAACGGATTCACAGAATCACCCCTGTCACATTTATCATGTGTTGATTACAGTGAAAACAGGATATATGTCGGAACTATATTGTATGAGAGAAATTGAAGCTAATATAAGGTTTCAATTAAAGAAACAATACATTATAGTTCCGGCTTTTTTTGTAAAACAAACCATAAGCAGATTTTTTATGCGCAATATGCAGTCTGTCAATATTTTTATCTGACATTTCAAATTGCAATCTGTCAATTGCTGGTTTATACTGATATTAAGTTTTTTTATTTCTGATGGAAATATTCTTTATTTCTGTTCAGACAAATCTATGAATATGGAGGGCTGGAATATGAGCTACAACGCAATAGAAACCCCGGCAGGAAGACGGATTGCGGCCCTGCTGGACGAGGGCAGTTTTGCCGAGATCGGCGGAGAAGTCACAGCTAGAAGCACCGATTTCAACCTGCAGGAAAAGAAAACTCCGTCGGACGGTGTTATTACCGGATACGGGCTGATCGATGGAAATCTTGTATATGTGTACAGTCAGGATCCTGACGTACTGAATGGTTCCATGGGTGAAATGCACGCAAAAAAAATTGGAAATATCTACGATATGGCAATAAAAATGGGCGCTCCGGTAATCGGACTGATTGACTGTGCAGGATTCCGCCTGCAGGAGTCCACAGATGCTCTTGACGCTTTCGGAAATCTGTATCGGAAGCAGACCAATGCGTCCGGTGTTGTTCCCCAGATTACTGCTATTTTCGGCATGTGCGGCGGCGGACTGGCAGTGGTGCCCGGACTGGCCGATTTTACGTTTATGGAGAAAAATACTGGAAGAATGTTTATCAATTCCCCAAATACGTTAGACGGCAATTCCGTATCAGACCTGGATACTGCCAACGCGGCTTATCAGAGCAGCGTATCCGGACTGATTGACGGCATTGGTACGGAAAATGAGATACTGGAACAGATCCGCTCTCTGGTATGCATGATACCTTCTAATTATGAAGACGGTGTTCTGGCAGAACCGTGTACAGATGATCTGAACCGGATCTGCGGGGATATTGAAAACGGAGCTGAAGACGGCGCCTATGTACTTTCCCGAATCGCGGACGGACAGATCTTTTTTGAACTCAAAAGCAATTATGCAAAAGAAATGGCGGTAGGATTTATCCGTCTCAATGGTACAACAGTCGGCGCAGTCGCAAACCGATCCAGATTATACGGCCCGGGCGGCGCGGCAGAAGAATCCTATGAGCCCGTACTTACTGTAAACGGATGCAGGAAAGCAGCTGATTTTGTAAAATTCTGCGATGCATTCTCCATACCGGTTCTTTCGGTTACAAGAGCTGAAGGCTATGCTGCTGATGTGGAATCAGAAAAAAATATGGCAAAAGCTGCGGCGGAGCTTACGTACGCATTTGCGGAAGCTACTGTTCCGAAAGTAAATCTGATTACCGGAAAAGCCTATGGCAGCGCATATCTTACCATGAACAGCAAATCAATCGGAGCTGACCTGGTGTATGCATGGCCTTCGTCTGAGATCGGAATGATGGATGCGGGCATGGCAGCCAGAATTATGTATGCCGATGCGGATATGTCCGTTATCCGGGAAAAGGAAAAAGAATACAGAGAACTGCAGTCCAGTCCGTTTTCCGCGGCCGGAAGAGGTTATGTAGATGCTATTATTCAGCCGTCTGACACAAGAAAATATGTAATCGGCGCATTCGAAATGCTTTTTACAAAAAGAGAACGGCGTCCGGATAAAAAACACGGAACAGTTTAGTGAGGTGAGGCGAAGTGAAGAAGAAATTTAGTCTGGCCGGGCTTATCCTCATTCTGATTCTCGCGTTTACAGGATGCGGAAAGTCCGAAACATCAGAATATGATGAGGAGACCCTCCAGTATTATTCCCAGTATTTTGTCAGTTTTTTCAATTCTCAGACAGAAGAACAGATTGAAAGCTATAAAAATTCTACAGATACACTGCTGGATATGTATCTGATTCAGAATGGGGTTCCTATTGAGGGAGAAAATTTTATATCCATGCTGGACGCATGGCAGGCAGGACTGAATGAGTGCGGTGCATTTGTTCAGTGCGGAGAGTTTGAAATGACAACAGATCAGGATGGCGCAACGCTTACTGCAGACGCTCATTTTGAAGACCGGGACGGAACAATCGTGTTTGAATATAGCGAAAATATGTATCTGGAAAGCGTTACGGTCAGTGGACATTATACCACAGGCGAAATTCTGCAGAAGGCAGGACTGAACACGATCCTTGGTATGGGAACGGTGTTTATCGTACTGATTTTCCTGTGTTTCATAATCTGGCTGTTTAATTTTATCCCCGTTCTTGAAAAGAAATTCCGGAAAAAGGAAACAGAAGAACCTGTTCTTCAGACTGCTGCACAGCCGGATTTTGCAGCCGCTGGTACTGCAGCTCCGGCCGGTAATACGGACGATCAGGAACTTGCTGCCGTAATTGCGGCGGCGATTGCAGCAGCAGAAGGCACATCCACAGATGATTTTATAGTTCGTTCGATTAAGCGCAGAAAAACAAATAAATGGAAATAACCAGGAGGATATGAAAATGAAAAATTATACAATTACAGTAAATGGCAATGTATATGATGTAACAGTGGAAGAGAAGCCGGCAGGTTTTACTCCGGCACAGTCTGCCTCACCTGCGCCCGCGCCTGCTCCGGCAGCGCCGCAGACCCCGTTACAGGCGGCTCCGGCAGCTCCTTCGGGCATTCAGTCCGGCGCCGGAAGAATTGCCGTCAAAGCCGGAGCCGCAGGGAAAGTCTTTAAAATCGAAGCTGCCGTAGGACAGAGCGTACAGCCCGGCGACCCTGTTGTAATCATTGAAGCTATGAAAATGGAGATTCCGGTTGTTGCCCCGGAAGCAGGAACCGTTGCCAGCATAGATGTGGCAGTGGGAGACGCCATTGAGGCAGGAGCTGTACTTGCTACTTTAAACTAGCTAAGGACCAGGAGGTTTGACAAATGGAATATATTACTAGTACATTGGGGAACCTGATCGATCAGACCGCCTTCATGAATCTTACATGGGGCAATCTGGTTATGATCGGCGTGGCCTGTCTGTTCCTCTATCTGGCTATCCGGCACGGCTTTGAGCCGCTGCTGCTTGTTCCGATTGCCTTTGGTATGCTTCTCGTCAATATTTACCCGGACATTATGATCAGTCCTGAAGAGGCATCCAACGGAACAGGCGGTCTTCTCTATTATTTTTACAAACTGGACGAATGGTCAATTCTTCCTTCTCTGATCTTCCTCGGAGTAGGAGCGATGACAGATTTCGGTCCTCTCATCGCAAATCCAAAGAGCTTCCTTCTGGGAGCTGCGGCTCAGTTTGGTATTTTTGCCGCATATCTGGGCGCTATGGCGATGGGATTTTCGGATAAGGCTGCAGCTGCCATTTCAATTATCGGCGGAGCGGACGGACCGACATCTATCTTTCTTGCAGGCAAACTGCAGCAGACAGCGATTCTGGGACCGATTGCGGTAGCGGCATATTCGTATATGTCCCTTGTGCCGATTATTCAGCCCCCTATTATGAAACTGCTTACCACAAAAGAAGAAAGAGCAATTAAGATGGAACAGCTGCGGCCGGTATCCAAACTGGAACGCATCCTCTTCCCGATTATTATTACGGTAGTTGTCTGCATTATTCTTCCGACTACAGCTCCTCTGGTAGGTATGCTGATGCTGGGAAATCTGTTTAAAGAATGCGGCGTAGTAAGACAGCTGACAGAAACAGCAGGCAATGCGCTGATGTATATTGTCGTTATCCTGCTTGGTACTTCCGTAGGTGCAACTACAAGCGCGGAAGCGTTCCTGAATCTGGATACGCTAAAAATCGTAGCGCTGGGACTGATCGCATTTGCTTTTGGAACCGCTGCAGGTGTGCTTTTCGGAAAACTTCTTTGCTGGGTATCAAAAGGAAAGGTAAATCCTCTGATCGGCTCTGCCGGAGTATCGGCAGTGCCTATGGCTGCCCGGGTTTCCCAGAAAGTAGGGGCGGAGGCCGATCCCACCAATTTCCTTCTCATGCATGCCATGGGCCCGAATGTGGCCGGCGTAATCGGAACCGCAGTTGTAGCAGGAACATTTATGGCAATCTTTGGTGTTAAGTAAGATATGGAGGACAAAATAATGGCAGATACAGCAAAAAAACCGGTAAAAATAACAGAAACCATTCTGCGTGACGCACATCAGTCCCTGATTGCCACCAGAATGACAACAGAACAGATGCTGCCCATTGTAGATAAGATGGATCAGGTCGGATACCATGCAGTGGAGTGCTGGGGCGGCGCTACATTCGATGCCTCTCTGCGTTTTCTGAAAGAGGATCCCTGGGACAGACTGAGAAAGTTCAGAGACGGATTTAAGCACACAAAACTTCAGATGCTGTTCCGCGGGCAGAATATTCTCGGTTACCGCCCATATGCGGATGATGTGGTGGAATATTTCGTACAGAAATCTGCAGCGAATGGAATTGATATTATCCGTATCTTCGACTGTCTGAATGATATCCGCAACCTTCAGACTGCTGTAACAGCGGCCAACAAAGAAAAGGCGCACGCTCAGGTGGCTATGTCCTATACGCTGGGTGATGCCTATACACTGGAATACTGGGTAGATCTTGCAAAACGGATTGAAGACATGGGAGCAGACTCTATCTGTGTAAAAGATATGGCGGGACTGCTGTGCCCCTATCAGGCAACAGAGCTTGTGACAGCTTTGAAAGAAGCAGTTGATATTCCAATCGAAATGCATACTCACTATACATCCGGCGTCGGTTCCATGACGTATTTAAAAGCAGTTGAAGCAGGCGCTGATATTATTGACACAGCCATATCCCCCTTCGCCCTGGGCACATCCCAGCCGGCAACGGAAGTTATGGTGGAAACATTTAAAGGCACTCCTTATGACACCGGACTGGATCAGAATCTTCTTGCCGAGATCGCAGATTATTTCCGTCCGATCCGGGATGACGCTCTGGAAAGCGGTCTTCTTAACCCGAAGAATATGGGCGTTAATATTAAAACACTTCTGTACCAGGTTCCGGGAGGCATGCTCTCTAATCTGACATCTCAGCTGAAAGAGCAGGGCGCGGAAGATAAATTCTATGAAGTGCTTGAGGAAGTGCCGCGGGTAAGAAAAGATCTGGGCGAGCCGCCTCTTGTTACGCCGTCTTCCCAGATTGTGGGAACTCAGGCAGTATTTAATGTGCTGATGGGCGAGCGTTATAAGATGGCAACGAAAGAAACGAAAGACATTCTTTCCGGAAAATACGGCGCTACAGTTAAGCCTTTCAACAAAGAGATTCAGAAAAAAATCCTTGGCGAAAATGCCGAGATTATAACATGTCGTCCGGCGGATCTTATTCCGAACGAGCTGGACACCCTTCGGAAAGAATGCGAGCGCTGGATTCAGCAGGATGAAGATGTGCTCACCTATGCACTTTTCCCGCAGGTAGCTGTTGAATTCTTCAAATACCGGGAGGCACAGCAGACAAAAGTAGATACGTCTGTCGCTGACACAGAAAACGGGGCATATCCCGTATAAAAATCTGATTTTATAAAGAGCAGCCGGTTGTGGCAGACACTGATGCTCTTTAAGACAGGAGGAAAAATGTTTTGTGAAAATTGTGGTGCGAAGCTGGCAGATAATTCAAAATTCTGTCAGAGATGCGGCGCCCCGGTAAGGCAGGAAGATAATGTGCCGGGACAGGGAAACAGCGGTTCTTATTCCGTGCCCCCGCAGGCGCCGGCAAAGAAAAAAATCAAAAAATGGCCATTTATTCTTGCAGCCATTATTCTTATTGCTGCAGCCTGCATAATCGGCGGCATTCTGATTTTCCAGAATAAAAATGAAAAAAACAATTTTGCCGAATATCTGGCATCCGGACAGCGGTATCTGGAAGAAATGGATTATGAAAAAGCAGAAGATGCATATCTGAAGGCAGTAGAGATTGATCCGAAACAGGCAGAGCCGTATCTGAAACTTGCGGATATTTATGTGGCTCAGAATAATTATGAAAAAGCGGAAGAAATTCTGAAAAAAGGTTCCGAAGAAACAGATTCTTCCGAGATCACAGAGCGCTACAGTCTCTATGAATACACAGAAGATGTACTGATTCCCGGGGAGGGAGAGTGTAAAGAAGGAGAGTATATCTGTGAATATACAGATGGAGTTTCTATCCCGTATCTGGAGAATGCAGAATCTCTGGAAGGCGTCCTTACTTCCCGGATCCGGGATTTTGACGGTGACGGATCAGAAGAACTGCTTGTTCTGGTTCTGAAAAATGAGGAAGCTGGTCTGAATTATATCGATTATCCGGATGATTATACATGCAACAAAGTTTATCTTCGCATGTACGAGAGGGAAAATGGAGAAATTGCGCTGAAAGATGAAATCCTGGGCATCTATCCTGTCCTGGGAGCCGGTGATAATGAAGAAGCCGGAATATTTCTTAAAGAAAACAGCGGCAAAACATATATATGCGGCAGTTCACACAACCTGATTGTAGGAGGCGCTACACCTTCATCTCTGATGTATTCTTTTGTCATTACATATGACGGGAATACGTTTACAAAACTTGCCGGATATGATGAACCTGTCATAGGCACTGATTTTTACGGAGATCCTGACGCGGAGAAAATGGCCGATCTTCTGGACAGTATCGGACTGGAAGGCATGACATCTTATATGCGGGACAGCTATATGATGATATTTGATTTCAGTACAGACGAATACGACGAAATGCTTATGTTTGTAACCGGAGAAAATGACGGCTCCGGAGATCAGACAGCATATTACGATAACCTGTTCGAGGGGAACACAATACCGGAGCTTCTGGGGAAAGTTGTATTTACGCTTCAGCTGTCCTGGGATGAGTCCGGTGATGAATAGGTCCGGATTCGGGCCCGGAATAAAATGCATGTGAGAAACAGCTTTTATTCCGGGCCTTTTTATAAAGATTGTTTTTGCAACATTTCTTATTTGGTGGTATTATGGATATGATTTTGCATACGGGAGGATTTTTTATGGATATTATCCGCAGGATAGAATGCCTGCGCAGAGAGATGGCATGTGAAGGCATTGATATTTATATTGTTCCGTCGGCAGACTGCCACGGCAGTGAATATGTAGGAGATTATTTTAAAATACGGCAGTATCTTACCGGATTTACCGGTTCTGCCGGGACGGCAGTGTTTACGCGGGATAAGGCCGGTCTCTGGACAGACGGAAGATATTATATTCAGGCAGAAGAACAGCTGAAAGGCAGCGGCATACACCTGTACCGTATGGGAGAACCGGATACTGACACGATTGAAGAGTTTCTGGAAAAAGAACTTCCCGCCGGAGGGGTGATCGGGTTTGACGGAAAGGTTACAGAACTGACTGTCGGAGACAAATATAAGGAAATTGCAGAACGAAAAGGCGGACATGTTCTGGCGGATTTTGATCTCGCAGACCGGTTCTGGAAAGAGCGTCCCGCTCTCCCCGGAGAAAAAGTCTGGTCTCTGGATGAAAAATATGCGGGGGAAAGTGTGCCTTCAAAACTTGAGCGGATACGAAAGAAGATGACCTCTTATGGAGCAGATGTCCATCTGCTGTCCAGTCTGGACGATATTTCCTGGCTTTTTAATATCCGCGGAAATGATGTGGCATACTGTCCGGTCGTCCTCGCATTTGCCATAATTGAAAAAGACGGAGGAAGGATTTTTGCCGACAAGGAGAAATTCCCGGTCGATATTCTGAATATGCTGCAAGGGAATAATATTACAGTCAGCTCTTATGAGTCTGTATATGCCGCAGCACAAAATCTGTCCGGACGCAGAGTTCTTCTTGATCCGGAACGTACAAACTACCACTTATATTACAGTATTCCGGATACTGCAGAAATCATAAAAGCGGAAAATCCTTCAATTTTAATGAAATCAATTAAAAATGGAACGGAAGCGGATAACATCCGCACGGCTCATCTTAAAGACGGGATTGCTCACACCAGATTTCTCTATTGGCTGAAAAAGAGTATCGGGAAAGTTCCCATTACCGAAATTTCTGCTGCCAGAAAGCTGGAAGAGTTCCGGGCTGAACAGGAAAACTTTCTGGGGCCGAGTTTTGCGCCGATCAGTGCGGCAGGCAGTCATGGAGCTATTGTCCACTATAGTGCCACGGAAGATTCTGATATGGAATTACAGGAAGGCACTCTGTACCTGAGCGATACAGGAGGCCATTATCTGGAGGGATCTACTGATATTACAAGGACAGTAGCGCTTGGTAATGTTCCGGAAGAGCAGAAAAAGCATTTTACAATTGTTGCCCGCGGAATGCTCCGTCTTGCAAACGCGGTCTTTCTTTATGGCTCCAGCGGAGTAACGCTGGATGCTCTGGCCAGAGAGGTTTTCTGGAAGGAGAGGCTCAATTTCAATCATGGAACCGGACATGGTGTAGGCTATCTTCTGAATATCCACGAACCGCCCATCAATTTCCGCTGGCGGGAAGGGGCACAGCCTTCTCGGATATTTGAAGAAAATATGGTAATAACCGATGAACCTGGTATTTATATAGAAGGTTCCCACGGCATTCGTCTGGAGAATGAACTGCTTGTGCGCAAAGATGTAAAAAACGAATACGGACAGTTTATGCGTTTTGAAATTCTGACATTTGTTCCCATTGATCTGGATGCTCTGGTTCCGGAATGTATGTCAGAAGATGAAAAACATCTCCTCAATACTTACCATAAAAATGTATATGAAAAGATTTCTCCTTATCTGAATGAGGAAGAAAAAGCCTGGCTGCGGTATGCGACCAGACCAATATAGAAAACGGCAGGAAAGTAACTATGGAAACAGCAGAAAATACAACAAATGAACTGATTATAAGGATTGAAGAAAAATATCCAAAAATGAGTAAAGGACAGAAGCGTCTGGCAGATTATGTCTGCAAGAATTACGACAAGGCAGTGTTCCTTACTGCGGCAAAACTCGGAGAAATTGTAGGCGTAAGTGAATCTACGGTAGTCCGTTTTGCCACTCAGCTGGGGTATAAAGGATATCCGGGATTTCAGAAAGCTCTGGAGGAACTTGTCCGCACCAAACTGAACTCCATTCAGAGAATGGAAGTTACCTATGGAAGAATTACCCAGAGTGAGATCCTGCAGACTGTTCTTCAGTCCGATATAGAAAAAATAAAACTTACCCTGAACGGCATAGATCATAAAGCATTTGATCTGGCTATTGACACAATACTGGGAGCAGAGAAAATTTATGTGATTGGGATTCGAAGCTGCGCGCCGCTGGCTTCATTTCTGAGCTTTTATCTCAATCTTGTCTGCGAAAATGTAACAGCAGTTACAACCAACAGTTCCAGCGAAATTTTTGAACAGCTTATCCGGATCGGAAGTAATGATGTAATTATAGGAATCAGCTTTCCCAGGTACTCCATGCGGACTCTGAAAGCACTGGAATTTGCCAGCAACCGGAAAGCAAAAGTAATCACACTGACTGACAGTGTTCATTCCCCTATGAATTTATATTCTTCCTGCAACCTGATTGCCCGATCGGACATGGCTTCTATTGTAGATTCTCTGGTCGCCCCTCTGAGTGTAATAAATGCTCTTATCGTAGCTCTGTGCATGAAAAAACAGACGGAAGTAGTTACGACACTGGAAACACTGGAGAAAATATGGGACGAATATCAGGTATACAGCGGAGATGAACTGAATCCATTAAATCAGTCTCTATCTGTTGCCGGAGACGACGGATCCCGGGAAATGGAAGGAAATGCAGATGAGTAAAGTAGCCGTTGTGGGCGGAGGAGCTGCCGGAATGATGGCCGCGGTCTTCGCAGCACGAAATGAGAATGAAGTATATCTGTATGAAAAAAATGAAAAGCTGGGAAAGAAGCTGTTTATTACCGGAAAGGGACGATGCAACCTGACAAATACAGCAGACATGGAAGAGTTATTCGCCGCAGTTGTCAGCAACCCCAAATTTTTGTACAGCAGCTTCTACAGCTTTACCAACGAGCAGACGATTGCCTTTTTTGAGGAACTTGGCGTAAAAACAAAAGTAGAAAGGGGCGGAAGAGTGTTTCCTGTTTCGGATCATTCTTCCGATGTAATCCGTGGCCTGGAACGGGAACTGAACCGCCTCGGCGTTCATATAGTATTGAATACAGAAGTAAAAGAACTGCTGGCCGTGAACGGAAGCGTCCGGGGGCTTTTACTGGCGTCCGGAAAAAGGACGGATGCAGATGCCGTAATTGTAGCTGCAGGAGGACTTTCATATCCTTCAACCGGTTCTACCGGAGACGGATATCGGATGGCAGAATCCTGCGGCCATAAAATAACGCCGCTTTCACCGGCTCTTGTGCCGATGGAGGTAAAAGAGTGGTATGCGAAAGAACTTATGGGTCTCTCTCTTCGCAATATCGGCATTACGATAACAGACGGTTCAAAAAAACTGTATCAGGATTTTGGAGAAATGCTTTTTACTCATTACGGAGTAAGCGGACCAGTTATATTAAGTGCCAGCAGCATTACAGGCAGTCGTCTGAAAGAGAAGGAGCTCACCCTGCATATTGACCTGAAGCCGGCACTTACAAAAGAACAGCTCGATAAACGTGTGCTGCGGGAATTCGAATCAAATCATAACCGGCAGTTCAAAAATGCTGTAGCCGGTCTTTTCCCGGCAAAACTGCTTCCTGTTATGGTAGATCTTTCCGGAATTCCGGAAGAAAAAAGAGTCAATGAAATCACAAAGGAGGAACGGAAAAAATTTACAGATCTGATCAAAGATTTTACCATGACGCTCACCGGTCTTCGAAGCTATAGTGAAGCAATTATTACCAGAGGCGGCATATCCGTAAAAGAAATAGATCCGAGAACTATGGAATCAAAACTGATAAAAGGCCTTTTTTTTGCAGGGGAAGTACTGGATCTGGATGCAGTAACCGGTGGCTTTAATCTGCAGATTGCCTGGTCTACCGGTTTTCTTGCCGGAGCTCATGCAGGTCAGACGCAATTATGACTGTCGCCGGGTAACAGAGAAATGAAATCTATTTAAAAATCTTGTCTGAAAATAAAGAACAGGTTATACTTTATACAATGAGAAAAATTGAGGAGGAAAACAATGGGGTATAACGTGGCTATTGACGGCCCGGCCGGGGCCGGGAAAAGTACCATCGCAAAACTGGTAGCGAAGGAAAAGGGATATATTTACGTTGACACAGGAGCAATGTACAGGGGGCTTGCAATTCATTTTCTGAAAGAAGGTATCTGTCCCGATGATAAAGAAGCCGTAGCAAATGCATGCAGGGATGCAGAAGTTACTATTGAATACGAAAACGGAGTTCAGCAGATTTATTTAAACGGCGAAAATGTAACATCAATGCTCCGTACAGAAGAAGTCGGAAATATGGCATCAAAAACATCTGCTATCCCGGAAGTGCGTGAAAAGCTTCTGGAGCTTCAGCGCTCTCTTGCAAAAGAAAAAGATGTAATCATGGACGGCCGGGATATCGGTACCAATATTCTTCCCGGCGCAGACGTGAAGATTTACCTTACCGCCAGCGTGGCAACCCGGGCAAAGCGCAGGTACGACGAACTGAAAGCCAAAGGAGAGAACTGTGATCTGGAATCTATTTCCCGGGATATTGAAGAGCGTGATAACCGGGATATGACCAGAAAAATCGCTCCGCTGAAACAGGCAGAGGACGCTGTGCTGGTTGACAGCTCCAATATGACGATTCCCGAAGTCGTGGAGAAAATATGCAGTTACTGCAGGTAGCGGTTTCTGCAGGGATAACAGGAGAAGAACATGCAGGTAATTAAAGCAAAAACTGCCGGATTCTGTTTTGGCGTAAAGCGCGCGGTTGATACCGTTTATGAACAGGTGCGGCAGAACAGCGGGGGAAAGATATACACTTACGGTCCGATTATCCATAACGGAGAAGTGGTGCGGGATCTGGAGGAAAAAGGCGTAATCGTACTGAATTCCCGGGAAGAACTTGAGGCTCTCGAAAACGGTACTGTAATTATTCGTTCACATGGAGTCACAAAGGATATTTTTGATATCATGCAGAAAAAGAATCTGAAGATTATCGACGCAACCTGTCCTTTTGTAAAAAAAATACATAATATTGTTCAGGAGCACAGCGCGCAGGGAGACCGGATTGTAATTATCGGTGATCCCGGACATCCCGAGGTTCAGGGAATTTTCAGCCGGGCAGGAGAAAATGCAGCTGTAATTCAGAACGCAGAGGAGGCAGAAAGTTTTTTCCCGAAAGGAAATCAAAAAATCTGTATCGTTTCCCAGACGACATTTAATTACAATAA
>DWZZ01000192.1 GCA_019117305.1 Candidatus Mediterraneibacter merdigallinarum | reverse complement strand
TAGAGTCTATATAGCAAATATTTTTACTTTTACTACTCTTATTGACCGTTTCACAAGTTTCGTATGCCCTATGCACACCGGTTATAAAGTAACCAACTTATAAAATTTGAGCTCCTAACTCAATCAATAATGCAGCTTGACGCCGCGTAAAATATTTGCATGGAGAACTTTCCCTATACCTGCTTTCCATACATAGCTTATGGTAACACACAATATCTGTAAATTCAAGAAATTTCTGTTTATAATATTATCTGACTTCGTTGTTCTTTCTGCTGACAACCGTCAAGATGCGCTATGCCGCTCTTTCCCTTTACAGACCGCTGCTGAACTCCTCAATCTTCTGCATAACCCGATCCTTCTCACTGCCTTCCAGAGGCGTAGGCTGATAGTTGTTATAGCCGGAAACGGACGATACGGAACAGGGAATGATATTTGTTACGTCATCTTCCACCAACTGACCGTTTTCTATGGTAAATGTCTGCTGAAAAATCATTGTATCTTTGTCCGACGGATTACTATTTCCCCCAAAGCAGAAATTTCCCAGACTGTAAACAATATTTTTCCCTTTGTATTTCTCAATTCCCTGAAGTACATGGGGATGATGACCCAGAACCAGATCCGCCCCATTGTCGATGGCGGAATGAGCCAGGCTCTTCTGGTTGTCGTTCGGATAGTTTTCTTTCTCCATTCCCCAGTGGAAACTGACAATTACAACCTGTGCTCCCTCGGACTCCACCTTCTTAATATTCTCAATCATCCCGGCCTCGCAGCCCATGCCGTCGGCCAGTTCGTAGGTTCCGACCAGCCCCACTTTCACGCCGTTTACATCAACTACTGCGGTGCGGTCATATCCGAAAGTAGTTATACCTGCCTCCTCCATATAATTGATCGTGTCCGTATAGCTCTGATCCCCATAGTCATGGCTGTGATTGTTTGCCAGATTGGCCGTCTCTACACTTCCGGATGTAAGAATCTGCGTAAAGTCACCGGGTCCTTTAAATGCAAAGGTTTTGTCCTGCCGGGAATCTGAGTCCGTCAGTGTCCCTTCCATGTTTACGATCGTCAAATCATCTGCCTCAAAAATGGATTTTACATTCTGCAGAAAATAAGCCGCCCCATTGCTGTTATAATAGGCATTCAGACTGGTACTCTGGTTAAAACTTGAATCCGTCCCCAAAGTGCAGTCTCCCGCCGCGCTTATGGTAATGGATACCGGAGGCTGCTGTTCCGCCTCTGTCTTCTGTTCTTCTTCTGTTTCTCCGGAAATTGTAAGATCCTGCGCCTGCTGCTGCGTTTTATCGGCTCTTTCTTCGCCGCCTCCTGAAAAGTGTCTTACCAGGACTGCAATTCCCGCAATTATCAGACCAATACATATCACCGCTCCAATCATCGCGGCAATCAGCAGGCGCCTTTTTCTCCGCCGCCTCTGCATCTCAAGCCGACGCCTTTCCGCGCGGCTCATCCTTCTTCGGGGCGTTCCCGTACCGTCTGCACTTCGTCTGCGCTGTTCTTCCCCCTTGTTCATTTTTATCACCTCTCATTTGTAAAATAACTTTTCCATAAACAGAAAACAGATTCTGTCTGTTCTGTCCTTATGGTATCATCTGAGAGGCAGTTTTGCAATCGCGCTCTTTATTTTGCCCGCGGGAAACATATATTTACCCGGAACAGGTCACCGTCCAGATAGAGGTCGAATGTTCCGCCCTGCATCACTGTCAGGCTCTTGGCGATAGACAGCCCCAGGCCGCTTCCCTCTGTACTTCTTGAAAGATCCCCTCTGATAAACCGCTCCGTCAGCTCATCCGCCGAAATATTGAGCTGCTGTTCCGATACATTTTTCAGAGAAAATTCAACCTTATCATCTCCGATCCGAAGATCCGCATATACCCGGGTTCCCGACATGGCATATTTCACTGCATTGTTAAAGATATTTTCCAGTACTCGCCACATACGGCGTCCGTCTACGCGGATGATTGCAGGTTCTTCCGGAAGATTCATTACAACCATCAGATTTCTTGCGGCAAATTTCTCTGTAAATTCCCCTTCCGTCTGCTGGATCATCTCGGTAAAATTCACGTCCATAAATTCCAGACTGATATTCCCGCTGCTGACCTTGGAGGCTTCAACCACATCTTCCGTCAGTATCTTCAGACGCTGGGCTTTGGATTCCAGAATATCCAGATATCCCCGGATTCTTTCATCCTGAATATTTTCCCGCTTTAAAATATCCACATAATTGATAATAGAGGTAAGCGGTGTTTTAATGTCGTGAGACACATTTGTAATCAGATCTGTTTTCAGGCGTTCATTGCGCATTGCGTCATCCACAGCCCGGTTCAGACCGCTTCCGATGTCATTCACTTTTTCCGCCAGTGCCTTATCTTCACCGCGGATCCCGTCTGTGTCGATCTGGTAGCTCATATTGCCCGATGCGATTTCTTCGATTCCTTCCTTTATCCGTTTCTTCACAGCCGCACGGTTCAGCACAAGCCAGACTGCCGCCCCGTCCGCCGCGGCTGCCAGAATAGTCAGAGGCAGACCACGCCAGACAATAGCCGCCCACTGGCACAGCAGAAATGCCGCAAGCAATACCGCTGCTCTGGCGGGCAGCGCTTTTGCCTCAAACGCTTCATTTCCAAAGACCAGTACCGCGCGCAGCAGACTGTTTTTCCAGAGCGTTTTCCCCTTAAGACGTTTTATAAAGCTGGCATATCCCGCAAAAAAACATCCGAATGAAAACAATCCGTAGAAAAATGCCGCCAGTACATCCAAAAACCGCAGTGTTGTACCGGTCAGAGTAGAATAAACGTTCATATCCGTTTGCTCAAGAAACCTGGCGCCATAATATGAGAGCTCGGCTGTATCCCAGCTGTCTGTCACGCTCCAGTTTTCTATCCCGAACAATGTCGTTGTAAATCCCAGCAGCAGCAGAGTCACTCCCAGCCATATTCCGATAATCAGAACCGCCGCGATTTCTGTTTTGCATCTGTCAAATGATGTAAGGTGTACTTCATTATCTTCCGGTTTTCTTCCTGCTGCCATAGCAGTCCACACAACCGATACAAGAAACAGGATTCCGAAAATAAACATGCAGCGAAGCGCGGCCTTCAGAAACGGGACATTTTCCCCGTAAGACATACGCGCCTCATAGAACTGATCATTTATAGGATAACTGGTATCTACCGCAACAGCCACCACACTGTCCATTTTCCGGTCTCCCTCATAGGCCCGTACCTTATCCCATTCTCCGGATTCCGAGATATTCATGTTTGTTTCAAAATCCTTCAGCTTCGGATGGATGATCATATACCGCACAGATTCTCCGGATTTCATCTCCCGGATATTATTTTTCAATTCATCATAATTACTGTACTCCTCTTTATTTGTGACAACTTTTCTGGTTGCTTCATTTGCATAAATATAAGTAAGATTTGTATTGCCTTCTTCCAGGTACTCCCACCCGTTTTCATATACCAGCAGCTCATCATACAGGCTGCTCAGCGTGGACGCAATATTTTCATATATAATCGACAGTTTTCCGTTAAGCTGAGGCGTCTCATTCACCACCTGAAGCAGATTGTCCGCACCGGCCGGAGCATATTTTTCGCGCAGAGATTCTCCGAAATTCCAGCAGTCCGTGTAAAGGATATTCCCCTCCGGATCTGTGATGCGCATCCGGTAAAAACCGGAAGTTGTAAGCGTACCGTCCTCCAGTTCCTGAAGATACTCATCCTGTGTTATCTGATATTCTTCATTATTATCAAACTCTATCCTGAGCTCTCCCCTGTCAAACAATGCCAGGAAGTCTTCAAGATAGTAGTAATAATAATTTCCATCCGGCTGTTCACAGACAATTACACTGTTATCGTCATAGAGCTGCCCCTCGCCCGCATAAAAGTCTTCACCCCAGTCTTTCAGCTCATCCAGCGTATAGGCCACACCGGAATGATTGGCCCCGGTTATTACCAGATTTCTGGAATAATCCATAATGTCCACAAGCTTATCCGGATTGTAAGCCCCGTCTGTCTCAAACATCTGCTCCAGACGAATCCGGTTCATAATCTCATACACACTGTTTTCCACCGTCATATTAAAGTCTTCGGAATCTTCATACGCCTGAGTCAGAATCCTTCGGATATCTGTCGGATTTACCGTTCCCGCAAGAGAAATTGACGCCAGAAGTGACGCGGAAAATACCGCGCCGCTTACAATTCCCACAATCACAGCGATCACTTTCACCACTGTTTTTCTGTACCATCGTTTCATAAAAGTCCTCTTTCCCTCTGAAGCGGTTCTCCCTGCCGGAGGTTACAGCTTCTCAATTTTATATCCTACTCCCCAGACTACTTTCAGATATCTGGGATCTTTCGGGTTAATCTCAATCTTCTCACGGATGTGGCGGATATGTACCGCAACAGTATTGTCCGCGCCGATTGCCTCTTCATTCCATATTGATTCATAGATCTGGTTAATTGAAAATACCCTGCCCTGGTTTTTCATAAGCAGACGAAGAATATTATATTCGATCGGCGTAAGCTTCACCGGTTCCCCGTCAACAGTAACCTTCTTCAGATCATCATTCATCCGCAGGCCGCCCACCTCATATACTTTGTCCTCGTCCTTCTGCGCGGTTCCGCCAAGCTGAGTATAGCGCCTGAGCTGAGATTTCACTCTTGCTACCAGCTCCAGCGGACTGAACGGCTTCGTCACATAATCATCCGCCCCTACATTCAGCCCCAGAATCTTATCCGCATCCTCAGACTTGGCAGACAAAATAATTATGGGAATGCTGTTCTTCTCGCGAATCTTAAGGGTGGTTCTGATCCCGTCCAGCCGGGGCATCATTACATCCAGAACCAGCAGATTTACTTCCTCAGACTCCAGAATCTTTATGGCTTCCATACCGTCATACGCTTTTAAAATACGATACCCTTCCTGGGACAGATATATCTCAATCGCTTCAACAATTTCTTTATCATCATCACATACTAAAATATTATACATTCTCATCACCTCCCTTACAGTATACATGATATGGGGAAAATTTTAAGAGGGAAACAGGGAAAATCTTAGGATTTTATGAATATTCAGACGATTCTGTCAAAAGGAGGCAGCCCCCTTTCGACAAAGTTGTCTGAATATCCGGTTTTGACAGAAAAACAGCGCTTCACCTGATACGTGCAGCGCTGTCATCCTATACATTTATACTTTTTTAAAACATCCCTTTCAGCGCCGGATACAGCTTTCTGAACTTCTGATATCTTTCTTCATACTTTGCTGTAAGTTCCGGATCCGGCTCTTCTGTCGCCACGACTTTCACCAGCTTTTTTGCCGCCTCTTCAACAGAAGAGAATACGCCGCAGCCGACTGCCGCCAAAATAGCCGCGCCGTAACCCGGTCCTTCTTCGCTTTCAATGATGTCAACTTTCATATTCATAACATTTGCAATGATCTTTCTCCAAAGCGGACTCTTTGCTCCGCCTCCGCAGATTTTGGTACGCTCCGGACTGACGCCGATGCTGCGGGCCACTTCGAGGGAATCCCGCAGACCGAATGCCACGCCTTCCAGCACCGCCTGAGTCATATCTTCTCTGGTTGTGTCCATGCTCATGCCGATAAACGCTGCTCTTGCGTCCGGATCATTATGCGGAGAACGCTCTCCCATAAGATAGGGCAGATAGAATACCCGGTTCTCACCGAGTTTCGTAATTCCCGCCTGTTCCTCCTGGTAAGCCTTTGTTTTGAGAATCTCATCCATCCACCATTTATTACAGGATGCCGCGCTTAACATGCATCCCATAAGGTGATAGTTTCCGTCCGCATGGGCAAAGGAATGCAGCGCATTGTTCTCATCCACGCCGAACTTTTTACTGGAGATAAACAGGGTGCCTGATGTACCAAGGGAAATATTGCAGCCTCCATCTCCTACGGTAGCCGTTCCCACAGCGGCAGCCGCATTATCCCCCGCCCCGGCGATTACTTTTACGCTTTCCGGGAGCCCGAGCTCTTCCGCGATCTCCTTTTTCAGTGTACCCACAACTTCCCAGCTCTCATAAAGTTTCGGAAGCTGTTCTTTTGTAATACCGCAGATTCCCAGCATTTCTTCCGACCAGCATTTGTGCTCCACATCAAGAAGCAGCATACCTGACGCGTCGGAATATTCTGTGCAAAAAGAGCCTGACAGTTTATATGCGAGATAATCTTTCGGCAGCATGATTTTGCATATTTTCGCGAAATTTTCCGGCTCATTTTCCTTCATCCAGAGAATTTTCGGAGCCGTAAATCCCGCAAACGCAATATTTGCCGTATATTCGGACAGCTTATCTTTTCCGATCACCTGATTGAGATAATCCGTCTGCTTCCCGGTACGCCCGTCATTCCAGAGAATAGCCGGACGGATTACCTGATCCTGATTATCCAGCGCAACAAGGCCATGCATCTGCCCGCCGAAGCTGATCCCCTGCACCTGACTTTTATCACAGTCTGCGGTCAGTTCTCTGATTCCCTCCATGCTCTGAACAAACCAGTCTTCCGGGTTCTGCTCGGACCATCCGGGATGTGGGAAATACAACGGGTACTCCCTGGATACGATTTTACATATTTTCCCATTTTCATCCATCAGCAGCAGCTTTACCGCCGATGTGCCAAGATCAACTCCTATAAACAGCATGCCTTACCTCCTGCTTTTTCACCGCTTCCGCGGTTTTCTCAGAAACGGCCGCGTCGCTTCTCAAGCTGACGCGGCCGGCCTCTTATCTTTTATTTTTCTGTTTCAAATGTCTCCTGCAGATTCTCTCTGCAGAATTCCCTTCAGAATTATCCCCACGGATTCTCTGTCGGGTATCTTACGCCTGCCGGCTGATTGTATCCGATCTCATCTACCGAAACTCCGATGTATTTGAATACTTCGAACAGAGCTTTTCCGTAGTGACCGAAAGCAACTGCTCCGTGGTGCGGATAGTTCTTCTCAATCAGCACGTGACGGTAGAATCTTCCCATCTCCGGAATCGCAAATACACCGATAGAACCGAAAGATTTTGTAGCAACCGGAAGGATCTCGCCCTGTGCAACATATGCGCGCAGTACATTGTCAGATGTGCTCTGCAGACGGTAGAATGTGATGTCGCCAGGTTTGATATCGCCTTCCAGTGTTCCCTGAGTAACTTCCTCCGGAAGTGTTCTTGCCATGATCTTCTGGTATTTCATCTCACAGGATGTCAGCTTGCTGGAAGCTGTATTTCCACAGTGGAATGCCATGAATGTATCTTTATGTGTATACGGGAACTTGCCTTCAATGCTCTCTTTGTACATATCAGCCGGTACAGAGTTGTTGATGTCAAGAAGCGTTACTGCATCCTGGCTTACAACTGTTCCGATGAACTCGCTTAAGCATCCGTAAATATCAACCTCGCAGGATACCGGAATGCCCTGAGCTGTCAGACGGCTGTTAACATAGCAGGGAACGAATCCGAACTGTGTCTGGAATGCCGGCCAGCATTTTCCTGCAATTGCCACATATTTGCGGTAGCCTCTGTGATCCTCAATCCAGTCTTTAAGGGTCAGTTCATACTGAGCCAGTTTCGTAAGAATCTCCGGTTTCTTGTTTCCTGCTCCCAGTTCTTCTTCCATCTCTTTAACAACAGCCGGGATTCTCTCGTCGCCTTCATGCTTATTAAATGCCTCGAACAGATCCAGCTCGGAGTTCTCTT
>DWZZ01000191.1 GCA_019117305.1 Candidatus Mediterraneibacter merdigallinarum | reverse complement strand
GGACATATCTATCTTTTCAATGCAGTTTGCGGAAACTCAAGATTTACTTTATATCGCCGCTTCTCTCCCGGTCCTCCACCTTACGACAAAGGACCGCTCCTTCCGGTTTCCCGGAAAGGAACGGTCCTTCCTTCTTCTGATTATTTTATTCGCACTGTGGTTTTATCCGTCTGTACGTTTTTCACTGCGTCCAGTCAGCTTCTTTTTTTCCGGACATACACGACAGTTCCTGCCATTCCCAGCGCAAGAACGCATGCAGCCGCTGCTCCGAATACATTAGTTGTATCTCCGGTCTGTACAGCATTGGAGCTGTCCGCGCCATCTGTACCCTGGCCGTTTCCGCCTGTCTGCTGGTCGTCTCCGCCCTGAGGATCTGACGGCTGATCCGGTTCGCTCGGATCTGTCGGGTCAGTCGGGTCAGTCGGATCACTCGGGTCGGTCGGATCACTTGGATCTGTCGGGTCAGTCGGCTGCTTCTCCTCTACTGTTACTGTAAAGGCTGCTGTTTTGCCGCCATAGGTTACTGTCACGGTCTGCTCTCCTGCTGTATCCGGGTCATAACCGCTTACTGTGTAATCTCCGGCCTTAACTTCCGCTTTGCTGCCGTCACTGTATACTGCGGTAACAACAAGGCCGCTCAGATCCAGTTCTTCTCCCTGAACGTATTCTGTCTTTGTCGGGCCTGTGAGCCTGATCTCATCAAGGGTCGGTTCCGGCTCTTCTGCTGACTTCACAATTGTAATTGTATAATTCAGCGAAGTCTCATGATCCTGTGCATAGCTGGTAAGCGAAACTGCCGTTTCATCACCGTCAAGGCGAATCATGCGCTCATTACTGTTGTCAAACAGGATATCCCCGATATAAACCAGTCCGCTTTCTTTCATTGTTGAGGCAAGCATATTAACTGCCTCAACATCTTCGCCGACTGTAAGGGTATATTCTTTCACATCCGGATCAAACGCCGGCTCCAGTGTTCCCTGATCAAACGTAAGACCGGAAAGTCTTGCATCTGTATCATATGTCTGAGAAGTAATCACACGGAGACCGAACAGGCCGCCTGCGTATCCGCCGGTGCTCTGGAATTTCACCGTCACTTTCGATGCTCCGTCCTCAATATAATCTGTAATATCATACAGTTCCTCATAGAACACATTTGTTCCTGCTGAATTGTTAATTGTAACAGTCTGAAGCAGCTGATCGTTTACATAAATCTCAAAGCTGCGGCCCTGATCGCCTGAATACCAGGTACATCCGAGATAGTTGTGCTCTGCTTCCGGATCTACGTTAAGATCATAACTCCACCAGCCGCCCGCGTTTGCATGACGGAATGTTCTTCCGTTAAATGATCCTGTGCTGGTGTCTCCGCCTGTCTTCAGATTCTTCGCGAACTCAGAATTGTTATTGTCAAAACTGTCAAGATAATCCACGCTTACCTCCTGCTCGCGGAGCGCTTCTTTCTCAGCCAGAATTCTGTCCTGAGAAGCCTGAGAATCCGGCTCTTCCAGATTCATATAGATACCGTACCTCTGCTCATGCTGCATGTAATACGGGCTGTAAATCAGTTCCTCTGAATCTGTATTCTTTAACTGGAACTGAATTCTTCCATCCTCACTATCCTTAATCCGGACAAAGTTTTCCACAATATTTGCTTTCCACTCTTCAACGGACATATTCTGAACCGTGATTGTATCTTTCGCGGATGTATCTTCAGTTCCGACTCTTACCAGGATTCCATTTCCCTGGGAAGCGTCAATATCTTTGTCGCCAAGTTCCGCTGCCAGTACAACCGGGCCATACTTGAATGCTACAAAGTTCTCATTATCTGCAGTTGACTCGATTTCCACCTGCATCGGCATTGTGTAGGAAATTTCATCTCCTGCCTTCAGACCCTCCAGTACAAAGAATCCGTTCTCTGCCGTCACATCCTGTTCTTTGCCGTTTACTTTAATAACTGCATCGCCTGCCAGCCACTCCGGCTGACGAAGCGCTACAGACGTTCCGTCCGCAATATCATTTACCGTATATATAACGGTATCATCGTTCGGAATGTTCGCATCCTGTGTAAGACTGATTCCAAGTCCTTCATCTTCAATGGCTGAGCTGTAGAACATATTTACATACAGGGTATTTCCCTTAATCTGATAAATATAGTCGCCCAGCTTGGAGAAGTTCTCCATACCGGTTCCTGTACAGCACCAGAATTCATCATACGGTCTGTTATATACCTTGTTGTATCCGGCTGCCATCGGCTGGAAGTACATTGTTGTACCGGTCTCCGGATTCTGTGACGCAAGAATCGCATTTGTAAATGTTCTCTCAAAATAATCCAGATATTTGGGATCCTGTGTCTGATCGTAAAGCGCTTTTGTAAGTTTCAGCATGTTATATGTATTACATGTCTCACAGGTCAGCGCTCCGTCATAAGATCCTTTTGTCGCGTCATAGCACAGTTCACCCGCATTGTGGAAATGCTCGCTCTGGCTGTTTCCTCCGGTGATATATGTGTGGTCATTTACCACGATATCCCAGAAGTTCTCAGCGGCAGTAAGATACATATCCAGATTGTCTTTTTCTTCCTGCGTCAGTTTATCGTAGTATTCTTCATTTTCAGTAAGCACGCTGTATCTCTTTACTGCTCCCGTGAATTTCGGAATTGTGGTATTTGCGTGTTTACCGCTGAGCACGTCCTGGCCTGCTGCCAGCTGCTCGAACAGAGACACTTCATCAAAGCACTCTGCCGCCTCTTTGATGTGATCGTTTCCCGTAATGCGGTACAGTTCATAGAGAGCCTCATTCATACCGCCGTACTCGATCCAGAGTACCTGCTGTTTATTCGGAAGATTTGTACAGCGGTTGTACAGATACTCTCCGAAGTTCTCTGCAATTGTGATAGCTTTGTTCTTTACTTCCGTATCATCTACATTTTTTGCAATGTCAATCAGTCCTGCCAGCACTTTATGCAGATTATAATATGGAACAAGTACTGTGCCGTCGTCCGCTGTAGGAGCGGTTCCGCCGTCAAATCTGGCAAGTACGCCCTCCGGGAACGCGGAAATATATCCTGCGCTCTGCGGATATGTCTCGGCATATGCATTCTGACATTTCTCCAGTCCGTTTACAGCTGCCTCAATCTGTTCCATAAGCTGTGCCTTTACATCCGCATCGTCCTCACTCAGATATGCCTGAGAAAGAGCTGACATATAATGCCCGAATGTATGACCACGGAAATTGGATGCTCCGGTTCTCTCCCATCCGCCGTATCCTTCCTCCGTAGTAGGTTCCAGTCCTGCCACATTATAGAATTCATACAGGAATTTCTCGGAGCTCAGGCTGAGGAGATACTCCTTTTCTTTTGTAAACGCATTTACCATATAATCATCAGACAGTGTAACATCATCCATAAGGCTTGTGTCTGACAGATCCATCGGCTTCTTCGCAAGTACGGTCACATCAAAAGTCTTTGTTGCCGCTTCTCCATCCATGAATACTGCAGTTGCTGTCAGCGTCACTTCTGCATCCGGTTCGCCGACCTCCGGTCTGGTAATCACACCGTTATTATCCATTGCTGTTCCTGCAGTTACTTCCCAGGTAATCACAGAACCCTGTGCGCCGACCGACGGAAGCGCAAGATTTCGGCTTGTCTCAGAAGGAATACTCAGCGCCTCCAGGTCATCCTTTGCAATCTGCGCCTTGTCAATCTCACCGCCGTTTTCTTCATACAGCGCCATTGCCTCTTCCTTTGTTGCCGTATCGTTGAACAGTTCGTAATGATCCAGCGCTGCCTTCAGATATGAGCCATTATAAGCCGGTCCATTGTAACCGATTGACTTCTGCATACTCTCGTCTGATCCGAGCACGCCGTCACGGTCATCATTAATTGCATAGTCTACTGTAGATGTCTGCTCAATACCATTGCGGTAGAATACCACTTCTTTGCTTGCACTGTTATATGTCACAACAATATGCGTCCACTCGCCCGCCGGGAAGAACTCCGAACGATTCGCCTTTACGCTTACCTTGTAAGGCTGTCCCGCATTTTTTCCCTCTCCGATGGATAATGCAAGCGGCACATTATCGTTTTCTGATGACAGATACCAGCCGTCTGTGTAGTATTCGTTTTTATTCCACGAAATAATTCCCTCACCGGTCATTGTCTGCTCCGGATTGATCCAGAATGACAGTGTCAGATTCTTCGGCTGCAGATCTGTATTTTTGCCGAGATCAATGTATGTATTTCCGGTAAGTTCCAGGGCTTTTCCGCCGTTTGCTCCTTCTACATATTCATAACCTGATCCGGAAAATTTGATGTCCGTATTTATTCCGGTACCATCTGTCAGGTTATCCTCAAACTCCAGATCCAGCACCTGGTTTTTCAGTCCGGAAGTTTCTGTTTCTTTGTTTTCCTCATAAAGAGCCAGCGCCTGTTCAGCCGTTGCTGTATCATTAAACAGCTCATAGTGGTCCAGCGCTGCGTTCAGAAAAGCATATCCATACGCAGGTCCGTTGTAACCTATAGATTTCTCCATATCCGGATCTGAACCGAGAACGCCGTCCCTTCCCTCACCGACAGCATAATCCACGTTTACGGACTGTGCTTCACCATTGCGGTAAAATGCAACGTCTTTTGTTTCGCTGTCATAAGTAACAACAATGTGTGTCCACTCGCCTGCCGGGAAGAATTCCGCGCGGTTTCCTTTCACGCTCACCTTATACGGCTGTCCGCCATTTGCCCCTTCTCCTACAGAGAGGGCCAGCGGGGTATTGTCGTTTTCTGATGTAAGATACCAGCCGTCCGTATTATATTCCTGTTTATTCCAGGAAATAATCTGCTCTCCCGTTATCGTCTCATTCGGATTGATCCAGAACGACAATGTGAGATTTTCCGGCTGAAGTCTCTCATCCTTGCCCAGATTCACATAAGTACTTCCTGTCAGGCTCAGAGCCTGTCCGCCGTTTACGCCATCCACGTACTCATAGCCGTCGCCGCTGATCGAAATATCGGCTATGGTGTCCGTTCCATCTGTCAGTTCTCCCTCAAATTCCAGATCCAGCACCTGATTTTCCAGCGCGTCCCCGGCCCTGCCGGCGTCATCCGCCGCCGGAGCTGCCATTGCCGGCAAAACAGATGTCACCGTCATGGAAAAGACAGACAGGACAGCGATGAAGCTTAATTTGTTTTTCTTCATCCTTTTTCCTTCCTCCTCTACTACAATAATACACCATGTTATTTTATTATAGTAGGAAATATCCGGATCAGCCAGAAGGGAACTCCTGATTTGTAAAATTTTATCAACAATCAACAATACAAATTTTCATATTATATCCGAAATTTTAATACATTTTATTTTTTCAATTCCAAAACCTCGCATTTTGTTTGTATTTTTCTGATTTTATTTGTTTTTGATCAAAAAAAATCAACTTTTTCCATTCCGGTTTACCGAAAATATAGCAAAATCCGGAATGAAAAAGTTGATTTTATTATATCATTTCTCACATTTTAAGCCGCACGCCCGTCAGGCGGCATGACAGAGACAGTTTTTTTACTTCAGGTATATAATATTACAGATATTTTTTCAATGTTTCCACTTTGTCCAGCTTCTCCCAGGGGAGATCAAGATCATTTCTTCCAAAATGTCCGTAAGCCGCTGTCTGTTTGTAAATCGGTCTTCTCAGATCAAGCATCTTTATAATTCCGGCCGGACGCAGGTCAAAGTTCTCCCTTATAATCTCAACCAGTCTGCTGTCCGATACTTTTCCTGTGCCGAATGTATCCACGGAAACAGAAGTAGGCTGAGCTACGCCAATGGCATAGGAAAGCTGAATCTCGCAGCGTTTTGCCAGTCCTGCCGCCACAATATTTTTCGCGGCATAACGTGCTGCGTAAGCGGCAGAGCGGTCAACCTTGGTGCAGTCCTTTCCGGAAAACGCACCTCCGCCGTGGCGCGCCTTTCCGCCGTAGGTATCCACGATAATCTTTCTGCCTGTAAGTCCGCTGTCTCCGTGGGGTCCGCCGATTACAAAGCGTCCTGTCGGATTGATAAAGAATTTTGTTTCAGAATCTACCATGTTCTCCGGAATAATCGCGTCAAAAACATACTTTTTAATATCTTCGTGGATCTGTTCCTGGCTCACGTCCGGATCATGCTGTGTAGAAAGTACGACCGCGTCCAGTCTTTTCGGAGTGCCGTTCTCGTCATACTCTACTGTCACCTGTGTTTTTCCGTCCGGGCGCAGATAAGGCAGCGTACCGTTTTTTCTCACCTCAGTAAGTCTGCGGGCAAGTTTATGCGCCATTGCGATAGGATAAGGCATATATTCCTCTGTCTCATCTGACGCATATCCGAACATCATGCCCTGATCGCCTGCGCCGATGGCCTCAATATCGTCATCCGACATTTTATTTTCCTTCGCTTCCAGCGCTTTGTCAACACCGAGAGCAATATCTGCGGACTGCTCGTCAATAGTAGTGATCACTCCGCAGGTATCTGCGTCAAATCCATATTTTCCTCTTGTATACCCGATCTCACGCACGGTATCCCGCACAATCTTCGGAATATCAACATACGCTTTTGTTGTAATTTCTCCCATCACCATTACCAGTCCTGTTGTACAGCATGTCTCACATGCCACACGGCTCATGGGATCCTGCTCCATCAGCGCGTCCAGGATCGCATCGGATATCTGGTCGCACATCTTATCCGGATGTCCCTCTGTAACCGACTCTGAAGTAAATAATAATTTTTCCATACAATTCTCCTTTCTTTGCTTTCTCTTTCGGATTGTCCGTCCGGCCGGATCGACTGACGCAAGTCCGGTTCCGCTTTGCTCCATCTCACCCGCGGGCGTCCCGCCTATGCAGATATGCTCCCCTGGCCGTTGGCACAGAGCGCCATGTCCGCTGAAGCTTATGCCCGCAGTCAATCCTGCCAAACGAAAACAGCCCGCGTAAGCGGACTGTTGATATTTCATAACAATCCTCTTATTGTTCGATTGCTCGCTCAGGTTGGCACCTTCCTTTACAGGGGTTGCCGCAGCTTCACAGATCCTTTGTATCTCCACTGCTCTGAATAAGAGAAAGTCTTATTTATTTGATTATTATCGTTCCAATATGAAACTGTACAATGAAACATGGGAAATGTCAATACTATTCTGCCCTTTCCTGATAAAACAAAACATTTTTCCGCATCAGAATCTCCTGCTGCAGAAAAATGTTTTATTATTTATCCGACCTTCAGTCTGAATTTCTGTATTTCTTTCTCACTGGACACCTTTTCAATCACTCCTCCGAGGCTTCTGAGTTTCTCCTCAAACCGCTCATATCCTCTCTGGATATATACGATGTCGTCTACAATTGTAATTCCTTCCGCCGCGAGCCCTGCAATACATAATGCAGCTCCTGCCCGGAGGTCCGGTGCGCTTACGCGGGCTCCCGAAAATCGTTCCACCCCTTCAATGGTAGCAGAGTTGCCTTCTACCTTTACTACCGCTCCCATACGGGCCAGCTCTCCGAGATATTTGAATCTGTTTTCAAAAATGCTCTCTGTAATGGTACTTGTTCCTTTGGCCAGTGCCAGAACAACGCCGATCTGAGGCTGCATGTCTGTAGGATATCCCGGATAGGGAAGTGTCTTTACCTGCGTGCTTCTCAGACGCCCCTTTGCCACAACTCTTACTGCATCATCAAATTCTTCCACCTCGCACCCGATATCCACCAGTTTTGATATGGTAGCATCCAGATGCTTCGGAATTACATTCATAACTGTCACATCGCCCTTGGTCGCAGCAGCGGCAAACATAAATGTGCCGGCTTCAATCTGATCCGGAATAATAGAATATTCCGACTTATGAAGACTTTTCACACCGCGGATCTTAATAACGTCCGTTCCTGCGCCGCGGATATTTGCGCCCATACTGTTAAGAAAATTGGCAACATCTACCACATGGGGTTCTTTCGCCACATTTTCCATAATTGTAAGTCCCTCTGCCATAGCCGCGGTCATCATAACGTTGATCGTCGCGCCTACAGAGACTACATCAAAGTACAGATGTGTGCCTCTTAAATGTTCTGCTTCGGCAACAATCTTCCCATGCTCAATATCCACGTCTGCACCCAGAGCACGGAATCCTTTTAAATGCTGGTCGATCGGTCTGCTTCCGATATTACATCCTCCCGGAAGAGCTACTTCTGCCTTTTTGTACTTTCCCAGAAGAGCGCCCAGCAGATAATAGGATGCTCTTATCTTCTTGATATAATCGTACTCAATATTGAAATCTCCGATTGTACTGCCGTTAATCTTTACCGTATGCCTGTCAATTCTCTGAACCATTGCGCCAATCCCGCTGATCGCTTCAAGCATTACATTGACATCGTTAACATCCGGAAGATTATCAATTAAAACCGTCTCGTCTGTCATAATCGCTGCTGCCAGAATTGCAAGTGCCGCGTTTTTGGCTCCGCCAATTTCAACTTCCCCTACCAGCGGGTTACCGCCCTTAATTATATACTGCTCCATTTCGCACCTCGACTCCGAATTTGCTGCTGCATCCGTATTTTGCCTCTATCATTGTCGCCGGAAACTGTAACCGTCCCCTGTTCAATGTATCTTTGCATCTGTAATATTTCTGTAATATCTGTCGATATTATACCATAAAAAGAAAATTTGTAAAATTCTTTTTCCTTCCCGCACAAGACAGCGTTCCGTTCAGGCTTCGTACAGCTTTGCGGCAAATACCCCGGAAATATTCATTTCTCTATCTATAGCATGCCTGTGCCAAATACATATAATAGTCTTTTACCGGCACTTATGTCAAGTGTTTTTCTTATCCGAAGCCTTTCTGTATCCTGTCCCCGCCTGCTTTCTGTATTTTTTCTTTTTCCGTTTTTTCTGCTGTTTGCGATACTCTCCCACCGCGTTGATCACATTTTCTATTGTATCCTCAATCCGGCAGCCGTCCTCGCATACAGTAATATCCGCATATTTTTCAAAGTATGGAACCCTCTCGTTGTAGAGATCCCTGAAAGACTGGTCTTTCCTCAGAACAACGCCGCGTTTTTTCGGATTGTGAATTCTCTTTTTTATTGTTTGATAGGAAGCCTTTAAATATACAACCGTTCCGATTTCTTTGTAATGCTTCATGGCATCGCTGCAGTAAATTACGCTTCCGCCCGGCGAAATAACAGAATTCTCCGCTTCCAGATCTGCATTGACCTGATTTTCAATTTTCAGGAAACCATCTTGTCCAACTTCTGCAATGATTTCCCGCAGCAGTTTTTTCTCCTGCTCCTGAATCAGCAGATCCGTATCTATAAAATTCATTCCCAGGCGCTTTGCCACTACAATGCCCACTGTACTTTTCCCTACAGCAGGCATACCGATAAATATAAGATTACTTTTCATATGTCTCTCCCTTGCCGTTTTTCCATTCCGTATGTCAGAGTCTGAACGTCCCTGTGTTTTTGTCCGTTTTCCTCTGCGCCGGTTTCTCTTAACCGGCGCGTTTTTCTGATGATTATAACATGTTTCCTGTTGTCAGTAAAACTTACGCCTCATTCTTCTTCGTCCGCTCCTGCGCCGGTACAGTTCCTGATAAAGCATTACTTCCACCAGATCCCTGAGCCATCTGCCGCCATGGTCCGTATCGGAGGAAATTCCTGCCATGCTTTCACTGCGGAACAATTTTTTATTCCGTTTTATGTTCTCACAGATTCTGCCGCACATCATTCTGAGCTGCAGTTTATCCGGATACTGATCATAAATCATACTGCTTTCATATGCCATACGGTCGCATTCTTCTTCCACATAAGGCAGTACGTTTTTTGCGATTTCCGGATACATGCTTTTGAGATATTCAAAATCCATCCGTTCAATTCTTTCATCGTCATAGTCAAGCGTCATCGGATACGCCATATAATAAGGCAGTTTCTGATCCATTTTCTCACTCCCAGACAGACATTATATATATAATATATGCCGGAAATCCCGGGAAGTGAATTTTCCCGGAAAGATCCGGCATTGTAAACCATATATTATTCTGTCCCGAAACCAGCCGCTTCAGTCGCTCTCCCGGAGTACCCGCTGCACTTCCAGCCTTATTCCTCCCACGCCGATAATATCGTCCTTCTGCAGCGGCATGGGCTGCTCTACCCGCTGTCCGTTAAGAAATGTGCCGTTTCTTGAGCCCTCATCTTTCAGATAAAGCTGATCACCCCTGCGCACAATCACGCAGTGCGCTTTCGATATCCTTTTATCCTCTGTAAGCGGCAGATATTTTTCATACATTTTCCCTTCCCGGGCTCTGCCGATACCTACGACATCATAAAATACAAAGCTGTATTTTTCCCAGCTGTCAATATTCTCAAGAATAATTTTCCACTGTCTCTTTTTCTTTCTCTGGGGCCTGGAATCCTGAGAAGCCTGATTCTGCCCCTGTTCCGGCCGGCGGACCGCTCTCCGCCTTGCTGTATCGTACTGATCTTCTTCATTCCCGCTGTAGTTTGGCTGCCTGCGGCCCTTCCGGCGGGGCGCCGCATTTTCAGCCTTGCGTTTTTTTATGCTGATGAACGACCCTGCCAGCATCCCGGCACATCCGGCAGCAAGAAGAATCATTAAAATCCAGTATGACATGCTACTCATGAAATTATCACTCCTTTAAATCCATATACTACTATACTTTTCCATTACGGGCAAGCACGAATGTATTTTTTTATCAATCTTTGTCGACTGCTTCTCTATCCCGGTATGGCATATTCACTGCAATTATGTTAGAATAGCGTCAGTGTATCCCGGGTATATTTCCTGCAGACCGGCACGGAAAATGCAGCCCGGAAATATATACAGCAGCAAAAGGAGATTACTATGAGTACGATCCGTCCATTCCGGGCAGTCCGCCCGAAGGCAGAACTTGCCGCTTCCATAGCAGCACTGCCGTATGATGTATACAGTACTTCCGAGGCACGGGAAGTAATAGCGGAAGAACCGCTGTCATTCCTCAGAATCGACCGCCCGGAAACACAGTTTCCCGAAAACACAGATCCTTATTCTGATATTGTTTACAAAAAAGCCAGAGAAATTCTTGACGGAATGATTGCCGACGGCTCTTTTATACAGGATGAGAATCCCTGCTTCTATATATATGCGCTCACCATGGACGGCAGGACCCAGAACGGCATTGTAGGCTGCGCCTCTGTGGACGACTACCTGAATCATGTAATTTTAAGGCATGAAAACACACTGGAAGAGAAAGAAACAGACCGGATCCGTCATGTGAGCGCCTGCAGCGCCCAGACCGGACCGATCTTTCTCACATACCGGCCCCGGACAGAGCTTAAAAAAATCATAGCTTCCGTAAAGCGGTCACCGTGCCTCTATGATTTCACGGCCAGCGACCAGGTGCGCCATCAGGTATGGCGGATCGATCAGAAATCCGAAATCGAGAATATTTCTCATATTTTTTCAGATATATCCCGTCTTTATATCGCCGACGGGCATCACAGAGCTGCTTCGGCCGTAAAGGCAGGATTGCGGAAAAGAGCCGAAAATCCGGACTTTTCAGGAGATGAAGAATACAACTATTTTCTCTCGGTTCTGTTTCCGTCAGATGAACTGCATATATATGACTATAATCGGTGCGTGCTGGATATGAACGGCTATACAACTGAATCATTTCTTGATAAGATAAAGAATGAATTTGATATTGCCCTTTCAGGCCAGAAGCCGTTCAGACCTTCTCGGAAAGGTGAATTCGGTTTTTACTGCAGCGGCGTCTGGTACAGGCTGTGCGCCGAAAATGTTCCGGACGACGTCGGACCTGTCAAAAGTCTTGACGTATCCATTCTGCAGGACCGCATTCTTGGCCCTGTATTTGGCATCAGGAATCCGAAATCCGATCCCCGCATCCGTTTTGTCGGCGGAATACGCGGTCTGGAAGCACTGAAAAAAATGGCCGACAGTTACGGCGGAGCCGCTTTTTCCATGTATCCTACTTCTATGGAGGAGCTGCTTGCGGTAGCCGATGCAGGAATGCTTATGCCGCCGAAATCCACCTGGTTTGAACCAAAGCTCCGAAGCGGTCTGTTTATTCATCGTTTCTGATACTGTACACATGTACATCAGACTGACAGGCATGCCGCAGCCAAAAAGAAGCGGCAATCATATTATTTTAGATTTAGAGGAGATGTAATTAAATGGAAAGAAATGAACTTTGCTGGTGCGGCAGTGGAAAGAAATATAAAAAATGCCACATGCCCATTGAAGAGAAAATGCTTATGCATGCGGAACGGGGGGAAATCGTCCCTTCAAAATCTCTGCTGAAAACCCCGGCGCAGATTGAAAAGATCAGAGAAAGTGCCGTACTTAACACTGCAGTACTGGACGAAGTTGCAAAGCATATCCGTATCGGGATGAGCACGGCGGAAATTGATGAAATTGTATATCGTTTCACCACAGAACACGGCGGCATTCCCGCGCCTCTGAATTATCAGGGCTTCCCGAAAAGTGTATGCACTTCTCTTAACAACGAAATCTGCCACGGCATTCCAGACGAAAATATTATTATCCAGGAAGGGGATATTATTAATGTGGATGTTTCCACTATCCTGGACGGCTATTTTTCCGATGCGTCGCGCATGTTTAAAATGGGAAAAGTCTCTGACCGCGCCGAAAGGCTGGTCCGCGTAACAGAAGAGTGTGTTGAACTTGGTCTGGCTGCCGCAAAGCCATGGGGACACCTGGGAGATATCGCGGATGCGATCAACACCCACGCAAAGGCAAACGGTTATTCTGTCGTAGAAGAAATCGGCGGGCACGGCATCGGCCTTGCTTTCCACGAAGATCCTTTTGTCAGCTACGTAACGCCAAAGGGCAGTGAAATGCTTCTCGTTCCAGGAATGATGTTTACGATCGAACCCATGATCAACGAAGGCAGTCCTGACTTTTTCGTAGACGAAGACAACGGATGGACTGTCTACACCATCGATGACGGGCTGTCCGCACAGATCGAATACATGGTGCTTGTAAAAGAAGATGGGATTGAAGTACTTACAAAATAGATTCGGATTCAACAAAGTGGATTTCCAATACAAAAAGGAAAGCAGAAGACAAAAAAGTTTTTGAAGACATATTCAGGAGAGACAGTCAGGGAATTTTGATTCTGTTCCATGAGTCAAGAAAAAGGGGCTGTAAGCCCCCCTGAATATTTTCTGGTATTTCTTAATCCGAATTCATTTCAGCAAACCCAGGCCTGATATTTATGCGAAATGCCGCACTCTGAGTCCGATTCCCATGGATTCTGCCAGTTGACGACTTGCCTTGATTTCTTCATCCGGAAGTACGTCTACCACTGTAAACCGTACTTCCAGTCCTTTTTCTCTGCATTCTGACGCAAAATCCAGCATTCCCTGAAATGCGTTTTCGAACTGCGGTCTTGTTACTTCCATATATTTCTTCTCATCCGGCGCGTTCAGACTTATGGATACTACATCCACAGCGTCCATGAGTTCCGGAACGATATCTTTTCCATTGTAGAGGTTTCCAAGGCCGTTGGTATTAATCCGCACTTTGATTCCGTACTTTTCCTTTGCGTATTTGGCAGAGGCAACAAGATTTTCAAGGGCACAGGTAGGCTCACCATAGCCACAGTACACCAGTTCCTGATATCCGGTAAAATCAAATGCATCCATGGCCGCTGTCACTTCTTCAAGTGCAGGATCTTTTTTGTGCCAGAGTGTATCTGCATCTCCCACCCCGTCCTTATGACTGCGAATACAAAAGGTACAGCTGCAGTCGCATTTATTTGTCAGATTTACATAAACTTCATTTTTATAGGTATATAATATGTCAGCCATTTTCTTCTCCTGCTTTCTGTTTATTTTAATCGCATCAGGCAGTTCACTGTTTCATGCTGCGCGAAACGTATCGCCAATATCCGCCTGATCTGAATTATGCCCCGCTGCTCAGATGCATCATCCGCTGTATTTTTCCTTTCACCCGTGCCCGGTCAAATGCCGCCCCTAAGGCGAAGAAAAATACAGCGCTCCCCCCTGACTGAATAAGACTTCCTGCCAGAGACGCGGCCGGAGTAATAAAAGATCCGAACAGAATTCCTTCCGCCAGATAATAGCCCGTGGCGGAAATCGCCGCCGCTGTAAAGGGCGCCGCCCAGTTTCTGATAGTCAGGATCTTTTCCTGTTTTCCCGAGAAAGGAAGTACGATCATCATTTTTATAATCACAGTAGCCGGAATCCACATAGGAGCTGTCAGCAGGTCTGCCACTCCTCCGCCAATTGCCGCCGCCGCAAGGGCATAAGGTCTGGGGAGAAATACCGCCGCCAGATAAATCAGCGCATCGCCAAAATGAATATAGCCGCCATTTGCTCCGTAGGGAATATGGCAGATATAAGCGGTCATAACCGCAATCATCGCCGCAAAGAGACCTGCAGCCGCCATTTTCACTGTCTTTTCCCTTCCTGTCGTTTTTCCCTGTATTCTGCTGTCTTTCTGCATTCTGCTCTATCCTCCTTTAAGCTTTTCCCTGTCCTGCGCCGGAGTTCTGCTTTGCCAGCATCCACAGATACTGTTCATAGTCAACTCCGTCATTTCTGGGAACGTCACGTTTTGCCGAATCCTGTATCGCCAGCTCTATAATTTTTCCGGCTAATTCCATTATATCTTCCAAAGCGTCTCCTCTGGCCCGGCCGCCGGCAATCATAGACGCAAACAGATCGCCTGTGCCGGAATAGCTCTCCCCGATAAACGGAAAGGATGAAAACTCTGTCCGGCCGCCGGCAACCGCCAGATTGCCTACTTTGCGCACACCGTCTGTCTGATCTGTATAGCAGATTCCTGTCACTACTATTTCCGCCGGCCCGGCAGATGTTCTGCTTCCGGTCAGATCCCGGCACATCTGTCCGATTGCTTCCATAAGTTTTTTCTGCTCTCTGATCTCTTTCATCATTCGGTAGTCTGTGTCTGTAAGAAGGCACAGCTCCGTAAGATTCGGCGTAATAATGTCTGCTCTTCTGACCAGTTCCTTCATCATGGACAGGAGCTCCGGCGTAAACATATCGTATTTCCGCCCGTTGTCTCCCATCACCGGATCTGCCAGGAGAAAAGTATCTCCTGTATAAAAATCATCCAGAAAATCAAATACTTTTTCAATCTGACGGCCTCCGGCCATAAACCCGGTATAAATGCCGTCAAAAGATTCTCCCATTTTTTTCCATTCCTTCCGGAATTCATCCATTTTGTCTGTATAGTCATCACAAAAATAACTGGGATATCCGGTCTGCGCGCTCAGGATAGCTGTCGGAAGCGGACATGGCTGCACTCCCATCGACGCTATAACCGATATTGCCGCTGTCAGTGAACATTTCCCGAATCCCGATAAATCATTAATCACTGCTATTTTTTTCGTCATAATATCTCCTGTTTTCCAATTTCTTCTCCGGGAAATAATATCATACAACTGGCTTATTAAAAACGTCCAGTTCCGTACTTTTATACCAGTCCAGTTTGCGGAAATTCGGATTTGTCGGAGAGCTGTGAGTGGAGAGGCGTCCGA
>DWZZ01000190.1 GCA_019117305.1 Candidatus Mediterraneibacter merdigallinarum | reverse complement strand
ATCACCGTTGTAAACGGTTTTCTGCTGCGGTCCACTTCCGCATGGAAATATTTATTCTCACACCATTTGTCATACAGTTTTTCTTCGATCGCTTTCGGATCATAAGTCTTTGCTAATTCTTTGCTCATTTCCTTCTCTCCTTGCGTCTCCCTCATTGTCTCATTTTACTTTTCTCTCATGTCTGCCGCGGACTTTTCCCCGGCATTCCCTGTCTGGCTCAGATCCGGCGTTCACGGAATTTTCACAAAAAAGAAACGCCCTTTACAAAATGTAAAGGGCGAAAACTCCGCGGTACCACCTTATTTTATACATTTTCCGGTCCGGCAGGACATGCCTCCCGCAGAAAATATATCTCCTTTGGTTCTGTAACGCGAACCACTACGGGACAGCCTATCTGCATCCTTCCAGAATACCTTTCAGCCATCCGGTTTAAAAGCTACCTTCCACTGTCCTTTTTCGAAACCGCCTTTCAGCCGGACATATGCGAAAACCGTCCGGGCAGTTCTCTCTGCCGGAAGTAACAGTGTACTCCTCTTTCTCGACACCTTTTACATTGTTACAATAGTATTAACTAAAAATTAACTATGAATACTATAGTAGGAAGATGCCGATTTGTCAAGCAATTTAAAGAATCTTAAGAATAGCCGTTCCTGAATCAGACACGCTCTTTCTTCCTTGCAGCCGCAATACATACAGCCAGGGATCCCCCTGCTGCCGCGGTCCAGATCAGAACATTCCCTGTATCTCCGGTCTGAACATTTTTCTGTTCTGAAGTTCGGTCTTCTCCTGCATCTGTCCCGGAATGTTCATTCTGCTCTTCTTCTCCGACAACCAGATAAACGGCAGTCTGAGCATCCGTCTCAGATGCCCGGGCTGTCCGAAGGGAGGATACGGTGCCTGCAAGAATCAGAGCCAGCGACACGGCTGCTATTCTCATACCCCGGTATTTCTTCATAACTATTTATCTGTCAGAGAAATGGAATAATTAATCACACCCGAATAATTACCCGGTTCAATGCTTTCATAATTTAAAGCCCGGATTCTTCTGTTCTGGGTTCCCCAGTTACTGCCTTCCCAGGATACGATCTCATCGCCGATCTCATATCTTCCACCCGCCATGGCATCTGAATAATAAATCTCATAAGATGCCTCCTGAAGATTTCTGCTGTCCCATACAGCAAACTTATTCAGTTCTGTCGGATATCCTGCGCTTTCGATTACAACAGATACTTTCTTTCCGTCAGGAATAAAGTTTTCATGATTTTCAAGGTTCATTGAAAATGACAGATTCTGCGCGTCTTTTGAAAGTATTACTGTTGCCGGAACGTCTACGGTATATGTCGGAACAACTTCTTCCTCTTTTTCAAGTACAATTTCCTGCTGAACTTCCTGATCCGGAGTTATCTCACTTACTGTTGCCGCCATAACTGTCTGGCCTGCCATCAGAGTTCCTAATACTGCCACTGCTGCCAGTGACATCACTTTTCTAAGTTTCATAACTTTTTTCTCCTTTCTGCGAATTACTTTATATCAATATCCCGTTGGATACAGATACCCTTTTACTCTGTCACGTGAAGTGTCGTTTTGACATTTCCACCATTCATGTTTTCCTGAGTATCAAGTGATTTTGTCGCAATTGCAATACTCATCTCATAATCTCCGGGTTCAATCGCCGTTGTCAGATCAAATCCCCTGATCGCGTCTCCGGGCTTCACCCATTCACTTTCATAAATCGGATCGCCGCCGTCCAGACTGATGCTGAACTGAAAATAGCAGGGATTCGTTTCAGGATTTGTCAGTACAATCGGTATATCCTCCCGACCTGCATCTATCGTAATCTCCGGATATCCCGGGAAGCGAATGGACTCCTGTTCTTCCGGAGTATCCCCCTCTTCCTCATATCCTTCCGCACTTTTATCAAGAGTTACTCCCTGCGAATCATCAATGCGGTCTCCTTTCCTGCTCAGTATGGTCCCTATACCAACTCCGGCGCAGAGAACCATCAATATAATAATTCCTGTAATCAGATATTTTTTCTTCAAGATCCGAACCTCTCTTTCTTTGTAGAAGTATAAAACAGGATTTGTAAGCTTTTAATAAAGCTCATGTTAAAACTCTGTTATTTTCCGGTCCTGTTCAATCGGACGGACATAGCTCCCCCTGTCTGAATTGAGCGATACGCCCGGCAAATGCCCGCTCATACAGCCGTGACAGCTGCTTGCCGGATGTATCGCGCAAAAAAAGCAGAGAAGCCTGATAACTCTCTGCTTTTCAATAAATTTACAATTTTAAGCCGGAAATAATTTATCCTGTCATATCCTGAATCATTCCTACAATATCATAACCGTAATTATCTCCGGTAGCCCATCCCAGACCTTCCGGATTTTCCTGCTGGCCCAGCCATTCCACATATGGAGCCGAACCTTTTTTTACATAGGAATACCTGTCGTCCACACACTCATGCTCCAGTGCGTCTGCAGTGGCATATGCTTTCAGATGCTGAATCTGAGCGCGAATCCCGGTACGCACATCCGGATAGGAATTTCCCGGCACTCCGTTTCCCGTTGTGCCGATCCCCGCGAAATTAAACTGTTCAATTGAAGCATCGCCTCCATACTGGAGAAACCCCGTCTCCTTCATGGTCTGGGCAAACGCCACTTCCGCACGTACCCCCTCGGCTTCTGCTTCCTCATAATACATCTGGCAGAATGTCTCTATGGTATCTGCCCCTCCCTCGGAAAGTTCTTTTTCCGGATAAGTTTCCCCAGAGGACTGAAAATAATCTACCATCTGCTGTACAGTCACATCACTCTCGCCCAGAATGGGATACTGCCCTTCTGCCGAGGTTTCCTCTGCTTCAGACGCTGCTTTTTCTGCCAGACGGTTCTCCTCGGCCGCCTTTTCGCTCACATCTTCCAGGCTGTCCTTTTCTTCTGTCTGTACTCTCTCCGCCGAAGGATCACTCCCTGCCGCCCCGGATTCCAAAAGACCGGCTCTGCCTGCCAGGGTAAGGGTAAGGACGAGAAGCATGGCAAGTCCCGCCTCCATATACAGTCTGGTCCGTTTTTTATTTTTCAGTTTTTTCTTTATATCCAATCACATCACCTCCCGGAAGAGCTTTCAGAAAAATGGTGCTGTTCTTCCCTCCCACAGTACGTACAGCGGGTATATTTACAGTATATTCACATATAATACATCAATATACAAGAAAAATCTATCAAAGTTATATCGGGGGTTTTATGGAGATAAGAATAAAGAAATATATGATTTCAGGAATTGTATTTACATCAGCTGCGGGAATACTGTCCCATTTTTTGTATCAATGGTCCGGGAAAAATCCTCTTCTTGCACTCATTTCCCCGGTTAACGAATCCACATGGGAACACATGAAACTGATATTCTTCCCCATGCTGCTATTCTCGCTTTTTGCGTCCACGCGTCTGAAAGAAGCCGCGCCCTCGCTGACCGGCGCGCTCATTCTCGGAAATCTTCTGGGAACTCTGAGCATTCCGATACTATTTTACACATACACGGGCATAACCGGACAGAATTTCTTCATTGCCGATCTTGCCGTTTTCTTCACAGCAGTTCTTACTGCATGGGGCGCTGCATGGAAACTGCGGGACTCCGCAAAAGTCTTCCGCTGCCGCATTCTTCTCCGCAGTCTGGCTGTCCTTATGTGCCTTTTGTTCTTCATCTTCACTTTTCGCGTACCGGGTCTTCCTCTGTTCCATGCATGAAACAAATGGCCGTCACGTTTACATCCAGTCTCTGTGAGCAGGCCCGGAGCCGAAATTCTTATCAACAAGACGACAGTACTCTTCGTAAGCCGGCACACCGGAGAAATTCTCCGCAAGTACATCACGGATCTCCTTATAATACCAGGCCAGCGCTTCTTTGCTCTGCATACGGAATCTGGTCCAGAGCTGTTCCCCTGCCGCCGGATAGTCCCGGTCAATGTCACGCATATTGGAAAGCTTGTCTGCCAGACCAATCATCTGAACCGGAAGAGACGCACTCTTCAGCCTCTGAATCGTAGCCCCTTTCCGTTCCTCCCAGGACTGAGACTTATCCTCGCTTTCCTGCATAACCATATCGGCCACCCGGTCTCCGAATCTGAGCTTAAGCACATCTTTTGTAATGCCCCGGCAGTCCTCAATCGTATCATGAAGCACTGCCGCACAGATTACTTCCTCATCTTTTGTCATCGTTGATACAATATCCGCCACCTCGATCGGATGGACGATATAGGGACGGCGTGTTCCTTTGCGGAACTGTCCTTCATGAGCCTTTGTTGCAAATTCTATTGCATCATCCAGCATAGTTTTACCTCCGTTCAACTGCGCCGTGTCTCTGAGACACGTAATTTGTACGGGTTATGTATAAAATATGTAAAATTTCCATTAAGATACTGTAATTATAGCAATCAATTCATGGAAAAACAATGTAACCTTTGCCTATTTTTTCATTCCTTCCAACGGGAATCCATGATATATTAGACATAAAATGTGTCTCCTCCACACTAATCGGCAGAACCGCTGCCAGCGGTCCGGAAACAGCCGCAGAGCATGACACAGTATCATTTATTATAACAGAGAGGTAATTATGCAAAAAAAATATGTTCTGATCACCGGAGCTTCCCGCGGCATCGGACGGGCATGCGCCCTTGCTTTTGCCGGCGCCGGATATCATGTATTTCTTAATTCCCGCCGGCCGGCCGGAGCGCTTTCCCTGCTCCGGGAAGAAATCCTGAAACAAGGCGGATCCTGCACCTGCGTTCCCGGCGATGTAAGCAGCGCCGCACAAGTCTCACAGATTTTTGAAATAATCCGCACTCACTGTCCGGCTCTGGATGTACTGGTAAATAACGCCGGCATTTCACATTTCGGGCTTTTAAGCGATATGAGTGATGAAGAATGGCAAAAGATTCTGAATACCAATCTTTCTTCGGCTTTTTACTGCTGCCGCGCCGCCATACCGGCCATGGTATCTGAAAAGTCCGGGCGGATCATCAATATTTCTTCCATATGGGGCGTCTCCGGGGCTTCCTGCGAAGCCGCCTACTCCGCTTCCAAAGCCGGACTCAACGGTCTTACAAAAGCCCTGGCAAAAGAGCTGGCTCCCAGCAATATCCAGGTCAATGCTCTGGCCTGCGGAGTTATCGACACGGCAATGAATGCCCGCCTTTCTCCTGAAGAAGCCAGAGATCTGGCCGATGAAATTCCAGCCGGAAGATTCGGGACTCCGGAAGAGACAGCCCGTCTCGTCCTTATGCTGGCGGAAGCTCCCTCCTATATGACCGGCCAGATTATCAGAATCGATGGCGGATTTCTTTGAATCTGTCACAGTTTCCCGTAAATTTCTCCGGGAACATATGCTTTAATACTGACTCCTTCCGGAAGATATTCTTCTGAGATCAGCTGTCCCCGGCTGCGGATCAGCTGCAGCTTCCATGCTTCTTCAAAAGAATACAGCCGTTCAATATAGATCTGATCTCTGCGCAGGATTTCCAGAAGAGCCGCTTTCAGTTCTGCCAGCCCCTGCCCGGTTCTGGCAGATGTGCCGATGGAATAATCCGCCCTGAAATCTCTCTGGGGCGCCGGATCGTCAAGAAGATCCTGCTTGTTGAAAAGGGTTATCACCGGCTTGCCTTCGGCGCCCAGTTCGCGCAGAGTCTCATACACTACATGCATCTGTGTGTCCATATCCGGATTGGATGCATCTACCACATGAATAAGAATGTCTGCATATTTTGCTTCTTCCAGGGTGCTTTTAAATGCCTCCACAAGGTGATGGGGAAGCTTGCGGATAAAGCCCACAGTATCTGTAAGCAGAATCTCCTGGGTTTTGTCAAGTATCAGAGACCGGGTAGTTGTATCCAGAGTAGAAAAAAGCATAGCGTCCTCGGCGATTCCCGCATGGGTAAGGGCATTTTCAATACTGCTTTTTCCCGCGGAAGTATAGCCGACCAGGGCAGCTGTCTTTAATCCGGATCGGATCCTCTGATTCCGGATCAGCTCTCTGTGCTTTTCCACATCCTTCAGTTCCTGTTTCAGCCTGCTGATCCTTTCCCGGATTCTTCTCCTGTCCACCTCCAGTTTCTTTTCGCCGGGTCCTCTTGTGCCGATTCCGCCCCCCAGACGGGACAGCGTTTTTCCCAGGCCTGACAGGCGGGACGCCCGGTACCTCAGCTGTGCCAGTTCTACCTGGAGTTTTCCTTCCCCGGTCACAGCCCGGCCGGCAAATATATCAAGAATCAGAAGTGTCCGGTCCAGCACTTTACAGTCCAGTTCCTCCTCCAGATTTCCCAGCTGTGCGCTGGTCAGCTCATCATCACAGATAATTCCCGAAGCCTCTGTCTCCCAGAGAAGTTCCTTTAATTCCAGTATTTTCCCTTTTCCTATATATGTGCCCGGATGAGCAGACTCCCGTACCTGGATCATTTTTCCGGCCACTGCGGCCCCGGCAGTCCTGGCCAGATCTGCAAGTTCACTCAGAGACTGCTCCGCCGTTTTCTCTCCTCCTGTTGCAACTCCTACCAGAATCACCTTCTCGGTTTCTTTTCCCGCTTCATTCTGTACTGTTTGATCTGTATTCTGCATAATTCCTCCTTGAAAGAGATAATGAAACACGGCAGTGCAGAGCACACTACCGTGTTTCTAAAAATTCCGCCTCTTTTTCGACAGCCTCATCCCCCGGATACTCCTCCAGATACTGGGCCGCTTTCTGTTTTGCACTTTCCCAGTCGGCAGTCCGCTCATAACAGATAATCTCATTATACCGCATCTCCCTGATCAGGTCAGTATCTGTCTCACTGCCGGATGCAGTGTCTGCCAGGGCAAGGCCGGACTGAAAATATTCCAACGCGCTTTCATAATCCGATACATTCATCGCACAGATTCCCATCAGGTTATAAATCTGCACCGTCTGTTCTCCGCCCTGGTCCAGCGCGGTCTGAAATGCCTCCAGAGCCGGGCTGTAATCTTCCATTTCATAATAAGCCATGCCAAGTCCTCTGTAGGCTTCCGCGGTTTTATCCCCGTCTTCCTCCACGGCGGACTGGAAATAGTCCCGCGCTTCCTCATACTCTCCGTCTTCCAGAGCTCTGATCCCGTCGCTCAGCGCATTCGAGCACCCGCCCAGCAGACAGGCCGCCAGAATCACCGCTCCGATACCGGCTGTTTTTCCCTTTTTCATCATATTACATCACTCCTCTACTCCGGATATTTCATCATCCAGAAAGAATTCAAAATACTAATCAGCATAACACAGATCTCTGCGATAATCGCATTCTGCATTGTTATCAGTCCAAAAAACGCAAGCCCGATCAGAAGCACCTTCATGGCCGCAGCCAAAAACATATTCTGCTTTACAGCACGCATCGTTGCCCTTGAAATCCGTATCGCATTGATAATCCTGGATGGCTCGTCTTCCATTAATATGATATCAGCCGCCTCCAGCGCAGCGTCTGCGCCCAGGCCGCCCATGGCGATCCCCACATCCGAGAGCGCAAGCACCGGCGCGTCATTGATGCCGTCTCCAACAAAAGCCAGTTTCTCGCCCTCCATCTCACTTTCCCGGAACTCTTCCAGCTGCTCTACTTTATCCTCCGGCATAAGCTCTGCATAAACACTTTCTATTTTCAGCTTTGCCGCCACGTTTTCGGCCACCGCCTCATTGTCTCCTGTCAGCATAACGACCGCCAGCTGCCTTCTGTGAAGCCAGCGGATCAGCCTTCCCGCATCCTTTCTTATTGTATCGGAAATAAGGATGTGTCCGGCATATTCTTTCTCTACAGCCACATGGACTGCCGCGCCCGGTTCCGGAACCAGATGGCAGAATACGCCCTGCCGATTCATCAGTCTGCTGTTTCCGATAAAAATCCGCCGTCCGTCCACTACGGCGCAAAGCCCCAGCCCCGGATACTCTGTCACTTCTCCCACCCGGGACTTATCCGGTTCTCTTCCGTATGCTTCCCGAAGAGATACCGCAATCGGATGCGAAGAGTAAGTTTCCGCCAGTGCGGCAAGCTCCAGCAGTTCTTTCTCTGTCATCTTATAAGGGACAATCTCCTGCACATGGAAAACACCTTCTGTCAGTGTTCCCGTTTTATCAAAAACAAATGTATCGACCCGGGTCAGAGTTTCAATACAGCTGCTGCCTTTAATCAGGACTCCTTGTCCGGCGGCTGCTCCGATTCCGCCGAGAAATGCCATCGGAATAGACACAAGCAGACCGGAAGGACAGGCTGCCACCAGAATAATCATTCCCCGGAATATCCACTCTTCTTTTGCCTCCATAAATATCATAGGCGGCAGAATGCAGGTGAGCAGCGCAATGAGAATAGCGACAGGCGTATAATATCTGGCAAATTTGTCTGCAAGCCGCACACTCTCCGCTTTCTTTTCATTCGCGTTTTCTACCAGTCTCATTATTTTGGAAGCAACAGAATCATTATATACTTTTACAACTCTGGCTTCCAGCACGCCATTTAAATTGATAGCTCCGCTGTATATCCGGTCTCCCACTTTCACCGTTCTGGGGGTAGATTCGCCGGTCAGCGCCTTCATATCGATCGTTCCCGTTCCCATTGTCACAACCGCGTCTACCGGAATCTTTTCTCCCGGTTTCAGCACAATAATCTGTTTAGGCTTAAGATCCTGAGGTTCTACCACTCTCTCCCTGCCGGCTTCTTTCAGGTTGGCGTATTCCGGTCTGATATCTATAAATCTGGCTATAGACTTTTTGGTCTGACTTAAAGACAGCTCCTCCACCAGTTTTCCAGCCTGATAAAGCAGCATAGCCCCAACCGCCTCTTTCGGCCTTTCCACGGCAAAAGCTCCGCAGGTAGCCACAATAATTAATAAATTCTCGTCAAAAAATTTTAAACTTGTTAATCTCTTTATTTCATCCAGATATGTTGTCGCGGACAAGATAATATACGGGGCCAGAAACAGTACTGTTGTTGCTGCCTTTCCCGTATTCCCGTAAAAAGATACTGCCCAGACAATAATATATGTAAGCAGACCCAAGCCGATTTCAATGCCCTTCCGCTTTGCTCTTTCCGTCATAACTTTTTCCCAGCTTTTCCTTTTGAGCTTTTCGCCCTGATTTTATCTTCCGTACTATTTCCCGCATATTTTTATTCCCGGATGTGCTCCATCCCCTGGTTTACGATGGTCTTAATATGACCGTCTGCCAGTGAATAAAATACTGTTTTTCCCTCCCGCCTGTTTGTTACCAGCTTCATCTGCTTAAGCATTCTGAGCTGATGGGAAATGGCTGACTGCGTCATATTCAGCGTCTGCGCGAGATCACAGACACACATCTCTGACTGGAGCAGGACGCAGAGTATTTTAATTCTTGTAACATCCCCGAACACTTTGAAAAATCCTGCGAGCTCGGTCAGTTCTTCCTCTGCCGGGAGACAGCTTTTCACCTTATCCACTGTATCTTTGTGAACATGGATATAATCGCAATGTTCGACTTCTATTCTCTCCATGTATCATTTCTCCCTTCAAATATCTAGTATAACGAAAAGAGACGAAAGCATCAATATCTTTCGCCTCTTTTTGTTCGTATTCACTTTTCTTCTCCGGCATAATTCAGAGATTTCTGTTCCGGCCCTGAACCGATCACATTGTTCAGCACATCATTCATATTATCCCGATTGGCCTGATGCTCTATACATTCCTGTATCGCCTCATTCAGAGAAAGCATCTTTTCATCCAGTTCAGATACCATTTTTGCACAATCTCTCAAATCACGGCTGATATATTCCGGAGCATTTCCCTCAAATTTATAATAAATCTTATGCTCCAGGCTTGCCCAGAAATCCATTGCAATGGTACGAATCTGGATTTCAACCTTTGTATCTACCACGCTGTCCGACAGAAAAATCGGTACGGACACCAGCATATGGTAACTTTTATAGCCGCTCTCCTTCGGATTTCTGATATAATCCTTAATGGAAAGCACTTTCAGGTCGCTCTGATTTCCTATCATTTCAGCCAGCCGGTAAATGTCGGATGTGAAAGAACAAATCACTCTTACGCCTGCAATATCGTTCACATATCTGACCATATTTTCAATCGAGGTCTCATATCCATACCGCTTCAGCTTTTTTACAATGCTCTCCGGCGTCTTAATCCTGGTCTTGATATGCTCGATAGGATTATACTTGTGCACATGTTGAAACTCTTCATTGAGAATCTCCAGCTTTGTGCCTACTTCTTTTAAGGCTGCATTATAAAGAAATATCACAGTCTTCCAGCTGTCGACATCCTCGTAACTTTTCAATGCGGCCTCAACCTGCTGTTCTCCTTTCATCGCGGACATCCCCCATTGGTTGTTATGTTAGTCCATAGTATACCATATTTTGTGTCTCCTGTCACAGAGTTCACTCTTTTTTTAGAGGTTTTTAATTTTTGAAAACAATCACAATTCCGGTCAGTCCTCTTCTATAACCTGTATTTCCAGATAATCAAAGTCAATCATATCCACAAAATTATCCTGATAAAATCTTGCTTTTGCATGTCGTTTGAATTCGTCAATTGTAGCGTCAAGCCAGATCGGCTTGCTCAGATCAAATGCATAGCAGACTTCATCCAGCGCGCGGAATATTTTATGTGTCCGGGTATCCTCTGCCTCTTCGCAGACCACCATATCCCGGAGCATTCTGTTGTCCTTAAACTCTTTTGCCCATAAACGAAACATATCTTTCCCTCCACGTATTCTGTACGGTAAAAGAAAAAACCGGAAACACTGTTCCTGCAGTACTCCCGGTTTGATTTTAAGCAGATGACGGGAATCGAACCCGCCTTCCCAGCTTGGGAAGCTGGTGTTCTACCGATGAACTACATCTGCGCTTGCCATGGTATGAATTATAACGCTGATCCGGCAAAAATGCAACTGTTTTCAGTCAATCTGCCAGTCAATCGGCTCCACGCCGTGGCTCTGTAAAAACTGGTTTGTCCGGCTGAAAGGTCTGCTCCCGAAAAATCCTCTGTATGCAGACAGGGGACTCGGATGAGGCGCAGTGAGAATCAGATGATTCGGATTAGTCAACATCGCCTTCTTTCTCTGTGCCGGGCTTCCCCAGAGGATAAATACAATCGGACGGTCCTGACTGTTCAGCGCCATAATCGCCGCATCCGTAAATTCCTCCCAGCCGATTCCTCTGTGGGAATTCGCCTGATGCGCCCTGACAGTCAGCACCGTATTAAGCAGAAGCACGCCCTGCTGAGCCCATTTCGTCAGGCAGCCGTGATTCGGGATCGTACAGCCCAGATCATCGTGCAGCTCCTGATAAATGTTCACAAGTGACGGCGGAATCTCTACGCCTTTCTGTACAGAAAAACACAGACCATGGGCCTGCCTGTGATTGTGATAGGGATCCTGCCCCAGGATCACCACCTTAACTTCCTTGAGTGGCGTAAGATGAAATGCATTAAAAATATCATCCGCAGGTGGAAAAATCAAATGTGTACTATATTCCTGTTTCACAGTTTCAAACAGTTTCCTGTAATATGGTTTTGAGAACTCTCCTTTTAACGCTTCATACCAGTCGCCATTTAAGCCGGCCATATCTCTACTCCTCCGCAAATTATCTGAATAATATCCCCAAAGGGGACAGACCCCTTTGGGAAAAATTGTGTGAATATTTTTTCTAAACAGAGCTGTACTTACAGACGGACACTTACGCCTTCCCGAAGAAGGTATTCTTTTACCTCCCGGATTTCCAGCTCTTTATAGTGGAACAGAGACGCGGCCAGAGCCGCGTCTGCTTTCCCTACAGTCAGCGCCTCTTTAAAATGCTCCAGTGTTCCGGCACCGCCGGAAGCAATAACCGGAATGGAAACACTTCCGGCAATAGCCCGGGTCAGCTCCAGATCATACCCTGCCTTTGTACCGTCCCCGTCCATACTGGTCAGAAGGATCTCCCCGGCTCCCAGAGCCTCTGCCTTTACAGCCCACTCTACTGCGTCAATCCCCACGTCAATCCGGCCGCCGTTTTTGTAGATGTTCCAGCCCGAGCCATCCTCCCTGCGCTTTGCGTCAATAGCTACGACTACACACTGACTGCCGAATTTATCTGCCGCATCGCTTATAAGACGCGGATTATTTATGGCCGAAGAATTTACAGATACTTTATCTGCGCCTTCTCTTAATATTGCGCGGAAATCATCTACTGTTCGTATTCCTCCGCCTACAGTAAATGGAATAAATACACATTCGGCCACTTTTCTTACCATATCCGTCACGGTTTCCCTGTTATCTGACGAAGCAGTAATATCCAGGAAAACCAGCTCGTCTGCGCCTGCCTTATCATACGCCTTTGCTATCTCCACCGGGTCGCCGGCATCCTGTAAATCAACAAAATTTACTCCTTTTACAACCCTTCCCGCATTGACATCCAGACAAGGGATAATTCTTTTGGTAAACATAACTGTCCGTCTCCTTTCACGGCTGATCTTACAGTTCCACAAAGTTTTTCAGAATATGAAGTCCTACATCGCTGCTCTTTTCCGGATGGAACTGACAGGCAAATACATTATCCTTCTCTACCGAAGCATGAATATGGACCCCGTACTCTGTGGACGCTTTTACAATGGATTCATCTCCGGCCTTCAGGTAATAGGAGTGTACGAAATACACATATGCATTTTCTTCTATTCCCCGGAACAGTCTTCCATTATTTTCAAGATGAAGTGAATTCCACCCCATATGCGGGATCTTCAGTCCTTCCTTTTCCGGTATACGCAGAATTTCTCCTTTCAGTATGCCAAGGCCTTCCGCGCCGGGTGCCTCGTCGCTCCGTTCAAAAAGTAGCTGAAGTCCAAGACAGATTCCCAGAAATGGTGTACCGTTTTCTGCCACCTGGCGCAGCACTTTATCCAGTCCTCTGCCACGGATTGTATCCATGGCATCGCCGAATGCTCCCACTCCGGGAAGGATGACTTTATCCGCTCTCAGAATTTCTTCGCTGTCTCCGGTCACAAGAGCTTCCCGGCCCAGAAAATGGAGTGCTTTCTCCACACTTTTTATATTGCCTGCATCATAGTCAACGATCGCTATCATTTTTTTACTCCTTTCCGGATATGTGAATCTGTCCTCTATTTCTTCCCTACGCCGGTCTCCACAACAGGAACCTGAGCGTCGTCTACAGCATCCAGATTATGTATATATTTTCTTGTCTCTTTTACAATAACCGGGGATAGCAGCAGCACTGCGATCAGGTTCGGTATTGCCATCAGAGCATTCAGAATATCCGCAATCTTCCATACAAGATCAAGAGCAAGCACAGGAGCAATCAGCGCAACCGCAATATAAAGAACTCTGTACGGAATCAGGCCCTTTTTTCCGGAAAAATACTCTACACAGCGCTCTCCGTAATAAGCCCAGCCAAGGATGGTAGAATAAGCAAAAGTTATGATGCCGACAACAAGGATAAACGGTCCTAAATAGGGAATCTGCCCAAATGCTGCCGTTGTCAGATCTCCGCCGTCTGATGTCATATTCATTGTAATTTCTGTATTCTTCATCATAGTAGACACAAGTACCAGACCGGTCATCAGGCAGACCACTACTGTGTCCCAGAAAGTTCCCGTTGAAGATACAAGTGCCTGACGCACCGGGTTTCTTGTCTTGGCCGCTGCAGCCGCAATAGGCGCAGATCCCATCCCTGATTCATTGGAGAACAGGCCTCTTGCTACTCCGTACTGAATGGCATAGCGAATACCGCCGCCTACAAATCCGCCTATAACCGCCTGTTCATTAGAAAATGCTGACTGACAGATCTTGACAATAGCCGGAAATACAAAGTCATGATTGATCGCAAGAATGATAATACAGCCCAGCACATAAAATGCCGCCATAAAGGGAACCAGTTTCTCACATACGCTTGCGATACTCTTAATACCGCCGAAGATAACAAATGCCGTCAGAACGGCAATTACTACGCCCACTATCCACGGTTCAATTCCCAGATTATTATTGCACACCTCGGCAATAGCGTTTACCTGTGTGGCACAGCCGATACCGAAAGACGCGCATCCCGCAAACACTGCAAAAATCATGCCCAGCCATTTCATATTCAGGCCGCGCTCAAGCGCATACATCGCGCCGCCCTGCATACGGCCGTCCGCAGTTTTTACACGGTATTTTACGGCAATCAGGGACTCCGCATACTTTGTGGCAATACCAAACACACCGGTCAGCCAGCACCACAGAACCGCTCCCGGTCCGCCAAGCGCAACAGCAGTTCCTACGCCAATAATATTTCCGGTTCCGATTGTAGATGCCAGAGCAGTTGCAAGAGCGCCGAACTGGCTGACCTCACCGTCTGCTCCTTCTTCCTTTGAAACGGAAAGCGGAATTCCTTTTGTAATTGTCTTGCGTTGAATAAAACCTGTGCGGATTGTAAGAAACACATGCGTTCCCAGAAGGAGCGCAATCATTCCCCACCCCCAGACAAAATCGTCTACAGATGCAACTGCATTATAAATCTGCTCATACATTAAGTTTCCCTCCTGTTTCTCTCATTGATAACAGCCCGCGGCAGGCCGGCTGTACTGTTTCCCCACTGCTGCAATTATTATGCCTTCCGCACAGCAAACTGTTATAACAGATGAGGCATACGCAATACCGACTGTTGCCAGTTGGCATACCGTATGCCTCAAAATATTTTATATTAACAAAAGTTATTTTACCGCATTTTTAGTGTGATGTAAAGCCGTAATTTCATCACTTTACCTTGGCATAATTTTGCCGCTTTACTCTGGCAACGTGTCGGGTCCGGCAAGCAACTTTGTTTCTCCGCTGTCTTCCTGTATGTTCTGCGCATCCAGTTCAAACCAGAATTCCACGCCATTATCAAAATTTTTCACACCATAGCGCTGGTGGAAAGACTCCATGATCGCCTTTACAATAGAAAGTCCGATTCCGTTTCCTCCGTATTCTCTTGTATGCGCTTTATCAACCTTATAGAACTTATCCCAGAGTTTCGGCAGGTCCTCTTCCGGTATCGGCTTCCCGCTGTTAAACACTGACACCCTTACTTTACCGTTGTCTTTGCATATTTTTACTTCGATGCGTTTTTCATTTTCCACATGATGGATGGCGTTGGTCAGATAATTTCTCACAACCTGCTCCGTTTTAAACTCATCTGCCCATACATGAATCAGATCATCAGACACAAAATTCACTTCCGCTTCCGCCTGCTGGATCAGGATTTCGCAGCTGGCCACTACGCCCCGGACAAGCCGCACGATGTCAAACCGCTCAAACACCACTTCATCCGAGCCAAATTCCAGCTGATTCAGAGTCAGCAGATTTTTGACCATCTGATTCATCTTGCCGGCCTCATCCATAATAACATCACAGTAGAATTCCCGGCTTTCGGCATCGTCATTGACATCTTCCTTCAGGCCTTCCGCATATCCCTGAATCAGCGCAATCGGCGTCTTCAGTTCATGGGAAACGTTGCCGAGGAATTCATTCCTCATATCTTCCATTTTTTCCTTCTGTTCAATATCCTTCTTCAGCTCATTGTTGGCTCCCTTCAGTTCGGAAACCGTTTTTTCAAGCTGTGCGGACATTTTATTGAAGTTTTCGCCAAGAATGCCTATTTCGTCACTGCCGCCCCGGGTATATCTGGCATCAAAATTCAGATTTGCCATTTCCTTTGACAAATCTGCCAGCTCCATAATCGGCTTCGTTATCTTCCTTGAGAAAAACCAGACAAGCGCCCCGCCAAAGATAATGCCGATCACTCCAAGATAAATCAGAAAACGGTTTGCAAGAGCCGCGCTCTCCCGAATACTCTCAAGAGGGCTCTGCATCATAAAGAAAGAGCTGTCTGAAAAATATCCGTACATCTTCAGATATTCTGTGCTGCCCTGCCAGTCAGATGTACGGTATAGAATATAGTCATCTGTCTGCTGCATTACATATCCCGGAACAGAATCATTTTCCACAATATTCTGAAAATCGGCCAGCATCTGCAGAAGACGGGGATCCTGATCACTGATGGTAGAAAAGGCGCTTTCCCCCCTGCTGTCTATTACGATTAAATCAATATTCATTTTTTCTACCTGATACAGAATTTTATGCTGGACATCATCATCCCTGAAGGTATCTTTTTGAAGAGCCTGATCCACATCTTTGTAAGTGTCCAGAAGGTCTTTTGTTTTATAGGAAAAATAATACCGCTCAAGAAATCCCATATTCACTACAAACAGAGTTCCCAGGATAAAAACGAGCACACAGATAAAAATAACTGTTATCTGTCTCCGGATTGAATGTTTCATTCTTCCACCTCAAATTTATAGCCCATGCCCCAGATTGTCTTTATATACTCGCCCTTATCTCCCAGTTTGCTTCTCAGTTTCTTTACATGAGTATCAATGGTACGTGCATCTCCGAAGTAATCATAATTCCATACATTATTCAATATTTTTTCTCTGGACAGCGCAATTCCCTGGTTCTCTATAAAATACGCCAGAAGCTCAAATTCCTTATAGCTGAGATCAACAGATTTCCCGTCTATTTTTACGATATGGGCTGCTTTGTCAATAACAATCCCGCCTGCAGACATCACGTCTTCTCCCTCTGTTCCAAGCGTTCTTCTCAGGATCGCATTCACTCTGGCCACAAGGATTTTCGGACTGAACGGCTTTGAAATATATTCGTCCACCCCCAGTTCAAACCCCTGAAGTTCATCCCGTTCCTCAGACCGGGCCGTCAACATGATTACCGGAACTTTTGATGATTCCCGGATCTCCCGGCACACCTGCCAGCCGTCCATCCTGGGCATCATTACGTCCAGAATAATCATTGCAATATCTTTGTCTTCGTAAAAAATATCCATCGCTTCCACGCCGTCTGCCGCTTCCAGAACAGTATATCCTTCTCTGCTCAGAAAGTCCTTTACCAGCTTGCGCATCCTGCTCTCATCATCCACAACAAGAATTTTCACCTTTTCCATCACGGATCCTCACTTTCTGTTTCTGCTGTATATTCAGTCTTTTCCGGCTGTTCCATTCATTCTTATTCTATCCTATATCCTAGCAGGAAAGTATGTCAATCCTGTGAACTTAAGATAGATTCGGATTTGTCGAAATGAACTTGAATTAAGAAATACCGGAAAA
>DWZZ01000189.1 GCA_019117305.1 Candidatus Mediterraneibacter merdigallinarum | reverse complement strand
GTACTGCTGCGGGGGCGTCACAGTTTCCTGCTGCGCATAGTACTGCTGCTGCGGAGGCATTCCGTTTCCCTGCTGCGCATAATACTGCGCGGAATTCATTCCTGCTTCCTGTTGGAAATTATCTGCAGGATTTACCGGTGAAACAGGCGGCGTCATTCTCTGCGGCGGTACAGGCGGCTCCATTCCGGGCATAAAATCTTTGTTGCGAAGAACAAAGGTACAAATCGCCTCGTAAAGGGGAACCAGAGAAGACAGCACCGCATGCGTGATCGCCATATTTCCTGTAGTAAATCTGCCGTAAATCTGTTTGTTGATCAGAATACGAAGAACCTGGTAGACAGCGCTGTATAAAACTGCGACAACAATCCAGATAATAAGGAAGAATAGCATCCCTGTAATCGTGCCTGTGCTAAGTCCGCTGTATCTGCCGTATGACTGGTAATCCATCATCATTCCCACTCCGCTGAACAGGAAAAACAACATATAAAATATCCAGAAAATTACACCGGATATAATCGGCATAACCAGATTCCATACCCCGGGATTTTTTATTTTCTTTGTTTTCAGAGAAATCTCTCCCGCCAGCTCGCCCTGCATATAATCTCTGGCGAACGGAATGAAAGCAAGCCACGGAATTGAATACCCGATCCTTTTCCCTATCGTATATAGGCCGATTGAGTGAAGGATATAAGCGGCCAGTGCAAAAACACCAATCAGAACCAGAACGATCAGACAGATCGATAAAACTGCTATCGCCATATTATCTGCTGAATTATATGAATAATGATAAGATGTGTGCATTGCAAACGCCTCCTTTTACGCTTCCTGTCCGGAAGGAACCTCTATCTTATCCAGTTTCCAGATATCTCTTACATACTCCTCGATGGTTCTGTCTGAGGAGAATTTTCCGCTGCACGCAGTCTGCAGCATAGCCATTCTGGACCATCTCTGCTGGTCTCTGTAAGCCTCTTCCACTCTCTTCTGCGCATCTGCGTAAGAGCGGAAATCTTTCAGAATGAAGTACATATCCGGCTTATCTGTGCTCTGCGTATTCAGCAGTGAGTTGTACAGATTCTTATACATATTGTGGTCGCCATGAGAATAAGTACCGTCCATAAGCTGATCTACAACACGCTTCAGTTCCCAGTCGTTGAAGTAGATTTCCTGCGGATTATAGCCGCCGTTATTCTCATAATTGATAACTTCCTGTGAACTCAGTCCGAAGATAAATGCATTCTCTTCTCCGACTTCCTGAACGATCTCCACGTTGGCTCCGTCCATTGTTCCCAGCGTAGGCGCGCCGTTGAGCATGAACTTCATGTTTCCTGTACCGGAAGCCTCCTTGGACGCTGTGGAAATCTGCTCGCTGACATCCGCCGCGGCAAAAATTATTTCTGCGTTGGATACCCGGTAGTCCTCAATGAAGACAACTTTCAGCTTGCCGTTGATACTTCTGTCATTATTGACAACATCTGCCACGGAGTTGATCAGCTTGATCGTCTCTTTCGCGCGGAGATAACCGGCTGCCGCCTTCGCGCCGAAGATAAATGTTCTCGGATAGAAGGATATTTCCGGATGTTCCTTGATCTTATTGTACAGGTACATAATATGCAGTATATTCAGGAACTGGCGTTTATATTCGTGGAGACGTTTTACCTGCACGTCAAAAATGGAGCGCGGGTCCACGTCAATGCCGTTGTGTTCTTTAATGTATTTAGCGAGACGCACTTTATTCTGGTATTTGATCTGCATAAATTCACGTCTTGCGTCCTCATCTTCCACATATGGTCTGAGCTTTGCGATCTGAGACAGGTCTGTGATCCAGCTGTCGCCGATCTTATCTGTAATCCAGTCTGCAAGCAGCGGATTGCCGTGAGCCAGAAATCTTCTCTGGGTAATGCCGTTTGTCTTGTTGTTGAATTTCTCAGGCATCATTTCATAGAAATCTTTCAGCTCCTGGTTCTCCAGAATCTCTGTATGGAGTTTTGCCACGCCGTTTACGGAAAATCCCGCGATAATAGCCATATTCGCCATGCGGACCTGACCATCCATAAGGATCGCCATCTTCTTCACCTTCTGCTCGTTACCCGGATACATTTCACGGACTCTGATCAGGAAGCGGCGGTCGATCTCCTGTACGATCTGATAAATACGCGGAAGAAGTCTGGAGAACAGGTCGATAGGCCATTTCTCAAGGGCTTCCGCCATAATTGTATGGTTTGTATAAGCACATGTCTTCGTTGTAACATCCCATGCTTCTTCCCAGTTTAAGCCCTCTTCATCGATGAGAAGTCTCATCAGTTCCGGAACAGCAACTGTCGGATGCGTGTCGTTCATCTGAATTACTACTTTTTCATAGAGCTTACGCACATCGCTGTGTTTCTTTTTGTACTTTGCAATCAGCGCCTGAAGGCTTGCTGAAATAAAGAAATACTGCTGTTTCAGACGAAGTTCTTTTCCGGAATAGTGATTGTCATTCGGATAGAGAACATCAACGATCAGTTTTGCCAGATTTTCCTGTTCAACTGCTTTATGATAATTTCCTCTGTCAAACTCATCCAGCTTGAAGTCTGTAATGGCCTTCGCGTCCCACACACGCAGGGTATTTACCACATGGTTGCCGTATCCTACGATAGGCATATCGTAGGGAATAGCCAGAACAGATTCATAGTTTTCCTGGATGAATTTATCCTTGCCTGTTACAGGATCTTTTTCAAAACGGATATTTCCGCCGAAACGGACTTCCTTCGCATACTCTTCTCTGCGGAGCTCAAAGGGGTTGCCCTCTTTGAGCCAGTTGTCCGGCACCTCGACCTGGTAGCCGTCCCGGATCTCCTGTTTGAACATACCGTAACGGTAGCGGATACCGCAGCCGTACGCCGGATAGTTCAGAGTAGCAAGGGAATCAAGAAAACATGCCGCCAGTCTTCCCAGACCTCCGTTTCCAAGAGCCGCGTCCGGCTCCTGATCCTCTACGACATTCAGGTCAATTCCCATCTCATCCAGCGCTTCCTTTACATCTTTATACACTGTCATATTGATCAGGTTATTTCCCAGAGCGCGGCCCATAAGGAATTCCATTGACATATAGTAGACTGTCTTCGCGTCCGCTTTGTCATATGCTTTCTGTGTAGCAAACCAGTCGTCAAAGATGACATCCTTTACTGCGTAGGACACAGCCTGAAATACCTGCTGCGGGTTTGCTTCCTCAATCGTTTTTCTGTATAAAGTCCTGATATTGTCCTTTACCGTCTGCTTAAATGTTTCTTTTTCAAATCTTTTGCTGAACATTGTATTACTTTCCTTCCTTTTCAACACCCATTGTAACCGCTTCACCGTTGATCTTCCACTCCTTCACATAGCCTGCAGGCTGCGCTTTTACAACCTCGTCGGCCAGAACTTCGCCGGCGATTTCCGTGCTGTTCTTTTCAAAAACGGCTTCTGCCTTTTCACTTCCATCATAAGTTACGCGGATTCTGTCCATAACTTCAAAGTCTGCTTCTTTTCTCATGGTCTGGATCTTGCTGATGATCTCACGGACAAAGCCTTCCTCCAGAAGTTCCGGTGTCAGATTGGTGTCCAGAACAACTGTAATTCCATTGTCATCCTCAGACACATAGCCTTCTACCTGAGCTGTATCAATCAGAAGATCTTCCTTGAAAAGAGTAACCTCCTGGCCGTTTACGTCCAGTTTCAAAGCGCCGGACGCATTGATCTCATCCATCGCGGCGTTGCCGTCCACGCTGTCAAGAGCAGCTTTTATGCCACCTAACAGTTTACCATATTTCGGGCCTACAGTCTTTAACTGGGGTTTAAAACTGTATGAAGTAAATTCTCTTACATCTTCCGTAAATTTAACATTCTTCACATTCAGTTCATCTGCTACGATTTCCTGATAGAATTCCGGAAGCTCAAATCCGGCTTTTACAAACATCTGACCGATAGGCTGGCGGTTCTTTATGTTGGACGCGTTTCTGCAGGCGCGTCCCATAACAACCAGCTTGAGTACATAATCCATGTTCTTCTCCAGCTCAGAATCGATCTGTTCTTCCTTCGCTTCAGGGAAGCGGCACAGATGAATACTTTCCGGTGCGTCATTATCAATACTGCGGACCAGATTCTGATAGATTTCTTCTGTCATGAAAGGAATCATCGGCGCCCCGGCCTTGGAAACCGTAACCAGAGCAGTATACAGTGTCATGTACGCATTGATCTTATCCTGTTCCATACCCTTTGCCCAGAAACGCTCACGGCTGCGTCTTACATACCAGTTGCTCATGTCATCCACAAACTCCTGCAGAGCACGTGCTGCTTCAGGAATCCGGTAATTTTCAAGATGATTGTCCACTGCTTTTACCATAGTATTCATTTTGGACAGCAGCCATTTATCCATAACTGAAAGTTTGTCGTATTCCAGTGTATATTTTGTAGCGTCAAAATTATCAATATTCGCGTACAGAACGAAAAATGCATATGTGTTCCACAGAGTTCCCATGAACTTTCTCTGTCCTTCGGTAACAGCTTTGCCGTGGAAACGGTTCGGCAGCCAGGGCGCGCTGTTGATGTAGAAGTACCAGCGGATCGCGTCCGCGCCGTATTTCTCCAGCGCGTCAAAGGGATCCACTGCATTTCCTTTGGACTTACTCATTTTCTGGCCGTTTTCATCCTGAACATGGCCCAGAACAATAACATTTTTATAAGGCGCCTTGTTGAAAATCAGCGTAGAGATCGCCAGCAGGGAATAGAACCATCCTCGTGTCTGGTCAACCGCCTCGGAGATAAAGTCCGCCGGGAACTGTTCTTCAAATAATTCCTGATTTTCAAACGGATAATGATGCTGCGCAAAAGGCATGGAACCGCTGTCGAACCAGCAGTCGATTACTTCCGGCACACGATGCATCTCTTTGCCGCACTTCGGACACCTGATGGTCACCGCGTCGATATACGGACGGTGCAGCTCAATATCGTCCGGACAGTTATCGGACATCTCCTTCAGTTCTGCGATGCTGCCGATGGAATGCATGTGTCCGCACTCGCACTCCCAGATATTCAGCGGTGTACCCCAGTAGCGGTTACGGCTGATGCCCCAGTCCTGAACATTCTCGATCCAGTCTCCGAAACGGCCTTTTCCGATACTCTCCGGAATCCAGTTGATCGTGTTATTGTTCGCGATCAGGTCGTCCCTTACCGCTGTCATCTTGATGAACCAGGATTCACGCGCATAGTAAATAAGCGGCGTGTCGCATCTCCAGCAGTGCGGATAGCTGTGTTCAAACTTCGGCGCGTCGAAAAGCAGTCCTCTGCTGTCCAGATCCTTCAGCACTTCCGGATCTGCTTTCTTTACAAACAGTCCTGCAAACGGCGTGGACTCCGCCATGTTTCCTTTTTCATCTACAAGCTGTACGAACGGAAGACCGTATTTTCTTCCTACATTCGCATCATCTTCACCGAATGCCGGCGCAATGTGAACAACACCGGTACCGTCTGTCAGTGTAACATATGTGTCGCAGGTCACATAAAACGCTTTCTTGTTCTGCTTCGCAGCCGCATCTGCCGCGCACTGATAAAGAGGCTCATATTCCTTGCCCTCAAGATCGGTTCCCTTGTATGTCTCAAGGATCTCATATGCAGGCTTTCCTTCTTCACCCAGCTTTCCAAGCACGGTATCAAGAAGCGCGCATGCCATATAGTAAATATATCCGTCTGCTGCCTTTACCTTTGCGTAATCTTCATTCGGATTTACACAGAGAGCCAGGTTGGAAGGCAGCGTCCACGGTGTGGTGGTCCATACCAGGATATAGGCGTCTTCGTCTTTTACCTTAAATCTCACAACCGCGGAACGCTCTTTTACATCTTTGTAGCCCTGAGCTACTTCCTGGGCGGACAGCGGCGTACCGCAGCGCGGGCAGTAAGGAACGATCTTAAATCCTTTATAGAGCAGGCCTTTATCCCAGATCTGCTTTAAAGCCCACCACTCAGACTCAATAAATGTATTGTGGTAAGTTACATAAGGGTGTTCCATGTCAGCCCAGAAGCCGACAGTGGAAGAGAAATCCTCCCACATTCCCTTGTACTTCCATACGCTCTCCTTACATTTGTCAATAAACGGCTCCAGACCGTACTCCTCAATCTGATCCTTTCCGTCCAGGCCGAGAGCCTTCTCAACTTCCAGCTCTACCGGCAGGCCGTGGGTATCCCAGCCCGCTTTTCTGGGAACCATATAACCTTTCATTGTACGGTATCTGGGGATCATATCCTTGATAACACGGGTCAGGACATGACCAATGTGGGGTTTTCCGTTTGCAGTCGGAGGGCCGTCGTAGAAAATATATTCCGGACATCCCTCACGCTCTTCGATACTCTTCTCGAAGATGTGGTTCTCCTCCCAGAACTTCTCCACTTCCTTCTCCCTGCCGACAAAATTCATATCTGTTGGGACTTTCTTATACATGTTCATTTTCCTTTCTTTCGCCGGCCCGCCGGTATCCTGTGTCCATTGCGGGCGCAATTTTTTTGGAATGAAACAGAGCTTTTCATCAAACCCGAAAGATCCGGGACCGCCTTCCGACTGCAGGTCCTGTCCCGGCAAGATCTTTTTCTTTCAGCACAGAGATGCTCCGCCCGGCGCCTTTCAAACGGTCCTTCTCCTGTCTGAAAGAAAAAAAGCTTCCGTCCTGTAATAGGACGAAAGCTGTCTCTCGTTTTTACCACCTGTTACAACATACTCAGGCACACGCACCTTTCATATGCGTCCCCATAACGCGGGGACTTACGTCAGCCCTTACTCTGTATGTATTTCAGGGACTGCAGCTCGGGAGTGATCTTCGATAATCTGCTACTGATACCGGGCTTCCACCAATCCCGGCTCGCTGTGACGTTCATCAGATCTCTACTCTCTCCGTTATCACTTTTTCCTTTGAAATTCAATACAGAGTTATTATAAAAAGAAACCTGCAGTTAGTCAAGATTTTTTCTCCATTATAATTTATAACCCTTCATCAGCCGGGCTGTTCGTAAGAAAAATCCATGCTCATGTTTTTCCAAAAGTGCCGGTCTGCGGACGAACTTTACTATAACAGATATCTCGCTAAAATCTCATCATATTCACCGCTCGCCTTTATATTTGCCAGGCCTTTATTAAACATATCCAGAAGCTCCTGATTTTTTTCTTCCATTATTCCCATACCATAAGGAGCCGGCTCACTCTCCATACCGTCAGGAATCCGAAGCGCCAGGTTCTCATCCCTGACAGAAGCCTGAATAACCGCTTTATCTTCCACGCACGCCGCGCTGTTGCCAAGGAGAACGTCCTGATACATTGTAGGAGAATCTTCGTATACGATTATAGTAAAGTCATATTTTTCTTTCAGGCTGTCTGCAAATTTCTCCCCTGCCGTACCGTTTTTCACTGCTACTATTTTGCCGTTCAAATCGTCAAAAGAAGAAACCGCACTGTCCTTCGGCACAACAAATGTCTGAGTGCTCTCATAGTAGCCGTCTGAAAAGATCCACCCGTTATCGATTCTCTCCTGACTGATTGTGGCGCCTGCCATAACCGCGTCAGCCTGCCCGGACTGAACCGCCGTTACTGCTGTATCCCAGCCAAGGCTTTGAAATTCATATTCAAAACCCTGATCTTCGGCAATAGCCTCAATAATATCTACATCTATGCCGACAAATTCACCATTTTCATCTGTATATTCAAAAGGTCTGAAGGCCGTGTCTGTTGCAATTACCCATATTTTTTCATCAGGCGAACTGTTTCCGCCAAAGCTGCTGCCGCTGATATCAGATGATTCGCATCCTGCTGTTATAACGACGGTCATTGCGGCGCACAGCAGCAATGCAACCTTTCTTTTCATAAATATTATCCTCTCCTTCTGCCTGTATACCGTCTCCGCTTGCCGCCTCTTCCGCGCATTTCTTTTATCTGCTGTCTTCTTCTCCGCATCCTGCGCTGTTTTCGGCGGCGCCGAATCCGCACCAGAATCAGGGTCAGGATAACGGCCAGAATAACACATGCCGCCCCTGCGCAAAGAAGTACTTTTCCCCACATGGGAATTCCTCCGTTTTCCCGAACATCATCACCGGCTTCTGACGCTCCGCTGATCTGAAGCCGGGTAGTATATCCGGTAGCTGACTCAATATATTCCGGAGTGAGTGTAACATCCGTACTGCCCACATTCTGATTCTGATAAAAATATGTGACTCTGCCGGTTCCTTCTTTTTCATCCTGAACGGTAATCTCCATCTCCAGATCTTTATATTCTACCCCCGGAGGCAGTACCACATATGCTTCAGGATCCGTGAATTCCTCAATCTGTTTTGGCTTTTCTTCTTTCATCAGGCTGATCTTCGAAAAATTACCGTAGGTATAATCAAACATTGCCCGGGTATCTACATATGCATCAGTTCCGTAATCATACAGAACAACTGCGGCAAGACGCATCTGTCCGTTATCCGCCATTGTAACAAGTGTAGTCCCCGCATCATCTGTATAACCGGTTTTCCCTCCGATACAATATTCATAATAATTGCTGTTTCCCTCCCAGAGCATTTTGTGATGCTGCTGAAATGTCCGGTTCTCGTCTACCAGATTGGTGGCTCCAATCGTATAATTCATGGTCTGCATAATGCCCAGAAGTTCCTGATGCTTAGATACTTCCGAGGCGATCAGCGCCATGTCATGGGCCGTTGTATAGTGATTTTCATTGTGCAGGCCATTAGCGTTTGTCCAGTGGGAACCTGTGCACCCGAGTTCCGTGGATCTCTCATTCATTTTATCAATAAATGCGGTATAGCCGCCGCCCAGTTTGCCGCCTACATTTTCTGCTATTGCATAAGCCACCTCATTTGCCGAAGCAAGCAGCAGCGCATGCAGCGCATCTTTCATATTTATAATCTCTCCCGGCCGCATTCCTATATGGGCATCGTCATACTGGAGAAAAGAAATACTGTCATCTGTAAATAAGACTTCATCTGTAAAATCGGAATTCTCCACCGCCACCAGCGCTGTCAGCAGTTTAGTTATACTGGCCGGATAAAGTTTTTCGTCTGCGTTCTTTGCATATAATATGGCTCCGCTGTCCATATCCATAATAACAGCAGCTTTTGCGTAAACCTTCGGACCCGCCGGCCATCCTGTCAGACTGTCCGTATCTGCCGGTGTCTCGTAAGATTGTTTCTTAAGTTTCTCTGCGTCATTCTCATCTGCATATACCGCTGCGGGGAGTCCAAGCACAATTATTGTCATCAGTATCACTGCCAGAACAGATTTCTGCAACTTTCTCATTCCGGTTTTAACCTCCGTATATCAAACATGCCCATTCAGAGCTTTATTTATTATAGACTCACAACACAGAAGTTGCAAGAAACAAAGCGGTTTCTGCAAAAATTTGAATTTGTGAGGGAAATAACTTCAGCCGGATTTTAATCAATCCGGCTGAACTCTATCTCCGCTCCCTCTGCTTCTATAGAGAAGCAGAACCGATCAGGATAATATCTTGTAGTAAACACGTACTGTCCGTCATTGATGAATACTTCCACGGAAGATACATCGGTCAGAATCCGGACATTTTCCACAGATTCGATCTGCGCGTACCGAAGTCCCCGCCCGGCAGAGACCGAATTCCGGTTCTGATCTGTAAAGCGCATCTCGAACCGGCCTTCCCGGCACTCCAGGATCAGCTCTTCCGCCAGCACCGCCCGGAAATGATTTTTCCGGATACCGCTGATATAAGCCTGATACGCCGGGCATGCATCCTGTTCATAACGGCTTGCAGTCTTTTCTTCCGGCGTAAGGTGTTCCTGCAGTTCCCGCGCCGGACGCTGGCACACCTGTCCGTCCCGGGCGAAGATCTCCCGTGGAAAAGTAAAGCAGTGCTGCCATCCCTCGTCCAGCGTCCGGTTCGTGTATTCCTCACAGTCCGGCATTCCCATCCATCCGATCTGGATCCGTCTGCCGTCCTCTGTCTCAAAGCTCTGAGGCGCATAATAGTCAAACCCGTAATCCCAAAGCCGGTATCCGGACAGACTGTATTTATCCAGAATGTCCCCTTCCACGGCAAACCAGCCTGACTGGTATACGTTCCGGCTGTCCCATATGCCACCTGTCAGCCCCTGGACAGAAGCCGACAGAATCTTCTCTCCATCCACTGTAAAATAATCCGGGCACTCCCACATATATCCGAAGGGTTCCTCTGTCTCAACCCGTCCGCAGTACGTCCAGTTTCTTTTATCCTCAGACCGGAAAAGTATGGCCGTTCCCGCATCATTCTTCGTGCGTGCCCCCTGTATCATATAGTAGGATCCATTCTCTTTCCAGACTTTCGGATCCCGGACATGACATGTCAGATCAGAAGGATAATCACTGTTCCGCATCAGTTCTTCCTTTCTTCCGAAATGCTTTCCGTCTCTGCTGACTACAAGGCAGGTATTTGCTTCCCGGCCGGTATTGATATAGTCAAAATTTTCTCCGTCCAGCTTTACATTTCCCGTATAATACAGGTACATAACGCCGTCTTCAATCAGGGCGGCCCCGGAATATACCCCATGACAGTCAAAGGGCTGATCCGGATACATGCTGACTCCTTCATATTTCCATTCAACCATATCTTCGCTTGTACAGTGTCCCCACATTTTCACGCCGCCTTCCGCATTAAAAGGAGAATACTGAAAAAAGGCGTGATAAACTCCGCCGTACCGGCAGAGTCCGTTGGGGTCATTGAGCCACCCCACCGGCGGCATAAGGTGAAATTTCTGCCGGAATCTTCCGTCCGATACCGCGTTTCTTTCCGCGGCTTCTGTCAGATTCATCAGATCTTTTGTCAATGCATTCATACTCTGTCTCCTGTTGTATATCTGAAAATCACCGCCCGGCAGAACTTCCGCGCCGCCGGGCCGGGTGTTATACTTTTTCTATTTCTTCAGCTTCAGAATCGGCTGATCCTTTCCCGTCTCTCCGGGAGCGGCCTTTTCAACCGTGCCGAACTGATCTGCGTTGGTCAGGATAACCATTGTCGTAGCCGGATATCCCGCTGCTCTGATCTGGTCCAGATCCGCTTCGATAAGCACGTCCCCGGCGTGGATTTTATCGCCGTCGGATACTTTCTTTGTAAATCCTTTTCCATCCAGCTTCACTGTGTCGATTCCCACATGAATCAGCAGCTCCGCTCCGGATTCTGTCGTGAGGCAGACAGCATGGCCCGTGTCAAATATATTCATTACTTCACCGCTGCAGGGCGCGGTGATTTTTCCATCCGAAGGCTCTACCGCGACAGTAGTTCCCAGAAGTTCTGACGCGAAAGTCTCATCACTTATCTGATCTGTCGGAACTACGGTTCCTGCCACAGGACTTGTGATGGTTTCTTCCGTAAGTTCTTCTGCTGAAGATGTTCCTTCCGTTGTCTCCGGCGTTTCTGCCGGATTTCCGGATGTTTCCAGTGCCGGAGCCTCTGTTCCCGCGCCGGCGGCCGCCTCCGGTTTCTTCTGATCTTTATAAAGGACAAATGATATGGCAAATGCAACTGTCACGGCAATTACCATTTCGATCAGGTACTGAACCGGCTGATCCAGGCAGAGCAGGATTCCGAAGATACCGGTCACGCCGGTTCCCCTGGCTCCCAGATGCACAATCGAAGCATAGAGGGCTCCGCAGCCTCCGCCGATACATCCCGCGATAAACGGCTTGAAGAATCTCAGATTCACACCGAAGATTGCCGGCTCTGTAATTCCCATGAACGCGCTCAGGGAAGACGGCAGAGCAAGGGATTTCACTTTTTTATCTTTTGATTTCACTGCTACCGCAAGAGCGGCCGCTCCCTGTGCCACATTTGCCGCGCTTGCCAGCGGGAGCCAGTATGTAACGCCGTACTCAGCCAGCTGTCCGATATCAATGGCCGTATACATCTGGTGGATACCGGTAACAACCGTAGGCGCGTACAGACCGCCCATGACAAGACTTCCCAGTCCGAGAGGCAGCGTTAAGAGCCACTGGATGCCGTACAGAACAGCATTTTCCGCCCAGACAAACACCGGACCAATCACTGCCAGGGTAAGGTATCCTGTCACAAATACGCTGACCAGAGGAGTTACGAACAGATCCAGCACCTCCGGAACAATTTTGTGCAGCCGTTTTTCAATAAACGCCAGCAGCCACACAGCAATTACAACCGGGATAACATGGCCCTGATAACCGACCATATCAATCTCGTAAAGTCCGAAGAACACCGGCTGCTTCAGATGCACGCCTTCTGTTGCGACTGTATAAGCGTTCTGCAGCGCCGGGTTAATCATAATCATACCGATAACCGCGCCCAGATACGGGTTTGCCCCGAATGCCTTTGCCGCGGAAAAGGCGATCAGGATCTGCAGGAATGTATATGCCGTGTTGCTGAACAGATTGGCGAATACATAGATCGAACTGCTGGTATCCATGGAAATAAATCCGTTATTGATCATGAAATCCAGAGAGTTCATAATTCCCATCAGGAAACCGCTGGCAACGATCGCCGGGATAATGGGCACGAAAATATCTCCCAGCAGTTTGATGGCCCGCATAAATATATTCTGCTTCTGAGCCGCCGCCTCCTTGGCCTCTGCCTTGGAGCTGGCTGTAATGCCTGCAATGGCTATAAACTGGTCAAACACCTTGTTTACGGTTCCGGTGCCCAGAATAATCTGGAGCTGGCCTGAGGCCTCGAACACACCTTTTACCCCTTCCACATTTTCCAGCGCTTCTTTGTCTGCTTTGCTGTTGTCGGCAATAACAAGACGAAGCCGGGTTGCGCAGTGCGCTGCCGAGACAATGTTTTTGCTTCCGCCCACAAGATTCAGAATCTCCCGGGCTGTCTTCTGGTAATCCATCCTCATTCTCCTTCCCTTATATATGAAATCGTTTTCATATTATTTCTGTAAAAATAATATGAAAAAAAATGCCATTTGTAAAGATGGCATTTTTACTGATATTTCATGTTTATAATTGTAAATAGTGCACGAAAACGATTTCACATACACCTTCTCACTTGCAGAGGCTCTGCAGACATTCGGATCATCCGGCCAATTTTCATTCTGCCTGCTGCCCGCCGCTCCAGCCCGGGGCTTCCACAAACTGAAATCCCAGTTTCATCTCCACCGGAATCCGTTCTTCCTTCTCCACTACATCCAGAAGCAGCTCCGCCCCTTTGATTCCGCTTGTTTTGTATGCAAAATGAACCGTTGGGATTCCTCCCGTAACCGCCTTTAAAAACTGGTTGTCGCCGAATCCGGTCACCTTTACCGGCGAGTTGCCGAAACGATACCTCTTTGACCCATCCGTATCACTTTCTTTCTCCGGCCCGTTCTCTTTCCTGTAGTCCAGAATGGCTTCCATGGCCCCGGCCGCGATGGTATCTGTGGCGCAGGATATGATAACGATATCATCTTTTTTCTTCAGCAGATCCATAGCCGCCTCATACCCGGCCTCCATGCGGAACCGGGAAACCCGCCGGTATTCTTCCTCCAGTTCCTGCCCTTCTGCCTTCAGGCCGGCACAGAAGCCGTCCTCTCTTGCGGCGCCTGCCGCCTTGTCTTCCCGTGTAACACCGATATAAGCCGCTCTGCCCTCCGGATAAAGGGCCAGCGCCCGGCCCACCGCTCTGCCCATAGCCTTTCCCGCGCCGTAGTCATCGTGGTAGACGCAGTTGGCCAGTCTTGTGTACTGTCCGATTACAACTACAGGAACCCTGGATTCCTTCAGAAATTTTCTGTGCTGAGCGGTAATCATGGTACCGATGAGAATAATCCCGTCAACCGGATAATTTTCAAAGATCTTCATGTACATCACTTCTTTGTCTGCCTGGTTGTCCGTGCTGGCAAGAAGCATGTGATAACCCCGCTCCGAAAGAACCTGGCCTACGCCTTCTGTAACCCGGCTGATGGACTCGGAATTGATCTTCGGAACCACCACGCCCACGAGACAGGCCTTCTTAGTCCGGAGCGTCCGGGCCTGCATGGACGGCTGATATCCGGTTTCCTGAATAACTTTTTTAATCCGCTCCTTCTTCTCGCCGCTGACATATCCTCCGTTCAGATATCTGGATACCGCGGCGTTTGATACACCGGCAAGCTGTGCGATTTCTCTGATTGTCATCTTTTCTGCTCCTTACACGAATCCATTCAGATATATTTTCCCAGATCAGCCATTACATCCGCCATGGTGATAGCCTTCAGTTCCCGCTCCATCGCTTCCTGCACCCGGAGCAGCTTATCGTCCAGAATATTGTGAATATTCCTTCCTACCGGACAGTCCGGATTGGGATTCTCGTGAAAATGAAACAGCGTGTTCTCCTCTATGCACTCCACGGCACGGTATATGTCCAGAAATGTAATCTCTTCCAACGGCTTTATGACCGCCGCGCCCCCGGTCCCGCGCTTCACCTCGATCAGTCCCGCATCCTTTAACTGGGACAGGATCCGGCGGATAATAACCGGATTCACATTAATACTGGCAGCAAGAAAATCACTGGTAATCTTATATTCTTCTTTGAATGTCTCCATACAGGTCAGCATATGGACAGCAATCGTAAATCTGCTTGAGATCTGCATAACACACTCTGCTCCTTTCTCCTGAGCTTCCGCGTCTGCCGCGGCACGCAGGATTGACCTCTGGTTTTATAACCTTCATTTTACCTGCTGTTTCCTGCGGTGTCAATTCTGACACCGGCGCCCCGGCTTTACCGCTTCAATTCCGCCTCATACAACTCCCGGTCCACATCTTTGAACACATTGAAAATAATCCGGTCAAAGTCCGGATCATGCTCTTTAAGGAAGCCGGTCACGGTATCAGCCGCGATCTTTGCCGCCTCATCGTTCGGAAAATGAAATTCCCCTGTGCTGATACAGCAGAACGCCACGGAACGGATCCCATGCTCCACACAGCACTCCAGCACATTCCGGTAACAGCTTTCCAGATCATCCTTCAGCTTCTGATTCAGGCTGCCTCCCACAATGGGACCAACTGTGTGAATCACATAATCCGCGGGCAGATTGTAACCCTTTGTCAAAACCGCCTGGCCCGTGGGCTCCTCATAGCGGGCGCCGTACTGCATCCGTCTGCGGTTCATATAGTGGCTGCATGCTTCCCTGAGCTCAATACCGGCCGCGCTGTGAATAGCATTGTCTATACATTTATGGCAGGGCACAAAACACCCCAGCATCTGCGAATTCGCCGCATTGACAATAGCTCCCGCACGCAGTCTCGTAATATCCCCCTGCCAGACGGAAATTTTATCCGCATACGGATGGCTGCTCCCGTACTGCTCCGCCGCCGTCGGAATATCCGTAAGCTCAACAATTCCTTTTTCTCTGGCCTCCTCGGTCAGAAATTCATCCTGCACTTTCACAACGTTTTCATTTATTTTCCCCGGCATCCGGATGTTCATAAGAGAGCGCAGAAGCATTCTCTTCTCTCCGTAATCCTTTCCTGTCTCCAGATCTCTGTATCTGCCGGAATCTTCCTTGAATTCATGAAGAAGATAATCCAGCCGCTCTTCCTGTTTTTTATCTGCTCCCATCATTCTCTGCCTCTTTTCTGATATCTTCTATACTTCTGGCAATGTCTTCATTGATTCCCACTGCCCGCTTTCCGAGACTTTCCGGTACAATGGCCTCCCGGAGATTCAGACGGACCAGCGACCAGCCGCCGTTTTCCTTTACCATCTTTTCAAAGGGGAAACGGATAATCGTAGGGGTGTTATGTTTATTGCGCACCCAAAATGAAGTCATTTAGACCTCCGAAGTAACACCGGCTTCCATAAGCAGTTTGGTATTCCGGCGAATCTTTGGTGCTTTCAATGCTTCTCCCTCTGCATCGCCAACCTTGCCGATGAAACGATAATATATATCTACCCGCATAATGATTTCACCATGCATATGTCACACACACTATTACTCCAAGTCTCCGATCACACGGTTAATATTGCTGTTTATGCAAATAGACTGCACTGTGATTTCTTTTGGGCAAACCGCTTCACCTTTATTGATACAGGCATAGACAGCTTTCGGATTTCTCGCTGTCATCTGCCAAAACGGATATTTTAATGATAACCGGCCTGTTTCTCTGATAACACCTTCCCGGAAGCCGTAGACTCATCCAGGGGGAGAAAAATGCAGTGAATCCAGAAACAAGAATGTAAGGGCAATATATCCCAGCACCGCCGCAAATAGTGCGCCAAGTACACATACTCCGGCGATTCGCAAGCCTTTATGGATTTTCTTTCCACACAAAATCAGTACCAGGATACCCGCCGCTATGATAAGCAGGGCAATCCCTGCTGCCCACAGCTCCATATGCGTTCCCCCTTTTTTCTTAATAGTTCAAATTTTCGGATGCCAAAAACATGGGCTTTACCAGCTTCCGCCGCCGCCACCGCCGGATCCGCCGCCGGAAACGCCGCCACCGCCACCGCTGCTGGACCCGCCGCCAGACGAGCTCTGCCGCGGTGCAGAGGTCATGGCGCTGGCCGCACTGCTCAGTGTCCGATCCATGGCGTGCCACATGGTAGCAGCCGTAAATACATCATGTCCGCTGTACCACTCGGGTGGTTCAATAGCAATGTTTTCAAACTGATTTACCCATTTGTCCGACACATCCAGCACATAGGCAAAGGGCAGGATGTTGTAAAAATATTTCGGATCTTCATGAACAAGCATTTCCAGCCGATCTTTTTCCGCCGTTTCCAAAAACTTCTTGAACCCTGTTATCTTCTCCAGATTCCTGTGGCTCTCGTCTGTGCGCTGGCTGACATACCGCGCAAGCCAAAAGGCTGCGGCAAGAATCGGCAGTCCGATTACAAACGGAATAAACCGCTCGTTCCCGCCCAGGATATTGGCAAGTATCACAACATCAAGAACAAAGCAGGCAATTACAAGCAACCAACAAAGGAGCTGCCACCGCGCGGAGGTCAGGGAATGTATGCGGCCTTTCTTCCCGGAATGCCCGTAATTGGAGGAAATCTGATTCAGGGTGCGATAGAATTTGTTTTTCAAGTCGTCCCCTGTGACGATGTCCTTGCCGCTTTCAAAAAGTCCCTCAAAAAACAGCCTTTTATCCTCGTCCAAATCGTGAGGATATGGCTTTATACGCTCTATGGTATATTCTGCCCCTTTGCCCGTTCCATCGCCGTCATGGATGGCAATATAGCCCTCATTTGCCAGCTCAATGAGCAGGGCAACAATATCCTTTTTGGGCAACTTTCCTTTATACCAATACGCTACGTCTGCACTGCTCATTCCCTCGGGCGGATAGAATTCAACGGTTTCGATAACCTTCTTATCCCTGCCGTATTTCATCCATACGAACAATACAAAAACCAAGCATATAAGAGGGATGATCACCATAGTGCTGAGCTTTATCACATGCAGAACCTGGTTGAAGTAGAAATAACCCTCCTCAAGCTTAAGCCTTACGGTCAGAGCCTGGTAGGGCTCCAGTTCCTGCCAGAGAAATCCTTCAATCTCCATCCCATCGGTATAATACTCTACGATATCTGAACCGGTAAACCCATATCCGCCTGTGGAAAATCCCAGCAGGCTGCTGTCGAACTCCTTCGGCATGGTGATCCTAAAGCTAACGTTATTGATATAGGTATCCCACCCGGTGCCAATGATGTTGAAGTACAGCTCATCGTAGCCGTCCGCCACATCCTGTCCAAGCACATAGTCATAGGAGATCGTATAATGCTTATCTCCGGTAACGGTAGTATCAGCATCACCAATCTGCAAAATGAGGTCGCTGTTTTGCGTGGATTTTTCATAGTCCTCGCTGCAGTATATATCACGGATCTTCGCCCGCGTGACCGCCGTGGAGCCGTCGGCCCGCACGACCTCGTTTCGTTTCGGGATGGTTCTGTAAATGCCGTGCCGCGCCTCATTGAAATAAACGTCTATTTCTTCCGTAATGCTGAGCACATTATCCTCGGATACATCAATATCCACATAATAAGCGGTGATATAATAAGGTTCCTCGGAATAGTCTGCCGCCTGCGCTGGAAAAACCGCCACCGACATCATCACAAGCAATATAATAAAAGAAAAGATCACTTTACACCTTTTCATCAGAATTGCACCCTTACCGCTTCCTTTTCCGTCTCATCTTCTATGACAAACATCTGGCGCTTACCGAATTTGAACAGGTTTGCCACAATAGAGGACGGAAACATCTCTGTTTTATTGTTGTAATTCCGGACAACGGCGTTATAATACTTTCTTGCGTTGGCAATATCCTCTTCCGTTCTCTGAAGCTGATTGTTCAGATCAAGAAAGTTTTGGTTCGCCTTCAAATCCGGGTATTGCTCCGCAAGCACATGAATGGCGGCAAGGCCTCTGGCAAGCTCCGTATTGGCCTGCAGCTTCTGCTCCTCCGTCATATCTGAGTAGCGCACATTGCGGGCAGAAATCACATTTTGAAGCGTCTGCGCCTCGTGCTTTGCATAACCCTTTACGCTTTCCACGATGTTTGGGATCAAATCCCATCTCTTTTTCAGATAGACGTCCATCGTGGAAAACGCTTCCTCTACTGAATTTTTCAGCTTCACAAGCGCATTATAGGTTGCGCCGATATAGATGCCGATGATCAGCAGAGGGACGGCAACGACCGCTGCAATAATCATTCCGTTCATAAAAACACCTCCCGTATTTTCTGATTGATTACCATTCGTTGGAAACGCGTTAAAATGGCGATTCACAACATAAAGATCTTAGCTGCCTCACTCAGAGGGAAAATCGAGTGTGAGACCGTCAAGGACCTCATACCAGGTATCGAGCATTTCCTCTGCATAATCTGCCTTCGTATCAAAAGCATAAATATAAGTATAAAGATCGGTCGTGACCAGTAAAGCATCCCATTGGCGGGTATCCTCATTTTCTCCCTCCAGCCAGGTGAGATAGTACGCCGGCCAGGAGTCCAGTGTTGCTTCCTCAATTTCGAGATCCCGATACTCAAATTCACCAATCAGGTCAACGCAACGGCCAATATATTCCTCTATCGTCTCGTCAGCAGCGGAAAAATCGTTAGTAAAGCCGCTGTTTATAATCGTGGTAAATCCGTCCTCAGTTCTATCGGCATAATAATAGCCGCCGTGGAAATCATTGTTGTTCTCGATTTGAGCCAGCCCGGTAAATCTTGTTTTGGGTACAAGAACACCGATTTCCGGCGTAGTATCAGTTTCAGAGCCTTCCTTGATATAAATATTGCCATTGTTATTTCCCATATGGATCTGTGTGTCTGAATCGAAGTAGAAGCTGTTTATTAAGCCAAGCTCGCCGTCATACAGATCATATCGGCCACTGCCGTCTCCGTACTCGTCCACATATTCCAGATACCCTGAAGCCTCTACAGAGCCGCTGGCGTAATAGGCGATAAATCCGCCTTCGCCATCCATATAAATACTTGCTGTGCCTTCTTCGCCGTCTAAACGCCATGTGCCTTCGGTTGCCGCGAATATGGCTGTATCATTTTCGCCTGGATCCGCGCTGGGAACTGGATCCAGGCTTTGCGTACTGCTGGAATCCGGGTTCCCGCTTTGTGTGTTGTTTGATACGTCACTATTCTGTTGTTCGTTTGCACAGGCGGCCAGAGTCAGCGTAATGACTGCAGCCAGAAAAACAGCTATCAGCTTCTTCATCGTAATTCACTCCTTTCTGCGTTTGGATGATCGGTCACTTTCTGCGCTGGAAGTGCGAGCGTATCAAGGATGTTGATAAAATCTTCCGTTTCCTTTTCCAGCTTTTCTACAAGCTGCACCGTGTTTTCGGAATTGCCCATCTCGAAAAGATTCATATCCTTTATTACAAGCAGCAGCGTACCGTCCTGAAGAAAGCGGATGGCAAACCGTTTGCCTCTCTCTGCGGACAATTCCAGCAGCTTTTGCCTGTAATCGGGCGTAAGCGCCAGCGCCGCATCCTGCTCACTTGTGCATCTGACGGAAAAAGCATTGTAAAAGTTTTCCGAATCGGCATTGTAGGCATTCTCGTAAGTTTTAAACTGTGTTGCTACAACCGCATCACTCAGCGCAAGATTGTGGCGACAGACAACGATAACGCCGTAGAATACGGTCTCGTAAGAGACGTCCGTGTCCCCGTCACTGTCTTCCGTCACATGCTCCTCCTGCAACTCAAACTCGCAAAACTCCATAGGCACTCCCCGAAGCACGCCCCTGACATAATCGCCGCAAAAGCCAGTGCAGTCGTATTCCGGAAAGCCGAAATCCTGGTTCAGGTAATATTTGTCGACATGCTTGCCGTGGTCAAATGTATCCAGCCGATCCATCAGCCGATCAAGAACAATCCGGGCATAGTTGTTCGCAATATGCTTCTGCGCCGCGCCGGCCTTTTGCTTAACCACCAATCCCGCAACGAGCAGCACAAAACCGGCTAACGCCAACAAAATGGCAGCCAGTCCCTCCGGACTATCTGTGCCCAGTGTAGTCTTCCCACTGGCAAGGAATATGATCGCCATGATACCGAAACATACGCCGCCGGCGATCATTATGTATTTGGATAGTTTTATGCGCTTTCGCAGGTTTTCCATCTTCTGATCGTCAAGCTGTGTGTTTTGAAGATTATTGTCCATATTTGTTCACCGCCTTGTTTTTCATATAATGGTGCATTGTTGTTTGCATTCAAATCGCCGCTTGAAAAGACAGCCCCTGCGTAACGGCTGATGCCCTTGCGCAGAGGCTGAGCTTGCCGCCCCGATCCCTTTTTCTCATTCTCCTAGACCGCCAGATGGAAATGACCACACATCAGGCAGTTTGAAAAACAAAGTACAGGCAGCTTATGTATTGTTTTAATCAGAGATCATGGAATTGATGGTATTCTGCATCAGGATCCAGCCGATAAAGCCGAGTCCTACCACGCTGAGGATCAGGTACAGTACCGCGCCGTTCTTTGCCGGCATACCGCGCTGCTCAAGCGCCGAATCCAACTGTTTGCCCATTTTGTAGGCCCAGTAGATGCCGTAAATGCCGCATGTAATGAGCGTGAGCAGGAAAGCTACCCCGCCCGATGTCCTTTTCGGCGGATTTGCCAGCTCGTTCGCGTCATTGTTGATTTTGATAAACCAGTAAATTCCATAAATGCCGAAAGTGATGATGGAAAAAATGACACACAATGCAAGATTACGTTCTTTCATATCTGTTGTCCTCCTTCAATTTGTCTCTTGTGATTTATTCTACCGGGTAATACACACCGATATAGGAAGCATTATTCTCGTTGGCAGCCTCCGTCTTGCCTGTAATCTCGATGGATCCGTCCTCCACATTATAGATAATGTACAGCTCGCCGCTCTCAATTACGCCGAGACCCGCATCGCTCACCATCCAGGTACCGGACATCCAGCCGTCATTCGTCACCAACTCGAAATCGACCATGTCCTCCAAGGATTCTGTAATCGTGAGCGTGCCTGCGTCACCCGCATATTCGCCGTACCATGCTTCGATACTGTCTGGAGCCTCCACATCAAGCGTTGCATCGCCTTCCGAAGAGTCAGATCCCCCCACCGGGCCGACATAGTAATACCAGCCAGTATAATGATCCATATCAGTCACGCCTTCCTGAAGCGAGACCTCGATGGAGTCGTCCGATGTATCATATGAGAAAATGAAATCCGACTCCTCCAGCACATATGGGTCACTGCTGTCCTCCGTGAGCGTGCCGGATGCGGTCGAGAAACCATCCTCGGTGCTGACGCCCATTGCGTAATAAAGCATACCGCTGGAAATGTCAATGGTGAGGGTGCCATTGTCGTTTGCATACTCGCCGAGCCAGAAGTCCAGCTCGGTATCACTGTCCCCGGTATCCTCCGAACCGTCCTCGTATCCCTCTTCGCTGTCGTCCTCATCCAGGTTCTCGGGAACGTATTCCGCCTCATCTACCTTGACAAAGCTGGAATAATCTGTGTACAGTACCCCGTCTTCCAAAGTCACTTCGGCGCTGATCCCCAACTCTTCACTGGTAATAGTAGCCGTATCGCCGTCCCAGGTATAGGTGAATTCAATGGCGCCGCTGTAGCTGGCCTGGGTGCCGGTGCCGTCCTCGTTAAAGATAAAGCTCTGTTCGCTTTCATCGTCGTCCCAAGCGCCCAAAAACGGATTGTCGCCACCGCCTCCACAGGCTGCGAGCAGAGATGTCATGACCAACAGAGCCATGAGCAGGGAACACAGTTTCAGAACTTTTGCCTTCATAAATACCTCCTTAAAATCATGTTTCTTACTTGCTTACTCAAAGTAGTAGATACCCATATCCCCCAAATGGGAGATGTATACCGTATAGTCCTCCTCTCTTACGGATTTTTATACAGAAATCTTCTGCGTTTATATAACCTCCTTTCCGTACACTTTTGTTGACGGCAGCCTATTCGGGTTCGGCACCCTACCAAATCCGGCAGAATAGGGCGTTGTCCTCGTCAATCCCGGTACGTTCTTCCAGTGTCACGCCGGTAACGTAACCTTCTGTCTCATCCCAAGTCCCGGTGTAGACAAAGTCGTTAAGCGTTTGATAGAAAAATACCTGGCCGTCCTTTTCCAGTTCCATCTGGAAATCCGCATCGCCGGCCTCACAGTGCCAGGTACCCACATAGCCGCTGGCGCCACAACTACTTAAAAGCAGCGCCGACAGCAGGGCGGCCAGCAGCACACATATAAACTTCCTTGCCGTCTTCATATACTCCATCTCTCCTCTGTTACAGCCGCAGCAATGCCCGGATCCTAGCGTACAATATCCTCATACTGTATGGCTTCTTGAGCCAGTCGTCCGCACCACCGAGCAGGGCAGCCTCTTCGTCCTTCTCGTTTCCTGAAATAAGCAGAAATTTCGTTGCTGTTGAATACTGTGCTACTTTCTGGCAAAATCGAATCCCGTCATACACGCTTTCTTCTAAATCTGCGATTACCACGGCGAACTGTTGTGTACAAATCGCGGCAAAAGCTTTCTCTTGACCAACCGCACATTGGACATCAAAACCGTTTCTTTTCAGCAGCCTGCCGGTCATCTCAGTCATCGTGCGATCTGTGCCGACATACAATATCCTGGACAAAAGGTCACCTCCTTAAAAAGCAACGGTCCGGCGCAGTGAACGCTGCTCCGGACCTCGTGCGTTCCTTTTGCTACTGTAATCAGCATAGCAGAAAAAACATCGTTTCTTGAATTGTTAGGAAAAACTCATATTTTGAATTCCTCGCCCGCTTTCGGACTGTCATCCTCATTGTACAGGAACCAGGTTTCTGACCTCGTCGTAAAGAGTCTGAAATTGAGAGCCGCCGTCATTATAGTCATCAAAGGAAGCAAAGAAAGTCTTTGCCATGACGGTGCCCGTATTTTCTCCATTCTGCACAGTATGATAGATCAAAGTCCGGATATAGATATCATAGTCGTCATTGTACAAATTCATCTCGGCTGTGGCGATCCGATTGCTTTCGTCGGAACTCATATTATTTAGATAAAAGACTTCCCAGCCATCGCCATACAATTCCTCAAAATATACCGTAACAAGTTCGTTCATATAAGCGGCGATCATTTCATCGTCACTTCCGCTGTAATTCCAATACATGTCGGTAATATTTTCGCCTACTACATATCCGCCGTTGCCGTCGGTTATAGTCACGGTGCCGGGGTTCGCATCCTCCATGCACAACATCCATTCAGGGTAAGTAATTGATACATTATTATCGTAGTCATAGAAGCGGATTTTTCCATTGTCTAAGGCTTCATAGCCTATGCTGCCGTCATCATCTGTATCATAGTCCAGATTATAGTCCAGATCATAGTCCGGAGTATCGTCTGGATTCGGCATTCCACCGCTCTCGTGGTCTCCTCCGCCGGCAAATCCAGCATAGGTCATGAGGTAATATTCGCCGTCCTCACCCTCCATGTACAAATCGCCTTCTCCATCCAATAGCAGCTCCACGGCGAAACCGTCCATCGTGATCAGCCCGGCCTGTCCGTCCCACTCATACCCGCCAAATACGCTGTCGGTGCCGTCTGTCACCTCCAGTGTTCCGTCAGTGTAAAAGGAATAGGTTATGCCGTCAATGCTCCAGGCCATGTCTGCAAACTCTATGCTGGGAGCGTCCTCTTCTGGGGCATCGCTATTCTGTGCATTTTCAGACTGCGTACTGCCGCCAGAAGCAGACGATGGATTGGAATTTGCGTTCGGTTCCTTATCGCCGCAGGCACTAAGAATTGTTATGGAAAGGGGCAGGCAGAGCAAAATTGTAAAGACTCTGAGATGTTTCATTTTCATGCTTCCTCCTTAATATGCAAAGGCTCAGGGCAGCAGATGCCGCCCTGAGCCTTTGCGCATTCTTTCTGCTACCATATTAAACATAGCAGAAAAAGCTCCTTTTTTTGAATTGTTAGGAAAAACTCATGTTTCGGATGATTTCGTTTCAGCACACCGTGGTGAACATATACCCCTTCCCGTATACGGAAACGATATCATAATCATTCGCATCATCCGCGTGGATTTTCCTGCGTAGATTCTTGATATGAAACCGTATGGTGCGGATATCCTCTCCAGAGGGCGTACCCCATACTTTTTCATACAGCTCATGGGGAGGCACCTCCTTATCCTCGCTTTGCACCAGAAGCAGAAGCAGCGCAAATTCCTTTGCGGTAAGTTCAGCATCTGTACCGTTCACCGTTGCTTTAAATTTTGGGATATCCAGAACAAGGGAACCTTTCACGATTCTCGTCAGTTGTTCGCGCTTTTTCTTTGTCTGCAGGTGGCGCTTGATGAGCATATCAGCCACGGCCAGCAGTTCGTCCGGATCATAGGGCTTGGTTAGATAATAATCGCCTCCGTGCCCAAGACCTTCGACCTTATCGCAGGTCTCGCCTTTGCCGGTTAGGAAGATCACCGGGTGGTCGCTCGTGCTGCGAAACCTTTCGCAGATATCATAGCCGCTTCCATCGGGCAGCATGATATCCAGAATCAGAAGATCGGGTGTTGGAGCCTCCATCCGCTCGTATGCCTGACGGCAGTTTTCCGCTGTGTACACGGTATATCCCCGGCGTATCAGCATCCTGGCGTTGATTCGCAGCACATCCGTTTCGTCCTCCACCACAAGAATAATCGGTTTTTCCTCTTTCATAGCTTATTTCTCCTCATCAGGCAGGGTAAAGGTTACCGTAGTGCCTTCCCCCAGTTTACTTTCAATCCAGATCCTGCCACCATGGGCTTCTACAATCTGGTGGGATACATACAGGCCGATGCCGTGGCGCCAGTATTCTTTGTCCGAGGATATGTACCCTTTAAATACCTGCTCCTGCAGCTCCTCCTTCATTCCTTCGCCATTATCGGCAATAACGACGATCTGCTCACCGTCCTGCTTATAGAGGGAAATCCTGATTCTGCCGGCTTTTGTATGTTGTATGGCATTGGACAACAGGTTTGTAACCACTTGTACGATCCTTGCGTAATCTGCGCTGATCGGAAGTAGGCTTTCGTCTATATCCAATACAAGCTCGTTGCCGCCGGAAGCATCTTTGCCGAAGTAGGTGCCCGAGACTTCCTTCAACAGTTTACTAAGCCGCATGGGCGCAAGGTTCAACGCCAGACGCCCCTGCTCTATGGCCACGGTATCTTTTAGGTCGGTCAGAATGCGGTCGATGCGCACCACCATTTTTTCGATGACCTGCTGGTTACTCTGGATCATCAAAGCGTCCGGATCTTCCTCGCCCATCAGTTCCAAAGTGTCGCGGGCGTAGAGATTGATGGCATTCAGAGGATTTTTCACCTCGTGGGATACGGTAGTCAGAAAGACAGAACGGGAGGCATCGTAACGCCGCAGTTTTTCGTTCTGCTCATACAGCAGCTCACGCTGGCGGTCATACTCCCTTAAATGAAAGAAGAGCACCACGCCGCAAATCAGGCTGACACAGGTGAAAGCAAAAATAATGTCTACCAATATTTGGCCTTCTGTTTCATAATGGGTTACAAATTCCGGATGATAATAGGCAAAAACGCACACGGCGGAATATTCCGCGATTTCCAGCAGGGAAATCAGGAGCGCCGCCTTTCCCTTTATCATCAGCACTGTAAAGAGTACAGCCAGAAGGAAAATCGATGGCATGCCGCTGCGGTGACCGCCCGAAGTGAAGAACATCATTGGCAAAACCACCATAAAAATGACCGTGACGGTGAGGAAGTAAGCTGCCTGGTACTTGCCTGTCCTCTGGGTGAACAGGATTAGCCCCAGGGAAAAGGCAATCAGAACGGCAGCCAGTCCTGCGGTTTCCCACATGCCCATGATTAGACTGATAATCACTGTAAAAAAACTGATGGCGATGCCGCCAAAGGCCAGTATGTGAAACAGTCGAACACGAAAATCCAGAGGCCAGTCGAAAAACCGGATATGTAATTTCTTAAAAAACGACTTCAAGGCGAAACCTCCTCTGTATTTGGTTGGAATTTACCTGTATTCGGTTCCTGCTGCAAACGGCACATCATACGTCTTTCTCTTTTGTGCGGTTTGCTTTCCGGGGATCCGCCGGTTTTACGGCATTTTCCGGGATTGCCCAAGAGCGTCCAAAACGCTCTGCACCTGGAATGCGTCCCTGTGTGCAATATTGATTAACACGGCGCTCCGATACGCCCCATTTATAGGAAATTTCCCGGATGGAAAGATATCCTTTCATACGCCGCCTCCCTTTTGGTTGATACAACAATACAAGCTATATTATATGCGAATATCCGTAGTTTTACAAGTGCATAAACCGTAATTTTTCTTGAACTTCTTGTTTGAATTTTTCACTGTTAGAGCAAAATGTGATTGCCACATTCGCCAATCAAAAAAGAGTTGCGTCATTTCGTATGATCCAAAAACTGTTCGCATACTTAGAAGGAAAAACCTATCTCATTTCCTTATCCATAGCCATTTGTTTCCTTGAAAATTGTAGTATTAGAGGGGAGAACGAGGAAAGGGCTACAATAGTTCATATAATTCGGGATAATCTGACTTTTGGTATAACCGCTTTTATCCCGCGGGACAATACCGACAAGCAATGCAAACATGTACATGTTTGCGATTTTGGCGGGTAGAAAACCCGCCAAAACGCTTGTTGAGGGATAACCCCCAAGCCCCCAAGATCGTCCCCTTCGGTGACGGCTGCGCGTCCTGCGGACGCTGAAAAACCATAAGCACAGATATGCCTCCTTTTCGTATCTTATTGCCGCTCTCTGGCGTTTTCTCTGCCGGTAGAATGCCCGAGCAGATAGTCAATATTGGCCTGCACATTTTGCAGTTCCCGCATTTCAGCCCGTGCCTGTTTATACTCGGCATAGGCTTTTCTTTTTGCCTCCAGCACTTCGGCATATTCTTCCCGCAGCGCCTTAACGGTAGGCAGCTTTTGTACGCCCAACCCGTCGAAATATTTTTTCGCTGCCTGATGGATTAGAATGTCCGCTTCATGTTCGGCGCGAAATTTTTTGCTGTAGCCTGCTTTGCGATATGCAGTGTAAACGGCGCGTGTTTTGGAATAGTTGATAATCTGTTTTTGCAGTTCGCCGTTATCCGTGAGGCGTGTTTCCATTGCTTTGATCTGCTTCGATAATTCGTTGAATCTGGAAGTAGCCGCGGCGGTTTTAGCCTGCAATGTCTCATAGCTCATATCGTCATGTTCTTTTAGATAGCTGATGGCCTTACTTGATATTTCCAGCTTGCAGGGAGAATCGGCAGATCGTCATATCTCCATTTTGCGTATTTTTCATCATAGGCTTCCGGCTGCGCCAGTTCTACCAAATGGCCGACGCACCACGATACAAGCCAGCCGTTACCTTCCAGATAGCCATCTTGCTTCTTTTTCGCACCCAGCACTGCGGCCAAAGCCTGTGCAACGCTGGGCTTTTCTGCAATTACAAGTTGGTATTGCTCCATTGCTTACCTCGCTTTCTTTGAATTTTGGGATAAAAAATAACGCCCACCATTTCAGTGAGCGTTATTTTTTCTGTGAGTCTTATAGTTTTCCGTTTTGTCCCTCTGCTTCTGTCTTTCCTAAGATATAGAGGAAAGCGGTGGCAGGGACGCGCAGAATGGGTACTTTTGTTTCATGTTTGGTGACGCCAAAATCGTCAAGCCGTTTTGTGATTAAAAAAGCGTCAGTGACTTTGGATTTTTCGTCCTGGCATAGCTCGACAATGGCATCCGTTGCCGCAATGTGAGAATTGTTACGGTATTTCACTTCGCAGAGAATCTTCTGGCGGGGAAGCTCTACCACCACATCGACCTCTTTCTGATTGTCCTTTGCCTTTCTGAAATAGCCGAGGCTTGCCGTGCTGCCCTGATAGAAGGAAACCATATGCTTGTAGACGGTGGTTTCCACCATTGCGCCCAGTTCCTTTTCGTCCGAAAGCACATCGTCAATCATCAGCACTGCATTGCGGATAGCTGCATCTGCAATAAAAATTTTCGGCTTCCCTTTTAGAGCGCCTTTGCTGCCCACATCCATCGGCTTTGCCAGATAAATGAGATTGGACATCTCCAGCGCCTTGATGTAGCTGTCAATCGTTGTGATAGAGGTATTCTCCAGTTCTTTTGCCGCCGTCGTTGCGTTAAAAATCTCCGTGGAGTTCATACACAGATAGAGAAACAGTTTTTCCATCAACAGCGGGCTTCGGATATTAAAGAGGGACAGCACATCCCGCTTGATTACCTTATCCACCACATCTTCCCGCAGCATTCTTTGTGCGTAGGCGTCATCGTCCGATAACACCAGCTCTGGAAAACCGCCGATCATAAGATAACGGTTAAAATGATTTTGCAGCGGAGTGAATTGATCCATCAAATCGCCAAGCTGCGCCGGACTCATACTTTTAAGCTCGGATAAGCGTAAATCATCCGGCAGGAGCGGCAAATCCAGATCAAGCAGCCTGCAATACTCATAAAAAGACATGGTAGGAATTTTGAGAACGCTCCACCGCCCCGTACCACTGTCTGCGGAACCCTTTTCTAAGACAGGGCTGGCGGATCCCGTGGCAATCAGCCGAATATCCTTCCGGCTGTCATAAATCACCTTCATCCAGAGTTCCCAGTTTTCGGTGTACTGCACTTCATCAAAAAGGATATACCTTGTGCCTTCAATGGGGTACATCGTCTCATAAATGGACAGAACATTTTCCGCATTGACGAGTTTCAGAATCGGATTATCAAAGGTGGCGTACAGGATGTTTCTGGGATTTATGCCTTCGTCAATCAGGTGGTCGATGATCTGATACAGAATCGTCGTCTTGCCCACGCGCCTCATGCCGGATAAAACGGCAAACCTTCGGATGCTCTTGTGGGTGAGCGTTTTCAAAGCCTCGTAATAGGCCAGTCTCTTTTGCGGCTTGCTTTCATCCTTGATGGCAGAAGGTGTGCGCCACCAAGGGTTATACTGCCGCAATACTTTCATGACCTGTTCATCATTTACAATCGCCATAATACACCTCCATAATACTATGTTTCCAACGAAGTTTTGTAATTATACTATCGCTTCTATATCGGAGTTTACAAAGTATACTATAGCAACAGTCAAATCAAATTGCAAGTCATATTGTGTAAATGGTCGGAACACGAGGCGAAAATGCACTTGAAGGGAAAACAAAAAGCGCAAAATTGGGGAAATCCATTTTGCGCTTATATATCATCTTTAGCGGCGCACCGTTCCAACCGGAACCTTTCTCCACACAAGCACCATGATCAGGAGAACAACCACACCGATCACTCCCATAACAACTCCCGGCCGGAATGCGTTCCACTCGGGAATCAGTGCCATGCACATACCCAGCGCGAATAAAATACCTCCGATCGTGCTTAAAATCATTGCTACAAAACTGCTCTTTTTCATTATCTTTTTCCCTCCTGTTTTGCTTTTCTTTCCGCCTCTCTTTCCTGCTGCTCCGCTGCGAGTCTCGTCTTTGCTTCTTCTACCGTTTCGCCGTCTTTTGTCAGAAACTGATCTACAAAAGAATCTGAGATTTTTGTAAATCCGCTGACCGCGCCGTTCTCAATCTTTTTGTAGCCCCCGACTACTCCTTCCTCGATTTTCTTATAGCCGCCGACAACTGCATCGGCGATCTTTTCGTTTGCTTTTACAAGCTTTGATTTTGCCATTTTTCATGCTTCCTTTCTCTTTTTGTTTTCCTGTATTTCCTTTCGACGATATAAAGATACCGCCGCAGCGTTGAAGAAATATTTCTGTTTTGTTTCTGAAATATTAATTGAAATTTTCTTTTGAAATTAAAAAACGTGTATGCCGCACTATGGATCATATAGTGTGACATACACGTTTCTTTTTATCGGTTTAAAAACGGAGGCCATCTTTCATTATGGCTTTCGCTGTCATATAGAATTCCTTTTCTTCACAGCGTCAAACGGACACGCTTCCATACAGTTTCCGCAGTGCAGACAGTGCTCCTGCCGGATAGTGAAAGGGATTCCTGTCATATCAATACATTTCTGCGGACATCTGCTGACGCAGGTACCGCAGCCCCGGCACCGGCCGGTAATGAAAAATTCTCCGATCTGACCGTCCGTCCCAGCAGGGAAAGTTAAAATACCACCTATATAAACAGCTGATCCGCTGTTACGCCATAACCGGCTTCAGTGCTTCCGCAAGCTTGTCTTTCTCTGCCTGTGCCTCTGCCAGATCTTTACCCAGTGTTGTGTAATAGATCTTAATCTTCGGCTCTGTTCCGGAAGGACGAACGATAACAGTCTCGTTGTTCTCCAACTTGTAGATCAGTACATTTGCTGACGGAAGGCCTGTCTCCTCCGGTTTCGTATAATCTGTTACACTTACTACTTTGTATCCCGCAACCTCTGTAAGCGGGTTCTCACGAAGTCCCTGCATGATTCCTGCCATCTTGTCCATTCCGCTTAATCCCGGGAATTCGAAGCTGTCAACCTTGTTGAGGTAACGTCCGTACTGCGCGTAGATTTCTTCCATTCTCTGCTTCAGTGAGCTGCCGATGCTTCTATAGTAAGCAGCCATCTCGCAGATCAGCATGGAACCGATAACCGCATCTTTATCACGTACATACGGTCCTGCCAGATATCCGTAGCTCTCTTCAAAACCGAAGATAAAGCGGTCCACTTCTCCTGCCTCTTCCAGCTGCGCGATCTGATCGCCGATCCACTTGAATCCGGTCAGAACGCTCCGAAGCTCTACTCCATAGTGCTCCGCAATGGCGTCAGCCAGCGGTGTGGATACAATGGATTTTACCGCAACGGCTTTCTCCGGCATAGTGCCCTTCTCAATACGTCCCGCGCAGATATAATCAAGAAGAAGAACGCCTACTTCATTTCCGCTTACCAGTTCATAGGAACCGTCCGGACACTTCATGGCAATGCCTACACGGTCCGCGTCCGGATCAGTTGCAAGCATCAGATCCGCGCCTGTCTCTTTTGCCAGGTTAAGTCCCTGCTCCAGAGCCTCAAAGATCTCCGGATTCGGATAGCTGCATGTGGTAAAGTAACCGTTCGGATACTCCTGATCCGGTACGATGGTAATATCTGTAACACCAATATCTTTTAACACCTGAGTTACCGGTACAAGTCCGGAACCGTTCAGCGGGCTGTATACCAGCTTCAGGCCTGCTGTTTTACAAAGGCCCGGACGAACCTGTCTTGACTCAATAGCATCATAAAGAGCCCGCTTGCAGTCGTCTCCTACGAAGCGGATCAGTCCTTCCTCAACGCCTTCCGCAAAGGACATGTATTTCGCGCCTGTCAGGATATCTGTCTTCAGGATCTCGTCGTATACAATGGCTGCCGCATCATCTGTCATCTGGCATCCATCCGGCCCGTAAGCCTTGTATCCATTGTATTTTGCGGGATTGTGGGAAGCTGTCACCATAATGCCTGCATTGCAGTTATAGTAGCGTGTCGCGAATGAAAGGGCCGGCACGGGCATCAGCGCGTCATAGATTCTTACTTTAATGCCATTTGCCGCCAGAACGCCTGCCGCGTTCTTTGCGAATACGTCACTCTTGATACGGCTGTCGTAACTGATCGCCACCGTCTGGGTTCCTCCCTGTGTCTTTACCCAGTTGGCAAGTCCCTGTGTAGCCTGACGGACTACGTAAATATTCATACGGTTTGTTCCTGCGCCGAGTACGCCTCTCAGACCTGCTGTACCGAACTTCAGTGCAACTGCAAAACGTTCTTTGATCTCATCGTCATTTCCTTCAATTCTGGATAATTCCGGTTTCAGATCCGGGTCTTCCAGGTCGGCTTCCATCCAGCGCTTATACTCTTCCTGATACATTTTTACCACTCCTATTACTTTTCTTATAATTTTTTTGTGAAAAAATCACAATACTTACTAACACTATACCATGTTTAGGGACAGACGGCAATCATTCTTGTGCGACTATTTTTCTCTTTTTTTCTCTGCGGCAGACTTCCTTCAGTGAGACTGAACCGCATAGCCTGGCATTCGGAATAAACCGCTGCTGTTTTGCCTGAAAAGGTTCAATTATCACTTGTTTTTTCGCCTGGGTTTGTCTACTCTATTAGTAAGACCTGAAATCATTTATTTCGGATTAATTGTGGGGGATTGATCGATATGAACAGCAGGAAAAAAGAACAGATCAGATATCGTGTCTACGAAATACTTGAAGTGAGAAGCAGGCCGGATCCGGCTGCCCGCGTGTATGATTTCGTATATCTGATTACGATTATCCTGAACCTGGCTGTCAGTGTTCTTTATACATATGAAAAATACCGGATGCGGTACGGCAGTCTGTTTCTTGTTCTGGAAAATATTACCGTAGTCATGTTCTGCCTGGACTACCTGCTCCGGATATGGACGGCAAAATATGCCCATCCGGAATCCGGCAGTCTGAAGGCTGTCCGCAAATATATCCTGTCCTTTACCGGAATCGTGGACATGCTTTCCTTTCTCCCCTATTATCTGCCGATCTTCTTCCCGTCCGGAGCGGTAGCTTTCCGGATGCTGAGAATCATGCGGGTATTCCGGCTGTTCCGGATCAATTCCTACTATGATTCCTTCCGGCTGATTACAGAAGTACTGAACAGCAAACGGCAGCAGCTCTTCTCCTCTGTATTTACCATACTGATTCTCATGGTTGCGTCCAGCCTGTGCATGTACAGCCTGGAACACGAAGCGCAGCCGGAAGTATTTACCAACGCATTTTCCGGCATCTGGTGGGCCGCATCCACTCTGCTTACCGTCGGATACGGGGATATCTATCCCATAACCACTCTTGGAAAACTGTTCGGTATTTTTATCACATTCCTGGGAGTGGGCATGGTGGCGATCCCTACCGGTATTATATCCGCGGGATTTGTGGATCAGTACTCCCGCATCAAGCGGATGACCGAATACGGGCGGGAAGAAGACGTGCATTTTATCAAAATCCACCTTACATCCCGGGATCCCTGGATCAATAAGAGCATCGCCCAGCTTCACCTGCCTGAAAGAGTCATTGTTGCCGTGGTGCAGAGGAACCAGCGGATTCTTGTTCCCCGGGGCAATCTTGTCCTCCAAGAGGACGATGTAATGGTCCTGGCGGCGGAATCCTTCCAGGATAAAGATCATATCCGGCTAAAAGAGATTACTCTGCAGAAAAATAATCCCTGGAACGGGCACCGCATACGGGATCTGGACATTTCCAGGCATTCTGTTATTGTCCTTGTAAAACGAAGGGATAAGATCATGATCCCCAACGGGAATCTGATTCTCAGAGAAGGGGATATGGTAATACTGTATACAGAGATGCGGATCGCGGAGGGGACGGAGATTGAGATATAACGATACTAACAGGATTAATTTAAAAACTTCTTTTCTTACAGTTCTTTGTACATAACTTTCCCGTTCTTCTGTTCTGACTTCATAAGGGAAGCTTTTTTTACAGTCATCTCTGCCTTTGGCATGTGAAACTGATACGGTTTCTTCGCGGAAAATTTCCGGATCAACGTAATATGGGGGACAAATTTATCCTTCTCGCAGGGAATTCCCGCCGCTGCCAGGGCGGCTCTCAGGTCTCTGACATATGTTTTCAGTTTCTGGTTGCCCTTGACGCCTGCCCACAGAATATTGCCGAAATTTCCTTTATCCGCCAGAGTCAGACGGAATTCCGGAAGCGGAACTTTTCCCATAACTTCTTTTACTTTGCCAGGGTCGTCATACTCTCCGATAAAGGCCAGAGTCATATGCAGATTCTGAGCCGGAACGTAATTTCCTTCTACTCCCTGCTTCTTCAGATCATGCATACAGCCCACCAGAGCCTTTTTCATCTCCGGAGACAGCTGAATCGCTATGAAAAGTCTCATGATGCATTCCTCCTTACACGTTTATTCTCTTACTTATACTGCCGGATCAGCCGTTCTGTTTCTTCACGCATCTGCTCCACAACATCCTCCGGCCCGGTAATCTTTACGCCTTCGCCAAGAGAAAAGATCCAGCCAAGAAACTGACTGCTGACACGGACATTTACATTTACCGTAAAATGTTCCCCATCCGCGGGAATCAGCAGCACATCTTTTCCGAACCGGTCGATAATCACCCCGGCCAGGCGGTTTTCCACGAAAAGTTTCACCTGCCGCTCTCTGCCTCCGAACATGCCGAAACTTTTCTTTGTATAATCCGCCATATCCGGCTTTTGAAAATATTCTTTTCCCTCCCTGGACTCATCCGACATGCGGATGTGCAGCATCTTGTCAACCCGGTAATGTTTGATCATTCCCGCATCGGAATCATATCCCACCAGATAATAATTTTCATTGTCCCAGGAAAGTCCCCAGGGACTGATATGATAATACGCGCCGTTATGCCGGAGCTCCATCTCCTTTTTCACATTCCACTGAAAATACTGAAATTTTATTTTCCGGTTTTCCGCAATTGCATTGTGGATGGCGTCAATCGTGTAATAAATGCTCTCGTTCATGGTTTTGATTCTTCCGGACACATAGACCTGGCGCTGCAGTTTTGTAGCCTCATATCTGCTGACCAGCTTTTCCAGCTTTCTGATCAGAGCGTTTGTCTTTCTCTCTGTAATAAATCTGGAAGACTGGATGGCGTCCACCAGCAGCTTCAGCTCCGGCAGTTCAAAAGGACGGTTTACAACATGGTAATGATACCCTTTTCCCACAGTCTCCCCTTCCACCTCGATTCCAAGATGCTCCAGATCTCTCAGATCTTCATAAACACTTTTGCGGGCAGCGCTGATTCCCTGCCGCTCAAGCGCGGACAGAATCTCCGGCATGGTAAGATAGTGTTCATCGTCTGTATTCTCCAGCATAATCTGCGCCAGACAGTATAATTTGAATTTCTGGTTCGCGCCTTTTGCCATAACCTGTTTCCTCTCCCTGTACGATAATGTCAGTATAACACAGATGACGGCATTTATGACAAAAAGGTGTCCCATAAAAAGGACACCTTTTCAAATAACCGGTCACAGTCCGCAGCTGTTTCAATCGGTTTTATTCTTTTATCTGGACTGACGTCCTCTTCTCCTGATAACAACGGCCGACGCTCCGGCAGCGCCTGCAAAAACCAGTACTGTACTCCACAGCGCTATATTGGTATGGTCTCCGGTATCTACAGGATCAGCCGTCAGTTCCTCTGATTTCTGTCCGTCGCTGCCGGCAGATCCTTCTGTTTCCTTATCCCCGGACACGCCGTTATCTCCCGGCCTGACTTCCGTATCAGTTCCGCCGCCTTCTCCTGACGGATCGGAAGGCTCCTGAGAAGGATCCTCTGCGGGAGGCGTAACCGGTTCGTCCGGTTCCTCTGTCGGCGGCTCTTCCGGTTCTTCCGGCACTTCTGTCACAATATCGCCAACATAGGACTTGCTGATTGCCTGGGATGCCTCACAGGGATTCCATCCCAGATCTGCCAGCAGCGCTTCGGCTGCAGACGGTGATATCTGTCTTCTGTCAGCATTGACCGCATATCCCGGACCATAGGAACCGCATTCATAGAATCTGGCTTCTGTATGCAGATTGCCGCTCATATCCGCATATGGCTCATCTTTATCTATGGCGCTGCCCATATAGCAGCCGATCCAGTAGATACATGCGTCCGGTCCCCACGGCCTTGCCAGACGGTATGTGCCGTCCACACATCCCTCTTCCGACGTGATTACGCAGTCATTAAAAATCAGTCCGTAAGGAGCGTCTGCCGCTGTTCTCGGCGCACATACATATCCGCCCTCCGGGTGCGTCTCTTCATAGACAAATACAAGTTCGCAGTCCTCGAACAGCGCTCTGGCGTCATCACCGGAATAAATAAAGTCAATCAGACCCTCAATCCGGCAATTCCTGTAATACTGGTTACCGGCATGCATGTAAAGAGTATCCTGCACGCCTGAAATGGTTACATTTACAAAGGATGCGCCGTCCGCGTCACACCGGAGCGCGTCCGCGGATTTGTTGCTCTTTCCGTCCGGTGTGGAATAATCGTAATCATTTGCGAATGTAAGATTCTCCGCCGAAAATCCTGTCGCTCCGCTCATAATATAGGTTGCGCACCGTTTGGACATGTCTCCTCCAGCCTCGTATCCTGCATCTTCCGGATACAGTTCTGCCGGATAGCAGTGGATGCGTACGCTGTCGCTGTCCTCGCCGATCAGTGAAATATAGGGCGTATTCACGACAAGGCGTTCCTTGTAATCACCGGATTTTATATAAATAACCTGTCTTTCGGCATTGTCTGCCGGAACGGCATCCACCGCCGCCTGAACCGTACTGTAGGTAGGAAGACCGTTTATCAGCGCTCCGTCTTCCCCGGTGTAGGAAGCGTCTACAACCATATCGTAATTTGTCAGATATACAAATGTATAGACAAGACGGGTCTCTTTCCCGTTTTCATCGGTAAAGATCAGCTCTGCATTATTTCTGCCTTCCGCCGCTGTCAGACTGAAACGGAAGTTTCCGCCTGCATTTACTGCCTGCTCCGAAGCCGTTCCTCCGTTTACAGACGCTCTGATTACGCCTGCGCGGTCAACTGTTCCTGCCAGAACTGCTGTCTCCCGGAATATTGTCCCCTGGGGACAATCGGTAACTGTAATCTCTGCTGCCTCATCCTCATATACATAATCCCCTGTGTGGCCTGCAGACGCCATGGCCCATACGGTCCGGGACGGATTGCTGGAATTAACCTCCTGACCGTCTGCATACGCACGGGCAATGACATAATAGTAATAGGGCACTTCCGGTGTTACGTCTGTATCCGTATAAGCTGTACCGGTAGCCGCTTCTGTACTGTAAATCAGCTTCGAATTCTCTGCGCCCTCATCAGAAGAATATCTGTACACTTCATACGCGGTCGCTCCTTCCGAATCTGTCCAGGAAAGATCAATGGAATTCTCACCTGCGGTCAAACTGAGCACCGGAGTGGGAAGCGCCGGAAGAAAATCTACAATTTCCGAAAGTTCATCACAGTATGTGACTTCTCCTTCATTTCCAAGTTTTCCTCCTACACGGAACTGATACTGCCCGGCCTCATCTGTCCGGTACAGCCAGGATGTGGCTGTTGTTTCCGCAGCATCTTCCCACTCTCCACCATCTTTTCTTACCTGAATCACATACCTTCCGTCCCCGTCAGCCGGTTCTCTGCTGTTCCAGGTAACATTGATGGCGTCCCTTGTATCTGCCACGACTGCCTGTACAGATGAAACAACCGGTTCTGTTCCGATGGGTTCATAGCAGTCATTCTGATCGTATAAAAGCGTGCCGTCTGCATCATAATATTTCATATTTGTAACAGTAACCGATGCGTCGGCCAGAATAAATCCGAAGGAAATCTCCGTCTCCTCTCCATTTTCGGCAAAGAGCGCGTCACTGTCAGAACTGAGCATAACAAAACGCTGTCCGGTCTCGGGCACTGCTGTAATGGTCAGTCCGTCCTCCGTTCTCTCCGCAGTAAAATGAACCGTACTTCCTGCCGCAATTGTATCATTCATCCGCCCTGCGCCGATTTCCCCGGTTTCATCGGAATATACGCCTCTCAGATTTGTGGTGTTGCGGATTGCCGCCGTCTCAATATTGGTTCCGTCAAACGCACCGAAAAACACACCCTTTGAGGAAGATGAGCCGCAGGAATTTACTGTTACATCCGCCTCCAGCCGGTTTCTGTCAGAGGTCAGATCAAATCCATAATATCCCACATTTTCCGAAAGCGCGCCTCCGGTCGGCAGGCTTCCGCCTGTCTGTGTAAGAGTAAGACGCTGCCCTGCAGCTGAAACTGTCATGCTGTCCGGCGTACCAAAGTCCTTTATCTCCGGCATTGCATCCTGGGGATTGACTTCCGTCTCTTCCATCTCATTTGTTACTGACATGGTGTGAAGATATCCGGACCCGCTTCCTTCATAGGTAAAGGTCAGAGTCGCCGCCTCTCCGGTATAGGTGAATACTTCTGTATTCCCGTCTGCCGCCGCTTTCGCGGAAACAGATTCCGGAGTGACTGCTCCGTTTCCGTCTGTCACCTCAGCATTCAGCATACTTCCATCAGCCGTGTATGCGCAGAGTTCCATTACAATTTCTGCATTTCCCGCGACTTTTACGCTGACCTGATCGCCGTTTCCGATCATAATGCCGTGTGATCCGTTGTACCGGATCCGGTTATTTCCTGTAAGAGTAACCAGGCCGTCCGGTGAGCTGACAGAGTCTCCTCCTGTAATAGAGTAATTGCCTGTATAAAGCTCAGATACAATGCTGCCGTCACCGAAATCATAGGTAATGGTCCGGCCGTTGGCATGGGGATTTCCCAATGCGCTGTTGTCTTTTACCTGTACGGTGTAAGAGAGGGGAGACGTATCTGCATCGTTATATGTAAATGTGACAGTGTTGCCGTCAATGGTATAGGAGACATTTTCACTTACATCTTCCAGGGTATCCTGCATAAGCGTTCCCAGTCCTCCGCCTTCCAGATCCGCCCATATGATGGCTGTCTCCGGCGTTGCCAGTTCTGTCCGCCCGTCTCCGCCTTCTGCCGTCACCGTAAAATCAGCGGAAGAGGACTCCCCCGGTGATACGGTGAACACGGTATTGCCGATTGTAAAATGAAAATCTTTTGACAGATCCCAGATAATACGGTAGGTAATATCATTTACCGCTTCATCTCCGTTTTCTGCATCTGTCAGATCAACTGTGCTTCCCTCTGTCACCTCATAAACATCAGAATTTTCAAATGATACGGTATATGCATGACCTACAGGAAGAGATACGCTGTACGCGCCTTCATTGATCACCGTCTCAACTTCTGAACCTGACTCATCCGTAAACAGAAGGGTCTGCCTGTCTGCCGGATCTTCTGATCCTGAAGCCGCGGAAACACTTCCACTGACCACCGCTGTCCGGGGCGGCGTAATTGTTTCTGCCGAAATATGATGAATATAACCGTTTCCGGTTACCTCAACAGTAATAACCGCCTCTGCGTCAGATGTATAACTGACAGAAGTTTCCGCTCCGTCTTCAAGAGCTCCGTTCAGAGGCAGATCTTCCGCAATAATCTGCCCGTTTGCTTTTACTACAGCCATAGAAGACCCGTAGGCGCAGATGCCAAACGATACTGTCGTCCGGCCCGCGGGCACTGTAAGGGTAAATACTGTATCATTTCCGATATCCGCTCCGTGCCCGCCGCTGTTAAGAGCCAGCATTCCTTCTGCACTCAGGGATCCATCCTGTCCGTCGGTGTAGATAGGAGAACTTCCGTCCCCAAAATCCCATGTGATTTTCCCGCCGTCGGTTTCCAGAACATTTCCTGCTGCCTGTACTGTCCTTAATCCCTGCGGGAATAATGACACAACCAGGATCAGAGAAAGCAGCCCCGCCAGAAACCGGAACGGTTTTTTCATCTGATTTCTTTTCAATCGTTTCATTCTTTCACTCCTTTGAACTTACAAATGCTTCCCTTTCTGCTGCCGGAGCATTTTTCATTCAAAATATGAAGTAAAACCCTGATTGATGCCGATAGAATAAAAACCACTTCTGACAACAGAAAAAGGGCCAACCGGTAACCAGTCAGCCCCTTTGATGTCTCAATAAGTCCATTGGAAATACTACCATATTATTCCAGTTGTTTCAATCTTTTTGTGAAAATTATCACAAATTTAACACTGGATAAAGTATCAGTTATTTTCTTCGTTTTTCTTTTCTATACTTAATTTTCCGGATTCATAATCTGCGTGTACGATTATTTGCTGATCATCCTCTTCGATTTTGAATTCCAGCGCACCTAAAGTACTTGAAAGAAGAACATAATTTCCCGGCGGAATGTTCAGAGTCCTAACATCACTGTTGGACGTAGCAATCCCCATAACCGCCCGCTGATCTAATTCTGTAAACGCCAGTACATCCCGCTCCTCTAACTGATCCTCGCCCTTATAGTCCATCGTTATCTTTACACGCTCTGTTGTTTCCTCCTCCGGATCATCGGACGAAACGGTATCGGCTGTTCCGGAGGCAGATTCCGCCGGGGAATCCGGTCCGGCGCAGGCTGAGAAAGACAGTATAAGGATGGCTGTTAATAAAAGAATTGTTGACTTTTTCATAAGATTTTCCCTCTCCAATTGATTTTCTATTTCGGGTGTAAAAGAACTTCTGAGTAAATATATCATTAATACGATAATTATCTTATTATTAATCCATACCAACTGTTTGACGGGATAAATGCCCGTCTCAGTCGTTCTTTTTCTTTGTATTGGTTTATATGATTATACACATTATGAATGCTTTCCAGATAAAGAATAAATGATTTTTTATGAGGATCTTTATTCCTGTTCTTTATTTTAAGATATTCATCTTTAATCATATTCCATCCTTGTTCGTATTCAAGTATTTCTTCAAGTTTATCATCCACGTTCTGTGATAGTTTTCTTTCTTCGAATGAATACCCGTTATTTTTTCTCCTTTTTAAGTACATATAACCTGCATTTGTATCTTCATCATCCAGGTAATAAATAATATATATCTTCTTTCTCTTTTCCCCATCCGCCCATTTAGAAGAACTAAATCATGTTATTGTACTTATATAATAACTGAATGTCAAGTTTTTTCAAAAAATATTGAAAAATGAAAAATATCATAAATTTCACATAATTAAAATTACTCCAGCCCTTTGCGAGTTGGAGTAATTCACTATAATTGATATTCATTTTTCTTCTAAGAACAATAACGTTCATCCTTCATCGAACTCTTTTCAGATCACATGCAGAACAGCCTTCACATCCGCTCCGTTTAAAGCAGTCAGACTTTCATCCATGGTGAATGCGGAAATATTCAGATGGATCTCATAATCTCCTGCTTCCAGAGGTTCTGACACCTCAAATTCAGTGATTGCTTTCCCCGGCTCGATCAGATCGGATTCATAAATCGGGGTATCCGAATCATCAATCGTAATGGCATACTGGAAATAGCAGTCATTTCCTTCAGGATTCAGAAGTGTGATCTCCCATGTTGTAGAACCGCTGTTCACGGTAATGTCCCCATAACCGGGGATTTTAATTCCCGGCTGTCCCCCTGAAGTATCTTCAAGGTCTTTATTCCATTCCACGGCTTCATCGGATACTACGATTCCCGCAGAGTTTCTTCCATTGTCTTTATCCCTCAAAACCATCCACAGGATCACTGCCGCCGCAAGTAGGATCAATGCTATGATTAAGATCACCAGAATTTTTTTCATTCCTGTCTGTTTCTGCATAAATTACATTCTCTTCTTTCCTAATATTTTCTTTGGTTCCTGATATACCAACACCTGCAGGGATATGTTTTTCTCTCTCCGCCTGTACATACAGTTCCAGCCTGACGCTCTCTTCGGCCGTAAAACGACAGCAGGGAGCGACAGACTGGATGCTGAAATGCTTATATACTGATTCTTTCCAATCACTGTAATCCGCTTACTCTGAATTACTCTGCATCTGCGAGTTCGATTCCAAAAGTAATGCTTCCTGTGTAAGGAACACCGGTTACAAGTCTGTCCTTATTTGCATCCACAATAACCGGTTTGATCTGATACTGTTTCGTCTCATTTCCGGTAAAAGAAACAACTTCACTTCCGGTAGCAGTATCCTGGCCTGTTGTCTCAATCACTTCACCATCTTCGGAAATGATCTGGTAACGAAGAGTACGGGCATGGTTGACGTCAACAAGGTCCCTGTCTGCTTCCAGAACCAGCTGATTTCTGTAATAATTTGTTCCGGCAATCGTTACGGAAATCTTCTGTCCGTCTGCAAGGTTTTCAACATCAGATGCTGTTACATCTACTGTTGTTCCGTCATTTCCCATGTTAACAGTAGCCGGAATTGTCACAGTATAAGTCGGATCTGCTGTCAGCACTGCTGAAATTTCCTGAGTGCTCTCTGCCGCCATAGCAGTAACAGACATTGCCATACAGGATACAGCAGCAAGAAATGCAGCTAAAATTTTCTTCTTCATAATATATTCCTCTTTTCTGATGAATTAGTGTTTTGCTATCTTTTTTCCAGGGCCCCTGGAATTTTCTTCATCATACATGGAGAATATTAAAACTATGCACTTCTATTTGTAAAAATCAGGAAAAGTTTTTGAAAATTTCTGTACCGTTCTGATCCTTTCAGGCTGCGGGCATAGAAAAAGAACAGTCGGTTTTTCGTTCCATCGAACCACTCCTTTTCCTATGTAATTATGAAGCCAAGCCCTGCGGCTTAACTTCATAATACCGGTCATTTATTCTTTTTTGAAGTTTGCCACCTTCTCCTTTTTTGTCAGAAGGACTGATCATATCCCGTTCAATATAATACTTAAGCGTTCGCTTGTTGATTCCTGTTAATTCTGAAACCTGATCTATTGTATATAAACGCTTCACTCCATTCACCTTCTCTACTTAACAGAATATTATTAGCCGATATCGGCTTCAACATTTTTTAAATTTTGTAATCTTACTACACGCTTATTTAATCTGAAAACTATGTAAAAATATCTATATTCCAAAATCTACAACTGCTATGTAACAGAGGTATCTGCCTCATATATAAAATATCTCCGTCATTTTATCAATCAATGACGGAGATAAATATTTCTATAACTTAGATTCTGACATAACCGGTAGCCGGTCCCGAACCGACTTTGGCGATGTAACCACTCTTTACCAACTCCGTCAAAGTACGTTCTACCGTTGTTTTACTGATGTCAGGGCAGGCATCCAGGATTTCCTTTTTCGTGATTTTTCCGACCTTCTGGTCAATCATGGATCGGATTCGCTCCGGCTTGGAAAGTGTGCGGTTTTTCAAATGCTCCACACGGCTTTCAAATTCATTGTATGCTTTCAGCGTAATACCAAGATAATATTTTACAAAAGGTTCGTAGCTGTTCTCATTTTCATGCCAACCGGTTGAACTTGCCTGCAATGCTTCATAATAGGTTTCTTTGGTTTTTTCAATCAGCATTTCCATACTGACGTACTTCCCGACAATATATCCGGCTTTATAGAAGAGCAGAAGAGTCAGCAGGCGGCTCATTCGTCCATTCCCGTCATTAAAAGGATGGATACAGAGAAAATCCAAAATAAACATGGGAATCAGAAGAAGTTTATCAATATGATCAGCTTCCCAGGCTTCCCAAAAATCTCTGCAAAGTTCCTCCATCGCTTCTGCGGTCTGAAATGCCGGAACCGGAATAAACCGTACCTTTTGATTTTCTTCTGCATCTGTTTCAGCAATGACATTATCAGTGTTTTTATAACTTCCACCAGCAGCTTTCTGAGAGTAAGAATACAAATCCCGATGCAGCTGCAAAATCAGATTGGGG
>DWZZ01000188.1 GCA_019117305.1 Candidatus Mediterraneibacter merdigallinarum | reverse complement strand
ACCTGCTGTTTTGTCTTCTCGTCAACACCGCCGTTGATCGCGTACAGAAGGCATTTTGCCAGGTTCGCGCGGGCTCCGAAGAACTGGATTTCCTTTCCTGTCTCTGTTGCGGATACGCAGCAGCAGATGGAGTAGTCATCGCCCCATACCGGACGCATTACATCGTCATTTTCATACTGGATGGAACTTGTCTTAACAGAAATATACGCCGCATACTTCTTGAAGTTCTCCGGAAGGTGTGAAGAATAAAGCACAGTCAGGTTCGGTTCCGGTGACGGTCCCATGTTCTCCAGTGTGTGAAGGAAACGGTAGTCGTTCTTTGTTACCATATGACGCCCATCCATTCCGATTCCCGCCATTTCCAGTGTTGCCCATACCGGGTCGCCGGAGAACAGCTCGTTGTAAGACGGAATTCTGGCAAACTTCACCATACGGAACTTCATAACCATATGGTCAATCAGCTCCTGTGCCTGCTCCTCTGTCAGCGTTCCGTTCTCCAGATCTCTCTGGATATAAATATCAAGGAATGTGGACACACGTCCCACGCTCATCGCGGCGCCGTTCTGTGTCTTGATTGCGGCAAGGTATCCGAAATACAGCCACTGAACTGCCTCTTTCGCGTTCTTTGCCGGCTGGGAAATGTCATAACCGTAGGACTCTGCCATTTCTTTCATTCCCTTAAGGGCGCGGATCTGGTCTGCGATCTCCTCACGAAGACGGAAATCTGTTCCCTTCATTCCGTGTCTCTCATACTCGACAAAATCAGACTGTTTTTTCTCAATCAGGTAATCAATACCATAGAGAGCCACACGGCGGTAATCGCCGACAATACGTCCTCTTCCATATGTATCCGGAAGACCTGTAATGATTTTGTTGTGACGTGCCTTTTTCATCTCAGGTGTATAGATGTCAAATACAGCCTGATTGTGTGTTTTATGATATACTGTAAAGATTTCATGCAGTTTTTCACTCGGCGTATATCCGTATGTCGTACAAGCCTGCTCAGCCATCTTGATTCCGCCGTAAGGCATAAACGCTCTCTTCAGCGGCTTGTCTGTCTGAAGACCTACAACCTGCTCCAGATCCTTCATATCCTCATTAATGTAGCCCGGGCCGTAAGCTGTCAGTCCGGATACCACCTCTGTCTCCATATCAAGAACGCCGCCCTTCGCGCGCTCTTCTTTCTGAAGTTTCTGCAGTTCTCCCCATAATTTATCTGTTGCTTCTGTCGGGCCCGCAAGGAAAGACTCATCTCCGTCATACTGAGTATAGTTATTCTGGATGAAGTCACGAACGTTAACTTCTTCTTTCCAGAGCTTTCCGTTAAAGCCTGCCCACTGGTCAAAATTTGCTTTTGCCATTTTCTGAAAACCTCCTCCGTGAAATCTTTTTCCTGTTAATAATAATGAATCGGTGCCGGAAACTTCCGTTCACCTGTCATGCGCTAGTATAACATCACGTTAAAAAAATGACAAGCCTTATTTCGATAATCATTCTCAAAAATTGCCATGTATCTAATTTTATACAATATACACGGTTTATAATACAGTCTTCCGGCACATCTTGTGCCTTGCACTGCTTTTCCCACTGTATACTGCTTTATTCGCCTTTTATTTCTGCATTTTCCGGCGTCTTGTTCAGAAGAGAGTATAAAAAACGACGCGGAAATTCAGACACCGTCTAAATCTCCGCGTCCGGAATCAATCTCAAATCACCTTAAAATCTATTCCTTCGCATTCTCCTTCATTCCCCAGTACACTTTTTCCGCCGTAATCGGAAGTTCACGCACAATCACGCCCGCCGCATTCTGAACAGCGTTTGAAATAGCCGGCGCCGGAGTATTAATTACAATTTCTCCGATAGACTTTGCGCCAAAAGGTCCCGTAGGTTCATAACTGCTCTCAAATTCGACACGGATTTTTCCCACATCCAGCCGGCTGGGAATCTTGTACTGCATGAAAGAATTGCTGTAGTTCTTTCCCTTTTCGTTATATACAATATCCTCAAACAGAGCCATGCCGATTCCCTGCGCGATACCGCCTTCCACCTGAACACGTGCCAGAGCCGGATTGACTACCGTGCCGCAGTCTACAACCGCCGCGTAGTCCACCATCTCCACTGTTCCGGTTTCCTTGTCGATCTCCACCTCCGCGATGCCTGCCATAAACGGCGGCGGCGAAGTCGGGGAAGAAAATGCCTCGCTGGCAGAAAGTGCTTCATTGCTGAAACACATCACTTTATTTCCGATTTCTTTCCGGGAAATGGACTCTCCGGTCTTCAGGTTCGTCACATTCACACCGTCAAACTGAACATCCTCCACGGAACATCCCAGATAACCGGCACCTGTGGCGCATATCTTCTCACGCAGTGTCTCACAGGTCTTTACTACTGCCATACCCGTAACGTAGGTAGTACTGGACGCATAGGATCCGGTATCATAAGGCGAAATATCCGTGTCAACTCCGTGGACAATTATATCATCCATGCTGCACTCCAGGCATTCCGCCGCCATCTGCGCCAGAATTGTATCGCATCCGGTTCCCATATCCGTAGCGCCGACCATCAGGCTGTAAAATCCATCGTCATTCACCTTGATGGCAACGGATCCGGTATCTACATGGGATATTCCGGAGCCCTGCATGGCCATAGCGACTCCCACGCCTCTGACTTTGCCGTTTCCACAGTCATAGCATGGATATTTTCTGTCCCAGTCAATCATTTCCTTTGCCCGGGCAAGGCACCGGTCCAGGGCGCAGCTGTCTGTTCTCTCGTTATAATAAGCAGGCATCACCTGTCCCTCACGGACCAGATTTTTCTCCCGCAGCACGGTCGGATCCATGCCCATCTTCTCCGCCAGCTCATTTACCGCAGACTCTACCGCAAAAATACCCTGGGTAGCGCCATATCCCCGGTAAGCGCCGGAGGACATTACATTGGTATAGACCACATCATAAGTAAACCGGAAGGCGTCCGTCCTCCCGTAAAGCGGGATGGATTTGTGGCCGGACAGTCCCACCGTAGTAGGGCCGTGCTCGCCGAAAGCACCGGTATTGGACAGAGTATGAAGGTCGATTCCACGGATTCTCCCTTCCTTATCCGCTCCCACCCGGACATGCATCTCCATCTCATGGCGGGGCGAAGAGGCGGTAAGAGACTCTTCACGCGTAAAAATAATCTTCGCAGGGCGTCCGGTCTTCCATGTTACTATAGCCGGATAAATTTCCGACACAGATGTCTGTTTCGCGCCGAATCCGCCTCCGATTCTGGGCTTGATCACACGAATCTTATGTTTTGGAATATCCAGGGCATTGCCCAGAATGCGCCTTATGTGAAAAGGTACCTGTGTGGAGGACACTACATTCAGTCTGCCGTATGTGTCCAGATAAGTATAGGTCCGGAATGTCTCCATCATCGCCTGCTGGTTCGCCTTTGTATGATACACACGGTCAACCACGTAATCGCAGGAATCAATCACCGCGTCGATATCCCCTTCCCCGCATTCGCCATGAGCGCAGAGATTCCGCTTATTGTCCGCGCCTACGTTGCACAGGCTTCTCCAGTTATCTTCCGGGTGGACCAGGATGGGATTATCCTTTGCTTTACGGAAATCCAGCACCGGCTCCAGAACTTCATATTTGATGCGCACAAGCTTTACAGCTTTTTTAACCGCCTCTTCAGAAACACCTGCCACAATAGCGGCCGCGTCACCCACAAAGCGCATCCGCCGGTCCAGAATCAACCTGTCGTAGGGACTTGCCTCGGGATATGTCTGACCTGCCAGGGTGAAGCGTTTATCGGGACAGTCTTTATAAGTCAGAACGCATACGATTCCCGGAACAGCCTCCGCCCGCGCCGTGTCAATCTCCTGAATCAGTGCATGGGCATGGGGACTTCTTACAAGCTTTACGATCAGACAGTCTGAAGGGGCAAGGTCATTGGTATACACAGCCTTTCCGGTGACCAGAGACTCAGAGTCCACCTTCGGAACCGGATGGTTCACATAACTTAAATCCGATAATTTTTCGCTGGATCCGATCATGCCCGCACCTCCTTCTTCTCCGGCACATTCTCTCCTGTCATTTTTTTCTCTGCCATATAATTCTGTATTGCGCGAAGCTGTCCCATGTACCCGGTACAACGGCACAGATTTCCCGCCAGATATTCTTTGATTTCCTCTACATCCGGGACGGCGTCCGATGCTCTGCCGGATTTTTCCGCCTTTTCTTCATATTCCCGCATCATTGCAAGCACATTCATAATGAATCCCGGGGAACAGAATCCGCACTGCTCCGCTCCCTCTTTTGCCAGGAAACGTCCGAACTCTTCGGCTTCCTGTTCCACGCCTTCCAGCGTTGTCACCTCATGTCCTTCCACGCCGGCTGCCAGCACCGAACAGGAAAGACGGGATTTTCCGTCGATCCAGACGGTACAGAGCCCGCAGTTTGTTGTCTCGCAGCCGCATTTCACACTCTTGCACCCCAGATCTCTGAGCACATTCATCAGAACCGCATCCGGAGCAGCGTCCACGGCAACCTGTTTCTGATTTAATATAAACCGAACTTCCATCTATTTATCCTCCGTTAACATAGAGCTTATGGATCTGCGCAGCAGAACCTCGGCAAGATGCTGCCTGTACTCTGCGCTGCCCCGCATATTTGTTCCGTAGTCGAATTCCGCAGCTATTTCTTTTGCGCATGCCGCGATGGCTTCTTCTGTTTCATCCGGCTTAAGCTTCCATTTTCTCTCCGTCAGCGCCGCCTTCATCGGCCTCGCGCCCACAGAGAAATACCAGGATTCCTCTCCATGAACAATCCCGGTAACTACCGCGCAGGCAATTACAGGAAAATCCGTCTTTGTCCGCCGTACAGAGGAATAACGGAATTTTCTTTTCCCTTTACGGATAATAATAGACACCAGTATATCTCTGTCAGGTTTGCGGTTTACGAATTCCGACAGACGGATAATACCGCCGTCGTACAGTTCCACAAAAGTATCAAGAGCCAGAAACGCGGTCAGCACATCCGAGAACCCGAACCTTCCGTAAATACTTCCTCCTACTGTTGCCTGATTACGGAACTGTACCCCCACAATATGGCGCACAGCTTCTGCAATTCCGTCCCCATACTCTTCTCTGAGCCTCTCACACTGTTCCAGCTGCCGCAGCGTACACATGGCTCCTATCTTGAATACCTTGTCCGTTTCCTCAATCTGGTCCAGTCCGAGACCGGACAGATCAATTACGGTCTTTACCTTCGCGTTGCTCAGCCGCATCCACATCATTCCGCCCATCACGCGGCTGCTGCGCGCCTGATTCAGTTCATACGCTTCCTCCAGCGTCTTCGCCTTTACATAATTACTGATCGTAAGCACAATGGCTCTCCTTTCCTGGCTTTTTTTCTTTCTATTGTATTGTAAAACCGGGCGGGTAAAAGTGCAATTACATTTTCTCTTATCCGACAATTTTTGCAGAATTTCAGCTATTCTTTCCGGTTATACCAGTTTTTCGCTCTCCTCATATTATTTTCGACTTTTGAAGTCCGTATCTGGAAACTGGTTGACATCCCCTGATGCCGATGGTATCATTTCTTTATACAGAAACGTAGATAGAGGTCGCATTTTTTATAAGTAAGATGAAGGATGTATCAGGAGCAGAAGAGCTCATCTGAAAGGAAAGGATGCCGAAAGAGGAAGGTGCCTGAGGCCTTGTTCTTGGGCATGGCGTGAAAAATGCCATGACTGTCATCGCAGGATGGAGAGCTATCTGGATATATACAGCTTTTCAGAGAGGTATATTGGAGACGGCGCATCTTGCCGTTTCTTTTATTGTTCATCAGAGTGCAGAGGAGTCTCCGAAAGCGCTCACCATTTAAGGAGGAGAAAAGAATGGCAATTTTTACAGGCGCAGGTGTAGCGATTGTTACACCCATGAAAGAAAATCTGGAAATCAATTATGACAAACTGGATGAAATGCTGGAAGAGCAGATCGCAGGAGGCACAGACGCAATTATCATCTGCGGCACCACCGGCGAATCCGCGACCATGACAGAAGAGGAACACAGCGAGGCAATCCGTTTCACTGTAGAACGGGTAAAACACAGAGTTCCTGTTATTGCCGGAACCGGTTCCAACAGCACTGCTACAGCGGTTCAGCTTTCAAAAGGGGCTATGGAAGACGGCGCCGACGCACTGCTGCTTGTAACCCCGTACTATAACAAAGCCACCCAGAACGGACTCATAGCACACTATACAAAAATCTGCACAGAAGCGCCGCTCCCGGCAATTCTTTACAACGTACCCAGCCGTACAGGATGTTCCATTCAGCCGAAGACACTGGCGCATCTTGTAAAAAATGTAGACTCTATTGTCGGTGTGAAAGAAGCATCCGGCAATATCGGAAATGTTGCAGAAATAATGCACCTGTGCGATGGAAATATTGATCTGTATTCCGGAAACGACGATCAGGTTGTACCCCTTCTCTCCCTTGGAGGAATCGGAGTAATCTCTGTTCTGTCCAATGTGGCGCCGAAATATGTTCATGATATGGTTATGAAATATCTGGAAGGGAACGTAAAAGAAAGCGCAAAGATGCAGCTTGATGCAATTCCGCTGTGCAACGCTCTCTTCTGTGAAGTAAACCCGATCCCCGTAAAAGCTGCTCTCAATATGATGGGCAAAAATGTAGGTTCTCTCCGCGCTCCGCTGACAGAAATGGAAGACGCGCATAAAGAGACCCTTCGCCAGGCGATGAAAGATTTCGGGTTGCTGTAAGATTTCCACAGCATTCTCTGAAATCATATATGATTCAGCCGGCAGATAAAAATAAAACTGCAGAAACAGCTGCGGATGAAAAATCCGTACAGTTTCTGCAGTTTTTATGTTTCATTTTCTGTTATGAACGCTTTTTGCCGTAAAATACCAGTCCTACCACACCCGGTCCGGCATGTGTTCCGATACTGGGGCTCACATCGTTGATCACAACATTGGTAAATCCAAGGCCTTTTACCATATCCGCCACAATCTGCGCCTCATCCAGACAGTCTCCGTGAAGTACGGCAACCATGCGGTCTTTTCCGTATGCATCCAGATCAAGAGCATCTTCCATCCTGGACACCAGTGTTTTCAGGGACTTCTTTCTTCCCCTCACCGTACCGTCCGCCTTCAGTTCCCCGGATGCCGTTACAGTCAGTATCGGCTTAATATTTACAAGGCTCCCCACTACTGCAGTAGTCTTCGATACCCTGCCGCCTCTCTGCAGATGATTCAGGTCATTTACAGTAAAGGATACATTAACGTGATCCTTTTCTTCCGTCAGTATATCGTACACTTCTTCCATGGACTTTCCGGATTTCCACAATTCCACTGCCCGGTATACGGACACGCCCTCGCCGAGGGATGCATTCAAAGAATCAAATACCATGATCTTTCTGTCCGGATACGCCTCGGTCAACTCATTTGCCGTCATTACCACGTTATTGCAGCTTCCGCTCAAAGCGCTTGAAAAGGCAATATGCAGAATATTTTTCCCGTCTCTTAGCAGCTTTTCAAATTTCTCACGGATTACCCCGGGATTATTAGCCATCGATTTCGGCATTTCCCCTTTCCGCATGGTTTCGTAAAACTCATGTGGCTCCATATTGAGCTGATCACCGTAAACCGTATCCCCGAACGCATAATACTGAGGGATGATCGTCAGATTGTTCTCCTTTATAAATGCCGGAAGAACATCTGAATTGGAATCTGTTGTAATTACATAATCGGACATGATCCTTCCTCCTGTCTGTATTTATTTTCCGTATTCCGCCACGACCAATTATAGCATAAAACAGAAGGGAAAGGAAAGAAAAAGTCCGTTCCTGCCCGAGCCGTATCCGCTTATTCCGACAGCATATCCAGCCGCCGCCAGGATTCCCAGGATCACTTTTACCGCAGGTCTCCCGAAATTAAAAGAATAATTCATGCTGTTAAACCTGTCCTGTACAAGAATGTGACGGTCATTCGGATTGTTATACCATCCGTATTTCCAGTATACATCATCGTCCACATAACAGGGCGCCTGATCCGCGTCCAGAATTTCCTTTCTCTTTCCCACTGCCAGTCCGAGAGGTACAAGCAGGGCCGCTGCCGAAACCATGAGAAAAAATGCATAGACGCCATAGCAGCCGGCCGGCAGATCCGGACCGGATATAGATCCGCAGAACGCCAGGAAAATCCACGCCCCGCCGCTGATCCAGGAAGCCGGCACCAGCCCCTGAGACCAGGCGCGTTTCATCAGCCGGTTAGCGGCAAGATTGATCTCCGTATTTTTGCTGTACACCCGGTTTGCCTGCCGTACAATTCCGACATGCAAGGCAAGAAAAAGAAGACAGGTGAACACTCCGGACACATACATCACCCATTCTGCCGTCATTTCCCCGGAACTCAGCCGGTATCTTTGCTCCATATTGTGCAGAAGCAGCGCTGTGGCCGACGTCAGAAGCACAGGCGGCAGATGCCATTTCCAGTCAAGCGCCATTTTCCCGGAAAACGCCGACACAGATGTATCGATGCGCACGGCATGCATACTCGACGCATCCAGCCAGCCCCGTTTGAGTTTCAGACGATACATCTGCCGGTGAGGAACAACAATCAGCCAGTAAAGCCCTGCTACATATCCTGTCAGCCACACGGACCATACAATAATAAACAGGGTAAAATTATAAAAGCACAGGAAACAGATAAGCATACTCAGCAGCAGGCTGATCTGATGAAAGCGTTTCCATTGCTTCTGCGTTCTGCCGCAGATCCTGGTCACTTCAGGATCTTCCACCGCATGGGCCGGAATATGAACTCCCATTACCATTCCTTCTCTGTACTCACTCTGATTCCCGTAAGAGAACCAGCAGATCGGTACAATTATCAGGTCACAGATCAGAAAAATAAAAAACAGAACCACGTCCATATCTATGCCTCACTTTCTGCCGGATGCATGCTCATAAACATTTCCTCGCAGATTCTGAGGAACTCCTCTTTCGGCATCCCTTTTATACAAGCCTCCGCAGACAGAATCTCCAGCTCTGCCTCCAGCTTCTCCCGGAACCGGCCCTCTGTCTTCTGCACCGGGCGTACGGTGGCGCCTTTCCTCCTGTCAATCTCAATAAACCCTTCCGTCTTCAGAATCTGATAGGTTTTATTTACCGTCATACTGTTGATTCCCGCATCCCGGGCCATCTGACGGACAGAAGGAAGAGATTCGCCGGCCTTCAGTTCCCCTTTCCCGATTCCGGTAACGATCTGATTTCGCAGCTGTACGTAGATCGGTATATCGCTGCTCATATCGAGAGAAATAATCATATGGCATCCTTCCATTCGTTGTATTATCTGTATTATTAATTATAATACAGATAATACTTATGTCAATGGAGATCCTGACATTTTCAGAAAACTCCCCCTCTCATATCTGCATGGCCTCCGACATTACACACACTCCCGCCGCTCCTGCTGCCATTGCCTCTTCCGCCTGCTCTTCGGTATGAATACCTCCGATCGCATAGACAGGAATTTCTGCTGCTTCACACACGGACCGAAGAAAAGGCAGCCCTCTCGGAGGAAGCCCCTTTTTGCAGTCTGTTGCAAATATATGTCCTGCCGTCATATAGGAAGCACCCAAAGCCGCGGCCTCTTCCGCCTCTTCTCTGGAATGAACGGATGTGCCGATTTTTCCAAATTCTGTCAGAATCGGCCGGCCGGCATACTTTCTCAGAAGATGGAGGGGAAGATGGATCATTTCAGCCCCGGCGCTGCAAGCCTCATCAATAAAGCTGTGATAAATACACGGAACATGATGACTGCGGCAGATATCATATACTCTGGCAGCCAGATGAGCATAATCTTCCCGTATCAGATCTTTTTCCCTTATAAGAACAGCCCGGGGATGCCGGATGCAGATTCTTTCGATCTGTTCCAGATATGGTCTTGCTGACAGCCTGCGGTTTGTCACTGCGATCACATTGCTCCACATGATTTCATTCATCATTGTTCTTCCTTTACACATAAATATAATCCGCCATTACAGGCTGGAGATGATTCTCTGTAAGTGCGTCGTAAACCTCGTCTACTGTACGTCCGTCCGAAATTTCAAACTGTTCGTCGCCCTTATCCTGCACTTCTTCCCCGTGCTCGCCGATGCCCGTACTGACTCCGGCAGAAATCTTGGTTGCCGCGATCTGAACCAGATTATCCCGGATCCTCGCGCATTCCCGGCTGGAAATCGTAATGCTGGCAAAAGGCATGAAAAGGCGGTAAGCACACACAACCTGCAGAAGCTGGGCTTCATGCACGTCCATAGGATTGATCTTATCATTGTTAATAATAGGCCGAAGTCTTGGACAGGAAAACGCGATCTCCGCATGGGGATATTTTTTCTGAAGCAGGTATGCATGCATTCCCGTTGCAAACGCATCTTTGCGGAAATCATCCAGTCCCAGAAGCGCCGCAAGTCCGACGCCCCTCATTCCGCCCATGAGCGCTCTCTCCTGGGCATGGAACCGATAAGGGAACACCCGCTTATGTCCGGCCAGATGAAGGGTTTCATATTTGTCCGGATTGTAGGTTTCCTGGAAAACCGTTACATAATCCGCTCCGCATTTATGGAGATATGCATATTCGTCAGAATTCATAGGATAGACTTCCAGACCGATGACTCGGAAATATTCCTTTGCAATTTTTACAGCCTCACCGATATATTCCACAGTTGATTTCTTCCGGCTTTCTCCCGTCAGAATCAGGACCTCCTGAAGCCCAGTCCTGGCAATGGCCGCAAACTCCCGGCGGATTTCTTCTGTATTGAGCTGGGCTCTGCGGATGTGGTTGTGGCAGTTGAAGCCGCAGTAAATGCAGTAGT
>DWZZ01000187.1 GCA_019117305.1 Candidatus Mediterraneibacter merdigallinarum | reverse complement strand
TTACACTGTTTACATTGCTGACCTCTGCATTGGTCCTGTGATCTTTTACAAGCGTGTATGGCTGCATCACATAGGACCGGATCTGACTTCCAAAATTAATCTCCCGGACCTCGCCTCTGATGTCCGACATTTTTTCGGCCTGTTCCTGCTGTTTGAGCAGATACAGTTTCGACTTCAGCATCTGCATGGCCTTATCTTTATTCATATGCTGTGACCGTTCATTTTGACACTGAACCACAATTCCTGTAGGAAGGTGGGTAATTCTTACTGCAGACGATGTCTTATTGATATGCTGGCCTCCCGCGCCGCTTGACCGGTAGGTATCGATTTTCAGATCGTCTTCATTAATTTCAATGTCAATGTCCTCTTCAATATCCGGAATCACATCGCAGGAAGCAAAGGAAGTCTGCCTTTTTCCTGCCGCATTGAAGGGAGAAATACGCACAAGACGGTGCACGCCCTTCTCTGAGCGAAGATATCCGTATGCATTTTCTCCTTTCACCTCAAAGGTTACGCCTTTGATTCCGGCCACGTCGCCCTCCAGATAATCCAGAACCTCCACATCATATCCCTTTTTCTCGGCCCACCGGGTATACATCCGGTAAAGCATGCCGGCCCAGTCGCAGGATTCTGTTCCTCCCGCTCCTGCGTGAAGCGTCACAATGGCATTATCCTTATCATAGGGACCGGTCAGAAGAGTACTGATCCGCAGCTCTTCAAATTTCTTTTCAAACTGCTCCAGTTCTTCTTCAATTTCGTGAACAGTCTCCTCATCGGCATCCTCCTGACTCATCTCGATCAGAAGCATCATGTCGTCGTAATCCGAATACAGCTTTTCAATTTCTTCTACAGAATCCTGAAGATTTTTCAGCTCTTTCATTACCTCCTGAGAAACTTCTGGTTCATCCCAGAATCCCGGCTCTTCCAGGCGTTTCTGCAATTCTTCGATTCTTAATTTCTTTGACGCCAGGTCAAAGTGAATCCCTCAAATCTTTCAGCGGTTCTTCGTATGCGCCCAGTCTGGACTTCAGTTCATCCAATAAAACCACCTTAATCACCTCTTTCTTTCCTGTGCAGCCTGCTTACGCTCTCTGTTTTCGTCCGCAGCACTGTTTATACTTCTTTCCGCTTCCGCACGGGCACGGATCATTCGGATAGATCTTTTTCTCTTCCCGTTTCTTCGGAGCCCGTACAGCAGACTCGTCTTTATTCGTTCCGGTTACTTTCGCGACTTCTTCTCTCTCTACCTTCTGTTCTACACGAATATGGAAGAGAGTACGGATTGTCGTCTCCGCGATTGCATTTGTCATAGCGCCGAACATGTCATATCCCGTCATCTTGTATTCAACAAGAGGATCTCTCTGTCCGTATGCCTGAAGGCCGATGCCCTGACGGAGCTGTTCCATATCATCAATATGATCCATCCATCTGGCGTCAATGACTTTCAGCAGAACAACACGTTCCACTTCACGCAGCTGCTCTGCCTCGGGGAATTCTGCTTCCTTTGCCTCATATGCTTTAACAGCACGCTCTTTCAGAAGATGCTTAAGTTCCTTCTGATGCATCTTTTTGCACTCTTCTTCTGACGGAACTTCCATCTGCGGTATCTCATTGTGAAGTGTCAGAGCCAGGCCTTTGATATCCCAGTCATCTGCATGTATTTCAGAAGATGCGAATTTATCTGTAATATTTTCCACATATTCTGTAATCATATTGTAAATCGTATCGCGCATACTCTCGCCGTCGAGAACCCGGCGTCTCTCTCCGTAAATAATCTCTCTCTGCTCATTCATTACCTGGTCATATTCCAGAAGATTTTTACGAATACCGAAGTTGTTGCTCTCAATCTTCTTCTGAGCCTTCTCAATGGCTCCGGAAAGCATCTTGTGCTCAATCTGCTCGCCGTCTGCAACACCCAGAGCATTAAACACGCTCATCAGACGCTCAGAACCGAACAGACGCATCAGATCATCCTCAAGAGAAATATAGAAACGGGACTCTCCCGGGTCGCCCTGACGTCCGCTTCGTCCGCGAAGCTGATTATCAATACGACGGGATTCATGCCGCTCTGTACCAATAATCTTCAGGCCTCCCGCCTTTCTCGCATCGTCATCCAGCTTTATATCGGTACCACGTCCTGCCATGTTGGTAGCAATGGTTACCGCGCCGTGAACACCTGCATCCGCAACGATCTCCGCTTCCTGTTCATGATATTTGGCGTTCAGCACATTATGAGGAATGCCTTCTTTTTTCAGCATCTTGCTCAAAAGTTCTGATACTTCAATGGTAATTGTACCGACCAGAACCGGCTGTCCTGTGGCATGCGCCTCCTTAACCGCCCGAACAACGGCTTTATATTTTTCCGCTTTCGTCTTGTATACCGCATCTTCCAGATCTTTTCTCTGAACCGGCACATTGGTGGGAATCTCCACAACATCCATGCCGTAAATATCGCGGAATTCTTTTTCCTCTGTCAGAGCCGTACCTGTCATACCGCTCTTTTTGTCAAATTTGTTAAAAAGATTCTGGAAAGTAATGGTGGCCAGTGTTTTGCTCTCTCTTTTTACCTTCACATGTTCCTTGGCTTCAATTGCCTGATGCAGTCCGTCCGAATACCGGCGGCCCGGCATAATACGTCCGGTAAACTCATCGACAATCATAACCTCTCCCTCAGCGGTAACCACATAGTCCTGATCTTTGAACATCAGGTTGTGAGCCCGCAGGGCAAGAATAATATTGTGCTGTATTTCAAGATTCTCCGGATCAGCCAGATTATCAATATGGAAGAATTTCTCCACTTTTTTTACGCCGTCTTCGGTCAGATTGACGGTTTTTTCCTTTTCATTGACGATGAAGTCTCCGGTCTCCTCAATCTCTTCTCCCATAATCGCATTCATTTTGGAGAATTCTCCGCTTGCTTCACCGCGCTCCAGCTGACGGGCAAGAATATCGCAGGCCTCATACAGCTTTGTAGACTTGCCGCTCTGGCCGGAAATAATCAAAGGCGTTCTGGCCTCATCGATCAGAACAGAGTCAACCTCGTCGATGATGGCAAAATGAAGTCCTCTCTGTACAAGCTGCTCCTTGTAAATAACCATATTATCCCGCAGGTAGTCAAATCCCAGCTCGTTGTTTGTCACATAAGTAATATCGCAGTCATAAGCTGCGCGGCGTTCCGTCTTATCCATGCTGTTCAGCACAACGCCCACAGTAAGCCCAAGGAATTCGTGTACTTTTCCCATCCATTCAGCGTCACGTTTTGCCAGATAATCATTGACAGTGACGATATGAACGCCGTTCCCTTCCAGAGCGTTCAGATATGCAGGAAGAGTAGACACAAGAGTCTTTCCTTCTCCTGTCTTCATCTCGGCAATTCTTCCCTGATGAAGAATAATTCCGCCGATCAGCTGTACTCTGTAGTGACGCATGCCCAGACTCCGGAAGGCCGCTTCGCGGACAGCCGCATACGCTTCCGGCAGAAGATCATCCAGCGTTTCTCCTTCTTTCAGGCGTTCCTTAAATTCTCTTGTCTTTCCTCTGAGTTCTTCATCCGACAGCGCCTTCATCTCCGGCTCCAGTGCCTCTATCCGGTCTACAATGGGATAGATTCTCTTCAATTCATTTTCACTGTGGGTTCCGAAAATTTTCTCTATAATACCCATATTCAGCAATAAACTCCTTATACTAATTTCGGCGCCGTCGGTCACCCCAGACGCCGCTCTGTTTTTCATTCTAACACTAACCGTCGTCTAATTCAACAAATTCTTTACGTGGCTGTAAGGGATTGTACCTCCGAAAAGATCCAGCGCGCTTCCAATCGTAAAATCCACCTTCCCTCCGCTGACCCTGCGAAAAGCCTCCAGATCAGAAAGTGAGCCAATGCCTCCTGCATAGGTGACCGGAATCCCCTCCCACCGGCCAAGCATACGAACCAGCTCTGACTCCATACCGGAACCTTTCCCTTCTACATCAACCCCGTGTATGAGAAATTCGTCACAATAACCGGCCAGCTTATCCAACGTCTCCGGCGTTACTTTTACCCCGGTAAATTTCTGCCACCTGTCTGTAACTACGTAATAACCGTCGTCCTTTTTTCTGCAGCTCAGATCAAGAACAAGCCGCTTTTTTCCCACTGTATGTACCAGCTTCTCCAGGTTTTCTTTCCGGAAGGAACCTTCTGAGAAAACATAGGAAGTCACAATCACATGGCTGGCTCCTTCATTCAGATATTCCATCGCATTTTCCGCCGTAATTCCTCCTCCGATCTGAAGTCCGCCGGGATAGGCCTTCAGAGCTTCCATGGCCTGCTCTTTTGTTTTCTTGTAGTATTTTGACGAGGCCGGATTCAGAAGGATAATGTGCCCGCCGGTAAGATGATCTTTTCTGTACAGATCAGCATAAAAAGCCGCTCCTTTTTCTGAAGAAAAATTTGTACTTGCGCTGTCTCCTTCATCCCGAAGGCTTCCTCCTACAATCTGTTTTACTTTTCCATTATGTATATCAATACAGGGTCTGAATCTCATATACTGCTCCTTTTCATAAAACTCTGCCCGGAAGGACTTTTTCCGAAACAAAAAGCCAGAACAGATCTGTGATCCGCCTGGCCATGTCTCTGCTGTCTGGTAAAATTATCAGTTTGAATTATTATTCCCGTCCGAATTATCCGTATCCTTCTGAGGGCCATTATTCTCAGTCAGATCATCTGCTGCCTTGTCCACGTCATCTGTAATGTCATCCGTCACCTTATCTACCCCATCAGTTACATCATCTACGGCATTGTCCAGGACGCCGTCTCCTTCTCTGTCTCCGCCGGTAGCATCGTTCATAGTATCATTCTTCTGACTGTCTGTATTATTGTCCGTATTCTTATCTGTATTATTATTGTCCTGTGTGGTCTGATCTGCTCCGTTATCCGCATTATCCTTACTGCTGCATGCAGTTGTTCCGAAGAGAACAAAAGCGCAGGTTGTCAGCAGCAGAATTTTTTTCATTTTGTTCATAAGATTATCTCCCTTTCCATAAATATTGTAGTACTGTTACTATCTGCACTTTTGCAATATTTATACAGGGATTTTTTTACTTTTCTGCGTTTGTTCTCAGCTTTTCCATTGCTCTGGCCTCAATCTGGCGCACTCTTTCCCTTGTTACATTCAGCTGCTCTCCTATCTCCTCAAGCGTATGCGTCCTGCCTCCATCAAGGCCGTACCGCAGCCGGATAACCTGGCGTTCCCGCTCATTCAGCACTTCCAGAAGTTCTGAGACCTCCTCTTTCTCTACAATCTGCTCCATTGCTTCTTCAGGAGTTTTCTCTGTCCTGTCCTCCACCATATCGCCAAGACTGTCCTCTCCCGTTTCTCCCACAGGAGTTTCCAGTGAAACCGGGTTCTGAAGATATGTTATGATATTTTTTACATCTTCTTCAGATTTGTCCCCCAGCTTTGCCGCGATTTCTCCCGGAGTGGCATCTCTCCCCAGCGTCTGCTGCAGTTCTCTGGCTGCCTTCTGTACTTTTTTCATATTTTCGGCCACATGGACGGGTACCCGGATTTCCCGGGACTGCTGGTCAATCGCCCGCATCATAGCCTCCTTTATCCACCATGCCGCATAAGTGGAAAAACGGTTTTCTTTCTGATAGTCATACTTTTCCGCCGCATGCATCAGTCCCATATTTCCTTCCTGTATCAGGTCAAGAAGAGGAACGCCTCTTCCCTTATAATGTTTTGCCAGGGATACGACCAGTTTCAGATTGCCCTCCGCCAGCCGCTTTCTGGCCGACTCATCTCCCCGGGCAATTCTTCTGCCCAGTTCCTTTTCTTCCTCTTCACCAAGGACAGGGATCTGTCCGATTTCCTGCAGATAAATCTTCAGCGGTTCGGATATCTCTGCTTCCTGGGGATAATTCGTTGTCTTTTCTGAATTCTGTGCCATATCTTCCTCCTGTGATGTCTCTGAAGTATTCAGATCTTCTCTGTAATCTCTCCGTTCCGGTATGCGGCAAGCAGACGTTCCAGATCGGCAATCTGCTCTCTCAGCTCTCTTCCCGCATCCGTATCTCCTACCAGATACCGGTCATATACTCTCTGTACTACCGTCGTTTCCGAATGAATATCATTTTCTTTGGCAATAGCGGCCTCTGTGGACTCGAAAGGTTCGTGCGCCACAAGACGAAGTCCATAAGAATTGTAAATCAGCGTATATCCCGCAATTCCGGTTTCTTTCTGATATGCCTTTGAAAATCCTCCGTCAATAACCATTACTTTTCCGCCGCATTTAATCGGACTCTCTCCGTCCTTCCTTTTTACCGGAACATGTCCGTTTACAATATGAGCTTTTTCCGGGTCAAGGCCAAATTCCCGGAGAATGCCGTCGATTACCTTCTCATTTTCGATAAGGAAATAATAAGGATTCTTTTTCTCAACGTGAGTCTCGGAATCAGCAAGAAAACATCTCTCAAAGGTAGCCATTTTATTCTTTCCGAAAAGCGGAGAGTCCGGATGCAGCCAGATAAACCACATAATATCTTTTCCGGCCTGTCTTTCATTTTCATCCAGTGCAAAAAATCCTTTTCTGACATAACTGTCCAGCACGTCATAAAGTTCCCTGCCCCGGTATGTTTTTCCGTAAATCTCCACGTCTTTCAGACTTCCGTCCTCATTGAGCGGCACGCAGCCGTGATAGAGCAGATTATCATTATACACTTTATACAGCCCGCCTTTTGTAAGAAGGAACCGCATATGCTGCTGCAGTTTTTCGCAGTTCGCGAAAGCATGTTCCAGACGGTTCATGATCTCTTCTTCCTCCGGGGTCAACCTGTAGGGATCTTCCGGATCAATGGTGGGGAAGTTCGTATCGGAAAGAGGATACTCCTTGCCTTCAAGAGTAATTGTCCCTTTCTCATAGTTGATTCTGTGAAGCATGGCCCGCTCTTCCAGATGGAACTCCGGCCTCCTTTGAATGATCTGTCCTTCAATCTTAAACTGAAGCACTGAAATTGCCTTGTGAATTCTCAGATTCATCTGCATTTCTTCAGAATCTGTCGCGGCTGTGTCTGTTGCTCCCTTAAGTTTAAAACAGGAACAGGGATCATCTCCATATACCCGCATGGCATAAGTTGCCAGAGGCAGAAGGTTGATTCCGTATCCGTCCTCCAGTATATCCAGATTTCCATAACGGGCACAGATCCGGATCACATTGACAATACATCCTCTCTGTCCGGCAGCTGCCCCCATCCATACAACATCATGATTGCCCCACTGAATGTCAACAGAATGATACGCCATCAGTTTATCCATAATAATGTGCGGGCCCGGTCCTCTGTCATAAATATCCCCCACTATATGCAGATGATCTACGACCAGGCGCTGAATCAGTTCTGATATGGCAATGATAAAATTCTCCGCCCGTCCGATCCGTATAATCGTAGAAATAATTTCATTATAATAAGATTCTTTGTCCCGGACTTCCGCCTTTTCCGTAATCAGTTCCTCGATCACATAGGCGAAATCCTTCGGAAGCGCCTTTCTCACTTTTGATCGGGTATATTTGCTGGCCGCCCTTTTGCTCACCTCAATCAGAAGATACAGATGGACTCTGTACCAGTCTTCCATATTCGTCTCTGATTGCTTAATGATATCCATCTTCGCCTTCGGATAATAAATCAGCGTTGCAAGCGTCTTCTTATCCCTGGCGCTCATCGTATTGCCGAAGACTTCATCTATCTTCTTTCTGACAGCCCCTGAGCCGTTCTTGAGAACATGAGAAAAGGCCTCATACTCTCCGTGGATATCTGTCAGAAAATGCTCCGTTCCCTTGGGAAGATTCAGAATTGCCTGAAGATTAATTATCTCTGTGGAGGCAGATGCGATGGTTGGATACAAATCTGACAGCCTTTCCAGATATCTTGTTTCCAGATCTCTCATTCTTTTTTCTCCTTAATTAATCAAGCGGATATCCGCAGTCTGCATCGCCGCCTGCTTAAAAATGAATCACATCTCCCATATCATACATTCCCGCTTCCTGACCTGCCAGGAATTTTGCGGCCTCCACTGCTCCTTTTCCAAAAACGCTTCGGGAATACGCGGTGTGTTTAAACTCAATTACTTCGTCTGTACCGGCAAAGATCACCTCATGGTCCCCCACAATAGTTCCGCCTCTGACTGCTGATATGCCGATCTCGTCTTTTTCTCTTTTCTTTCTCACCTGGCTTCTGTCATATACATAAGTATATTTATTGTCGAGAGCCTCATTAATGGAATCGGCCAGAGCCAGCGCAGTGCCGCTGGGTGCGTCAACTTTCTGGTTGTGGTGCCGCTCTACAAGCTCAATATCATATCCTGCCGGTCCCAGAACCTTGGCTGCCTCTGCAAGAAGCTTCAAAAGAAGATTGATTCCCATGGACATATTTGCAGATTTAAGGATTGCGATCTGCTGTGAAGCAGTTTTTACTTTCTCAAGCTGCTCTTCAGAAAGTCCGGTTGTACACAGCACAACCGGCAGATTTTTTTCCATGCAGTAATCCAGAAGTCCGTCCACTGCCCCGGCATTGGAAAAATCAATCACTACATCGGCATCCACATCGCATTTCTCCAGGGATTCGAACACCGGATAATCATTCGGAACTGCTGTATAAGCATCCACACCTGCAGAAATAACAGCATTTTCATCGTTTTTCACGATATCTGTAATCATTCTTCCCATTTTCCCGTTGCATCCATGCATCAGTATTTTTATCATCGTCTTTCTCCTCTCTATTTCTGCATTCTGAAATAAAACACAAACTATAAAAAGAGGATATCACATTTGAGAGCTTATCTCAATATATGATATCCATTTAATCTTTGAATGACCGGCTGCTTCTGCATTCCTTTTCAATCGTCAATACACTCCAGTTTGCTTACCGAAACCTCATAGGCCGTGCGTGTCTCCGTCTCTGTTTCCGAGAGTTTTTTCACATATTCCCTGCTCTGAATCCGGCCCAGAATCCTCACATGTTCCCCTACGTCGAACCCGGAAGCATACCTTGCATTTCTTCCCCAGCAGATGCAGGGAATATAATCCGATTTCCCGTACGGCCGGTTTACTGCAAGCAGAAGATCCGCAATTTCTCTTCCCAGAGGCGTCTTCCGGTAAACCGGACGTTTACACATATATCCTTCCAGGAGAATGTGATTTGTCCTGGCTCCGTCCGGCTCCTCATCAATAAATTCAATCTCCCGCGCAAATACGGATAACACCAGACGGTTTTTCTGTTCCTCATGCCTGTTGTAGGACCGGAACTGTCCGGAAACCATAATGCACTCGCCTCTGTAATCCTCTGTTACATCGATCAGGCGTTCCGACACCATGACAGGAATCCTGTCATTTGAACTGCTCAGCCTCTTTACCAGGATGTCGACCATATAAAAGCCTTCTCCAAAAACCTCATGGCTGTATGTAAATTCTGATACCACCTCTCCAATGACCGTCACCTGATTGTTCTCAATAATCTTATCTGACATAATTTGTAGTTCTCCCTTCCTCTTTTCGGTATTTTTGAGTCACTACTAAATGTATGAAATAAGATTACTGATTAGAACTTCACGTATCAGAAATCGTTCGACATATTCCGAGACCTGAATCCCTGTCTTGCATCTGAACCTTGCCAAATAAAAATTATGTGATAAAATAAAAAAGTTACAGCCATCATATTACCGGCATAACCGAAGATTATTTATTGAAGGAAAAGAGTGTAGAAATATGAAGACCAAACGCGAAGATATAAGAAATATTGCGATTATTGCCCATGTCGACCACGGCAAAACCACTCTGGTCGATGAACTTTTAAAGCAGAGCGGCGTATTCCGTGAAAATCAGGAGGTCGCAGAACGTGTTATGGACTCCAATGATATCGAAAGAGAGAGAGGTATTACCATTCTCTCCAAAAATACAGCTGTCCATTACAAAGGAGTAAAAATCAATATTATCGATACCCCCGGCCATGCGGATTTCGGCGGTGAAGTGGAACGCGTGCTGAAAATGGTAAACGGCGTTATCCTTGTGGTAGATGCTTTTGAAGGAGCTATGCCCCAGACCAAATTCGTCCTCCGCAAAGCGCTGGAATTAAACCTTCCGGTCATTGTATGCATTAACAAAATCGACCGTCCGGAAGCACGCCCGGATGCCGTAATCGACGAAGTGCTTGAACTGTTTATCGATCTTGGCGCTTCCGATGAACAGCTGGAATGTCCTTTTGTCTATGCATCGGCAAAAGCAGGTGTGGCAGTCCTGGATCTGTCCGACGAAGAAAAAGATATGAAGCCCCTTTTCGAAACAATTCTCGAATACATCCCTGCTCCGGAAGGAGATCCGGAGGCGCCGACACAAGTTCTGATCAGTACAATTGACTACAATGAATATGTAGGGCGTATCGGAATCGGGAAAGTAGATAACGGCACAATTGCGGTAAACCAGGAAATGGTCCTTGTCAACCACCACGATCCGGACAAGCAGGAAAAAGTAAAGATCAGCCGCCTCTATGAGTTTGACGGGCTGAATAAAGTTGAAGTAAAGGAAGCAACCATAGGCTCGATTGTAGCCATTTCCGGCATCTCGGACATTTCAATCGGAGATACCCTCTGCTCTCCTGAAAATCCGGAGCCGATCCCCTTCCAAAAGATCTCAGAGCCGACAATTGCCATGCAGTTTATCGTAAATGACAGCCCGTTTGCAGGTCAGGAAGGAAAATATGTAACCTCCCGTCATCTGCGGGATCGTCTCTTCCGCGAGCTGAACACTGACGTCAGTCTGCGTGTAGAAGAGATGGACAATACAGACAGCTTCAAAGTATCCGGCCGCGGTGAACTGCATCTTTCCGTACTGATTGAAAATATGCGAAGAGAAGGATACGAATTTGCCGTCAGCAAAGCGGAAGTTCTTTATAAGACAGATGAAAACGGAAAGAAACTGGAGCCGATGGAAGTCGCATATATTGATGTTCCTGATGAATTTACCGGAGTTGTAATTGAGAAACTGGGGCAGAGAAAAGGGGAGCTCCGCAATATGGGCGCGTCCAACGGCGGATACACCCGCCTGGAATTCTCTATTCCGTCACGCGGTCTGATCGGATACAGAGGCGAATTTCTTACCGATACAAAAGGAAATGGCATTCTGAATACCAGTTTTGACGGCTATGCTCCATATAAAGGAGATATCCAGTACCGTAAGCAGGGCTCACTTATTGCTTTTGAGACTGGAGAATCTGTCACATACGGACTGTACAGCGCTCAGGAGCGCGGCACTCTGTTCATTGGCCCCGGCGAAAAAGTATATGCCGGTATGGTAATAGGACAGAACGGGAAAGCAGAAGACATCGAACTTAATGTATGCAAAACCAAGCATCTGACCAATACCCGTTCTTCCAGCGCAGATGAGGCTCTGCGTCTTACGCCGCCTAAGATCCTCAGTCTGGAGCAGGCTCTCGATTTTATCGACACAGATGAACTGCTGGAGGTAACGCCGAAATCCCTCCGTATCCGCAAAAAAATCCTGGATTCCAGAATGCGTAAAAGAAGCGCTATGAAAAACTGAAAAATTTCTCCCTTTATCCCCGCCGGAAAAGGGAGATTTTTTTACCGGTATTGGACAGTTTATCCCGCTGTTCAAAAAAATTCATGATCCGCTGATTCGTTCTATACATTAATGTGGTTCCATGTTATAATATTTTTATAATATAAACAGAGTTTTCTTCTCCGTTTATGTTAAATATGAACAAAGGAGTTGAGCAGCATGAATTTTATTATCAGCGGAAAAAACATTGAGGTAACCTCCGGATTAAAGGACGCTATCGAACAGAAATTAGGAAAGCTTGAACGGTATTTCACTCCTGAAACAGAAATTATTGTAACACTCAGCGTAGAAAAAGGCCGGCAGAAAATCGAGGTGACAATCCCCGTAAAAGGACATATTATCCGGTCCGAACAGACAAGCAGCGACATGTATGTATCTATTGACCTTGTAGAAGAAGTTATCGAACGCCAGCTTCGCAAATATAAAAACAAGCTGGTTGCGCGCAGCCAGGGACATCCTACTTCTGCAGTATCTTCAGGCGGAATAAAAAAAGAATTTATTGAGTCTGAGGAAGCGTCGCCGGAAGATGACGAGATACGGATTGTCCGCACAAAACGTTTCGGTATCAAACCCATGTATCCGGAAGATGCGTGTCTTCAGATGGAACTTCTGGGACACAGTTTCTTCGTATTCTCCAATGCCGAGACAGATGAAGTGAACGTAGTATATAAGAGAAAAGATGGTTCTTTCGGTCTGATTGAACCGGAATTTTCATAAGCCGATAAATAATTTTTCAGTTGAATGCTCTCTGTCCCCAGGGGCAAAAGAAGGGACGCTTCCCCACGGGAATCGCCCCTTCTTTTCTTATTCCTCTGTTATCTGTATGCCGTCTGTTGTACACGCAAACCAGCATTCGCACTGTTCTTCTACTCCTGCCTGTCCGCATGAAACTTCCATAATTTCCTTTTTCACCGCATTTTTTTCTTCTTCCGGAACTAAAACAAGAAATTCTACTTTTTCCGTATAAATACTGTCAAGAACTGTTAACTTTCTCTGTCCCAGAAGATACTGGATTTTTCCTGCTCCTGTATAATCCGTATCAATCTTGAGTTTTACGCCGTGAATTCTGGTTATAATCTCTGTATGCGCGAGACCTTCTGCCGCCGCACCTGAATATGCCCTGACCAGCCCGCCGGTTCCAAGAAGAGTACCTCCGAAATATCTTGTTACGACCACAAATACATCTGTCAAACCTTTTCCTCTCAGCACTTCCAGAATCGGCTTTCCTGCTGTTCCGGAAGGTTCCCCGTCATCGCTCATTCTTTCGTTTACCGGTTTTCTTCCAATTATGTAGGCCCAGCAATGGTGTCTTGCATCCCAGTGTTCTTTCTTTACTGCCTCCAGATATTCAAAGGCTGCTTCCTCTGATGTAACAGGAAAGACCCGGGCAATAAAACGGGATTTTTTTTCCACGATTTCTCCTGTTCCTTCCCTGTAAACAGTACAATAGCTGTCCATATCTCGCTCCTTTTCTTTTTTATCAATCGTACCAAGCCGTAGGGGCCGCTGTATCCGCATCATGCATATCCGCCTGTACAGCGCACGTCTGCGGCACTGCCCGGTTATATTTTACTATAACAGACCCCTCTCCGATTCACAAGACAAATCATACCGGAGAATTTCTCCGTATATGTACGTTCTTCATAAAATCAGAAATTTTTCTTAATTTTTACGGTCAAAATGTGAAGTTTTTATTTTATCCTTTATTTAAAAGAGCATATTTGATATAATCATAAGAGTTAAAAAAGGAGGATGCTATTCGTGAATTACGGGAAACAGAATCTTTCGAAAAGAAAGGACCAAATCTCTTCCAAAAAGAGAATGAAGACAAAACGCGTCGGTGTCCGATTTTTCAAGGCACTCATTATATGTATACTGCTTCTGGCTGTAATATGTGTTATCGGAATCGCTGTTATGGCAAAAAGGATTATAGACAATACACCAAATGTAACGGCAGACGATATAATGCCGCAGGGATATACGACCACAATTGTAGATCAGAACGGCACAGAAATCGAGACGCTTAAGAACTCTGATTCCAACCGTGTATACCGGTCCTATGATGAGATCCCCGAATATCTGGCTCATGCTTTTGTAGCCATAGAGGACGAGCGTTTTTACGAACATAACGGAATTGACCTGCAGGGTATACTGCGTGCAGGTGTTGTAGGCATAACCAATGGTTTTAATTTTTCAGAAGGTGCCAGCACCATTACCCAGCAGCTTATCAAAAATAATGTGTTTCCGAACTTTGTAAGTGAAAAAACACTTTACGACCGCGTGGAACGAAAACTTCAGGAACAATATCTTGCTCTGCAGATTGAAAAAGAAATGAGCAAAAAGGAGATCCTGGAAGCCTATATGAACACAATCAACCTGGGACAGGGATGCCTGGGAGTCCAGACGGCATCTACCCGATACTTCAATAAGGATGTATCGGATCTGACCCTGTCTGAATGTGCTGTTATTGCAGCCATCACTCAGAACCCCACCGGCTATGACCCGGTAACCCACCCTGAAGCCAACGAAAAAAGGCGGAAACAGGTGCTGGACAATATGCTGGAACAGGGATGGATTGTTCAGTCCGAATACGATGAGGCCATAGCGGATCCCGTTTATGACCGGATTCTGCAGACCGCAGCATCAACGGATGACTCAGAGCCTTACTCTTACTTTGTAGATGCTCTTATTGACGATGTAATTCAGGACCTTATTAATGAAAAGGGATACACGGAAACTCAGGCTTATAATCTTCTTTACAGCGGAGGTCTTACAATCAAATCCACCCAGGATTCCACAATCCAGCAGATCTGCGATGAAGAAGTTGCCGATGTCGGCCAGTATCTGACAATAACCGAATATGGAATTGAATATGCACTCACTATACACAGAGCTGACGGCACTTCGGAAAATTACAGCAAAGAACAACTGGCTGATTATATTGAAGAAGCTCACAATGACAGCAATCCTACTGTATTCAGCTCAGAAGAAGAAGCTCTGGCGGCAGTAGAGGAATACAAGAGTACACTGAATATTGATACCGAAGCCGGAGATCAGGTGGATGAAAATATTGAAATAACACTCCAGCCACAGACTTCTGTCGTAGTTATGGATCAGTACACCGGACAGGTAAAAGCAATTGTCGGCGGACGCGGAGAGAAAAAGTCAAGCCGTTCGCTGAACCGGGCAACCGATTCAACCAGACAGCCCGGTTCTGCATTCAAAATTCTGTCCACTTACGCGCCGGGACTTAACGAATGTGGTATGACACTTGCCACACTAATAAATGATGAGCCATACAATTATGCAAACGGAAAACCGGTCCGCAACTGGGACGGCAAATATATCGGATGGACAACCACCCGATACGCTATAGAGCATTCCATGAATGTCTGCGCAGTAAGAACGCTTACCGAAACCGTAGGACTGGAAAAAGGATATGAATATCTCCTGAATTTCGGATTTACAACTCTTGTTGATGGTACTCAGGAAGGCTATTCGGGTTATACTGATATTGCTCAGTCCACTGCTCTCGGCGGTATTACCCGCGGAGTATATAATATAGAAATGACAGCAGCGTATGCTTCCATTGCCAATGGCGGGGAATATACAGAGCCAATATTATACACGGAAATTCTTGATCATGACGGAAACGTTCTGCTCGATAACACTACACCGGATACTCATCAGATAATCAAGGAATCTACCGCTTATCTTCTGACAAGCGCGATGGAAGACGTTGTAACTCAGGGAACCGGAACTCCGGCAAGGCTGGACAGAATGACTGCAGCCGGAAAGACCGGTACAACTGACGACAGCACAGATCTCTGGTTTGTGGGATATACGCCATATTATACAGCCGGTGTCTGGGGCGGATATGATGATAACAAATCCATGGAAGGCATGAACGCCAGCTGGCGTGAAACCCTCTGGAAAAATATTATGGATCGGGTGCATGAAGATCTTGAGAATAAAGAGTTTGATATTCCGTCATCTGTCGTAAGAAAGACAGTGTGTACACAGACAGGCCTTCTGGCAGTGAGCGGCTGCCCGTCAATCACAGAATACTTTGATGAGGACACTGTGCCGACTCAAAGCTGCTCCGGACATGGATATACTCCTCCGGCCGACTCCGATGAAGACAATGACGCAGAAAATACGAACGATAACAGCAACAGTCAGCAGCCATCTGATTCAAATCAGCCATCTGATTCAAATCAGCAGCCGTCTGATTCAAATCAGCAGCCGTCTGACAACCAGCCGTCTGATTCAAATCAGCCATCTGATTCGAATCAGCCATCAAATCCATCGACTTCGGATCAGAACGGCGGATAATTGCAGAATTTATCAAAAAACAGAGGATTCAAGTTCTGAATCCTCTGTTTTTCTGACCTCATAACAATGCCGTATTAAATCATCACTTTTCAGTCTTCCATTACCAATTTTGCAGCTCCGCATATTCCCGCATCATTTCCCAGCTCCGCAAGAACAAATTTCACCTGCTTATCCGCAAAAAAAGCACGCTCCAGATAGGGCTTCTGTATGTATGGTATCAGCACTTCTCCTGCTTTCGACACTCCTCCTCCAATTACAAAAACAGAAGGATTGCATACCGCGGCAAGACTTGCCAGACCATACCCCAGATACTTTCCAAATTCCACCGCAATCTCATCTGCGACTTCATCACCGGCTTTTACTGCGTCAAATACATCTTTGGCAGTTACATCTTCTTTATTAAGAATCGTGGCACGCATTTCCTGTCCCAACTTCTTTTTGGCCAGTTTTACAATTCCTGTAGCCGATGCATACTGTTCCAGGCAGCCACAGTTTCCGCAGCCGCAGTGATCTGTTTCGTCATAGTTGACACAGATATGGCCTATCTCTCCTCCGGCGCCGGTCGCACCCACAAGGATCTTTCCGTCAATAATAATTCCGCCGCCGACTCCGGTGCCCAGCGTCACCATAATCATATTTTTTTCGCCGGCGCCGCCGCCCTTCCACATTTCTCCAAGAGCAGCAACATTGGCATCGTTTCCGATCACAGCCTTCAGTCCCGACAGCTCTTCCAGTTCCCGTTTAACTTCCTTATATTTCCATCCGAGATTGGCGCTTCCATTTACAACCCCGTCAGATGTTACTGGGGCAGGAACCCCTACACCAATTCCTATAATATCCTTTTTGTCAATCTGATGCTCTTCAATCTTCTTTGCTACAGAAGCAGCCACATTCGGAAGAATTGCCGATCCTTCATCTGAAATATCTGTGGTAATCTCCCATTTATCCACAATAGCGCCTTCTGCCTCAAACAGTCCCAGTTTTACTGTCGTGCCTCCGATATCCACGCCAAAACAATATTTCATTTTCCTCTTCCTCCAATCCTTTCTTTATTTTTTTCCTTTTATCAGGTTTTCCTGAACTCTCTTATAAAGTTCCTGTGCCGCATTGTAGCCCATCTGTTTCTGTCTGTGGTTTACTGCCGCAGACTCAACAATGATAGCAAGATTCCGTCCCGGACGAATCGGGATGCTGTGGCAGACCACCTTATTTCCCAGGAATTCGGTATACTCCTCTTCCAGACCAAGTCTGTCATACTCTTTATCTCTGTCCCAGTCTTCCAGGGTAATAACAAGATCAATATTCTGAGTGTCTCTTACACTCTGTACGCCAAACATAGATTTTACGTCTACAATACCGATTCCGCGAAGCTCGATAAAATGACGGGTAATATCCGGCGCAGACCCTACAAGTGTATCATCACTGACTTTGCGGATTTCCACCACATCGTCTGTCACAAGACGGTGACCTCTTTTGATCAGTTCCAGAGCAGCCTCACTCTTTCCTATTCCGCTCTCGCCCATAATCAGAACACCTACACCGTACACATCTACAAGAACTCCATGGATAGAAATGCAGGGAGCAAGTTTCACATTCAGCCAGCGGGTCAGCTCCGCCGTAAAAGCAGAAGTTCTGTTCGTTGTATTGAAGACAGGAACATCATGCTGCTCTGCCAGATCAAGAAAAATCTCGTCCGGCTGCAGACTTTTGCTGAATATAACACAGGGGAGTTTATATTCAAGCAATTCATGGTAAACTTTTGTCTTTTTTTCTTCTGTAAGAGTTTTAAGATAATTGTACTCCACATTTCCGATAATCTGTACTCTGTTTGAATCAAAATGGTCAAAAAATCCAACCAGCTGGAGCGCAGGTCTGTTTACATCCGGTACGTTTACCTCACGATCCACAAGTTCTACTTTCGGGGTCAGATTTTTCAGATCCATTTTCTCCACAATCTCTGTTAACTTTACACCGTGTCCCATTGGTTTTCTCCTTTTCATTGTTCGATTTCTTACACTTCACACTTATGTCGATTATATCACTAATGAAAAAACTTGTACACTGATTCAGCTGCTTTTTCATTCATAGAAGGTATTTTGGCAAGCTCCTCTATTTTTGCCTTCCGTATATCGTCAAGGCTCGTATAATGCCGCATCAGAGCCTTTCTTCTGGCAGGGCCGATCCCCTCAATATCATCCAGAATAGAATGCACCTGTCCTTTGCCGCGGAGCTGTCTGTGATACTCTACAGCGAAACGATGGGCCTCGTCCTGTATTCTGGTAATCAGGCGGAACGCTTCTGAAGATCTGTCAATTGGTATCTCCTCATTGTGATAGTATAACCCACGTGTACGATGATGATCATCTTTTACCATACCGCACACCGGAATGTGAAGATGAAGTTCATCAAGTACCTGAAGCGCCACATTAACCTGCCCTTTGCCGCCGTCCATCATAATCAGATCCGGAAACGAGGTGAATTTCCCCAACTCCACATTTTCCTCTCTTTCTTTCAGTCCGTGAGTAAAACGGCGTGTCAGCACTTCTCGCATACTTCCGTAATCATCCGCTCCCTGGATTCCTCTGATTTTGAACTTACGGTAATCATTCCGTTTGGGGCGTCCCCGCTCATAGACTACCATAGATCCTACAGATTCAAATCCATTGGTATTTGAGATATCATAGGCTTCCATACGGACTATTTTATCCAGATCAAGAAGAGCCGCAATTTCCTTTACAGCGCCGATGGTACGTCCTTCTTCCCGTTTCAGGCGCTCCTTATCTTTAGAAAGAACCAGCAGCGCATTTTCCCGGGCCAGCTCAACCAGTTTTTCCTTTGTACCTTTCTTCGGTACTTTAATCGCAACCTTCTGCCCCCGTTTGGAACTAAGCCACTCCTCCAGCAATTCCCGGTCCTCCACCTCATCCTGAAGCATCAGTTCTGCCGGGATAAACGGAGTCCCTGCATAATACTGCATTATAAAACTGTTCAATATCTCCGAAGGACTCTCTCCTTTCAAAATACGCAGATAAAAATGATCTCTGCCGATCAGACGGCCTCCGCGGATAAAAAACACCTGAACCACTGCATCTTCTTCTTCAGCAGCTACAGCCAGAATGTCCCGGTCTTCCCCGCTGGAATCGGTAATCTTCTGCTTCTGGGCAACTTTTCTGACACTGCTGATGAGCTCCCGGTACTCAATTGCACGTTCAAATTCCAGGGCTTCTGAAGCTGCATTCATCTTCTCTTCCAGCTCTTTGAGCACCGCATCATAATTTCCATTTAAAAATCGCAGCACCTCATTCACTGATTTTCCATATTCCTCCTGTGAAATATATCCCTGACAGGGTGCGTCGCACTGTTTAATATGATAATTCAGACAGGGGCGCTCTTTCCCGATGTCTCTCGGAAGACTGCGGTTACAGCTTCTCAGATGATACAGTTTATGGATCAGGTCAATAGCATCCCGGACAGCCTGCGAACTTGTATACGGGCCGAAATACTTTGCCTTATCTTTCAGCATCTTTCGCGACAGCAGTACTCTCGGGAACGCTTCGCCTGTAGTTACCTTAATAAATGGATAGGTCTTGTCATCCATAAGCATAGTATTATATTTCGGATGATGTTCCTTAATCAGGTTGCATTCCAGAACGAGAGCTTCCAGTTCCGAATCCGTCACAATATACTCAAACCGCCGGATATGCGTCACCATCTGTTCAATCTTGGCGCCTTTATTTCTGCTGGCCTGAAAATACTGACGCACCCGGTTTTTTAAGCTGACCGCCTTTCCCACATAAATAATATGGTCCTTTTCATCGTGCATAATATAGACTCCCGGTCTGGCCGGAAGTTTTTTCAGTTCTTCCTGTATATCAAAATTATTGCTTTCCATGTGTTTTATTATACCTTTCCCCCTGATTTCTGGCAAGGGAATCAAAAAAAGAGACAGAAACACAGTCAGGGATTCTTCCGCTGTTTCTGAAGAATCCCTGACTGTTAAGTAATCTCTTATATTCTGATAAAAATCTGTTACGGCTGCAGTTTATCCGGATTATCCGCAGCTTCAGCACTTTCAACTGGTTTCATTGAAATACGCTCTGTCTGTACCTTTTCTTCCTGTCCTTCTTCCGGCGCCGGCATTCCTTTAACCTCACGGAAAATCTTCATAAATTCTTTTCCTGTGATTGTCTCCTTCTCTATCAGGAAAGCTGCAATCTTATCAAGAGCCTCCCGATTTTCACTCAGCAGACGTTTTGCCTCTGCGTAAGCCTGCTTGAGCATCTTCATTACTTCTTCATCAATCTCCGCAGCTGTTGCATCTCCGCAGTTAAGCACAGCCCGCCCGTCCAGATACTTGTTCTGCACGGACTCAAGCCCCATCAGCCCGAACCGTTCTGACATTCCGTACTGAGTAATCATAGCCCTGGCAACCTTTGTTGCCTGTTCAATATCATTCGCCGCTCCGGTTGTCACCGTGTCAAACACAATTTCCTCGGCAGCCCTTCCGCCCAGAGCAACTACAATCATTGCCTCCAGCTCCTTTTTGGTATTAAGGAACTTCTCTTCTTCCGGCGTCTGCATAACATATCCCAGAGCTCCCATAGTTCTGGGTACAATTGTAATCTTCTGTACCGGCTCTGTATTCTTCTGAAGGGCTGTCACAAGAGCATGGCCCACCTCATGATAGGAAACGATTCGTCTTTCTTCTTTACTCATAATACGGTCTTTCTTTTCCTTACCTACGAGAACAACTTCCACCGCTTCAAAAAGATCCTGCTGACTTACCACCTGTCTGCCATGCTTCACGGCATTAATAGCGGCTTCATTGATCATATTGGCAAGATCTGAACCTACAGCTCCTGACGTAGCCAGAGCAATGGCCTCCAGATCTACTGTCTCATCCATCCGTACATCTTTGGCATGAACCTTCAGTACATCCACACGCCCTTTCAGATCCGGTTTGTCTACAATAATCCGTCTGTCAAACCGTCCCGGACGCAGAAGCGCGGGATCCAGGATTTCCGGACGGTTGGTTGCCGCAAGAATCAGAAGACCTTTATTCGTGTCAAATCCATCCATCTCCGCCAAGAGCTGGTTCAGCGTCTGTTCTCTCTCGTCATTGCCGCCCATAACTGTATCACGTGTTTTTCCGATAGCGTCGATTTCATCAATAAACACAATACACGGAGCCATCTGCTGAGCCTGCTTGAACAGATCACGCACACGGGACGCGCCCACGCCTACATACATTTCCACAAAAGCAGAACCCGAAAGAGAGAAGAACGGCACTTTTGCCTCTCCTGCCACAGCTTTCGCCAGCAGTGTCTTACCAGTTCCCGGAGGCCCTACAAGAAGTGCTCCTTTCGGAAGCTTCGCGCCGATGCCGCTGTATTTACCCGGATTATGAAGGAAATCCACTACTTCCTGCAGAGACTCCTTTGCCTCATCCTGCCCGGCCACATCCTGGAATGTGACCCCGGTTTCTTTCTCCATGTACATTTTTGCATTGCTCTTTCCGATGCCCATCATACCGCCGCCTTTTGTCATCTTCCGCATGAGGAAGCTGAACAAAACAACAAGAAGGACAATCGGCAGTATCACTGTCACAACAATTTCAAAAATCAGAGAGCCTGCCGTATCCGGCACTTCGCCGGAAAACTTTACGCCGGCCTCATCGAGAATCTCAGGCAGTCTGTCGTCACTGACATACCCGGTATAATAGTCCGGATCACTCTCTCCGCTGCCGCCGGCCTGATTCTGAATCTGACCGAAAATGTTGGAGATTCCGCCGCTGCTGTCATTCTCCCGGGATTCTTCCTCTCTGGCTCTGTCCGTAAGAGTAATATAGATTCTGTTGCTTGCCAGCTGTACTTCTTCTACTTTCTTATCTTCCACCAGATCAAGAAATTCGTCATAACTGATCTCTTCCGGACTGGAGCCCTGCATAAGAGAATATAATCCCATAACAACAAAAGTGACCAGCAGAGTGGTAATCAGTATAACGCCCCACCCCTGCCGGTTATTGTTGGAATTCTTTTTATTCTGGTTATCCATTACCTGCCTCCTGAAATTAACTAAAGCCGGTACGCAAAAAAATCTGCCTGACATTACCTGCCACATTGCAGAGTACATTATTTTTGCATATCAGCGTTATTACCATTATAAGTACAGGTTTTCCATAAATCAATAAAAAGATTATGAAAATATTGTAAAACCGTGGCATTTTATAGTATACTGAGAAAGTATTTTATACAGGAAACAGACCTTTACAAGTTATCAAATCGGAATGGAGAATGAAAATGAAAATCGGTTTTGACAATGAAAAATATCTGAAAATGCAGTCCGAACACATCCGAAACCGGATTAATCAGTTTGACAATAAACTCTATCTGGAATTCGGCGGCAAACTTTTTGACGATTACCATGCCTCCCGGGTTCTTCCGGGATTTGCCCCGGACAGCAAGCTCCGTCTTCTCAAAGAACTGAGCAGCCAGGCTGAAATCGTCATCGTTATCAGTGCCAAAGATATTGAAAAAAACAAAATCCGCGGAGATCTGGGCATCACGTATGACACAGACGTACTTCGTCTCGTAGAAACTTACCGTGCGCAGGGCCTCTATGTCGGAAGTGTTGTTATTACACAGTTTTCCGGACAGGAAAGCGCTCTTTTATTCAAGCACCGTCTTGAAAACCTGAACATCCCGGTCTATCTGCACTATGTCATTCCCGGATATCCCGCCAACATTCCTCTGATCATCAGCGATGAAGGATACGGGAAAAATGATTATATTGAGACAACACGGCCGCTGGTAATTATTACAGCTCCGGGACCGGGAAGCGGGAAAATGGCAACCTGTCTTTCCCAGCTCTACCACGAACATAAACGGGGAATCCGTGCCGGATACGCAAAGTTCGAGACGTTTCCTATCTGGAACCTTCCTCTCAGGCATCCGGTCAATCTGGCTTATGAAGCGGCAACAGCGGATCTCAACGATGTAAATATGATTGATCCTTTTCATCTGGAGGCTTACGGTGAAACAACCGTTAATTATAACAGAGATGTGGAGATCTTCCCTGTTCTGAACACAATTTTTGAAAAAATATACGGCGAAAGCCCATATAAATCTCCTACAGATATGGGCGTTAATATGGCAGGAAACTGTATCTGCGATGATGAGGTATGCCGGGAAGCCTCCAGGCAGGAAATCATCCGCCGCTACTATGCTGCCCTGGATGCTCTTCTCGAAGGAGACTGCTCAGATAAGGAAACACAGAAAATCGAGCTTCTTATGAATATGGCGGGAGTCAGCATTGAAGACAGAAAAGTAGCCGTAAAGGCACTTGAACGCGCAAAAGAAACCGATGGCCCGGCCGCTGCCCTCGAACTGGAAGACGGAAGAATCATTACCGGAAAAACAACTAATCTTCTGGGTGCTTCCGCAGCTCTTCTTCTGAATGTTTTAAAAGAGCTTGCCGGCATAGACCACGATCTTCATATTATCTCCCCTCAGTCCATCGAACCGATTCAGAAACTGAAGGTTGATTATCTGAAGAGTAAAAATCCCCGGCTTCATACAGACGAAGTTTTAATCGCGCTCTCGGCCAGCGCAGCAGACAGTCCGGAGGCAAGACTGGCGCTTTCTCAGCTGCCCAAACTGGACGGGTGTCAGGCACATACTTCCGTCATGCTCTCGGATGTGGATATCAAAATTTTCAAAAAACTGGGCGTACAGCTGACCTGCGAAGCAGTCTATGAGCATTCCCACCTCTATCACTGACTGGCACAGATCGTCTGACAGTATATGCACAGCAGTCGTTTATCCCGTTTCCGGATTTCTGTTCTGCCGTCTGATTATAAATTTATGACCTGATTCAGAAAAAAAACTGTATTTTTTCCCGGATCAGGTGTATACTTAGAAAGTATTTATTTCATACAGTTCAATCATATGCATCTTAAGTCAGACCGCAACGGCGCGGTTCTGCAGGCTGTGGTTGAACTGTACTCTTTTTTAGGAAAACAGAACCGCTTTCACGAGAAATCAGACAGAATCAGCTTGTTTTCCGGGCATTTTTTACACAAAACAAAAGGAGGAACTACAATGGCAGTAAAATATGTATTTGTTACAGGAGGCGTTGTATCCGGTCTTGGAAAAGGAATCACCGCCGCTTCTCTGGGACGGCTTTTAAAGGCCCGGGGCTACTCGGTAACTATGCAGAAATTCGACCCTTACATTAATATAGATCCCGGTACTATGAATCCGGTACAGCACGGCGAAGTATTTGTCACAGACGATGGAGCAGAAACCGATCTGGATCTGGGACACTATGAGAGATTTATTGATGAAAGCCTGACAAAAAATTCCAATGTTACAACCGGCAAAATCTACTGGTCTGTTCTTCAAAAAGAACGTCGGGGCGATTTTGGAGGAAGAACCGTACAGGTTATCCCCCATATCACAAATGAAATCAAAAGCCGGTTCTACCGCAATCCCGCTGCAGAAGGCACTGAAATTGCCATTATCGAAGTTGGAGGCACCGTGGGCGATATCGAAAGCCAGCCTTTCCTTGAATCTATCCGTCAGTTCCAGCACGAACGGGGACGGGAAAATGTTATTCTCATTCATGTTACGCTGATCCCCTATCTGCGGGCTTCTCAGGAAATGAAGACAAAACCGACCCAGGCCAGTGTCAAAGAATTGCAGGGCATGGGCATTCAGCCGGACATTATTGTATGTCGTTCTGAATACCCACTCAGCACAGAGATGAAAGACAAAATTTCTCTCTTCTGTAATCTTCCCGCAAATCACGTTCTTCAGAATCTGGATGTGGAATATCTGTACGAAGCGCCTCTGGCAATGGAAAAAGAGCGGCTGGCCGAGGTAGTCTGCGAATGTCTCCATCTGGACTGCCCGAAACCGGATCTGAAAGACTGGACTGAAATGGTAGAGAATCTTCGTCATCCCACGCAGGAAGTAACTGTCGCGCTTGTAGGAAAATATATTCAGCTTCACGATGCATATATCAGCGTAGTGGAAGCCTTAAAACATGGCGGCATTTACAGCCACACTACAGTAAATATCAAATGGGTTGACTCTGAGACTGTTACTGCAGAAAACGCAGAAGAAATCTTTAAAGATGTAAGCGGTATCCTTGTGCCGGGCGGATTCGGACACCGGGGTGTAGAAGGAAAAATCGAAGCGATTCATTATGCAAGAACCCATAATGTCCCCTATCTGGGACTCTGTCTAGGAATGCAGCTTGCAATTGTAGAATTTGCCAGAAATGTACTGAAATATAATGACGCCCACAGCATTGAACTCAACCCGGATACTACCCACCCGGTTATTCATATCATGCCGGACCAGATCGGTGTAGAAGATATCGGAGGTACACTGAGATTAGGTTCCTATCCATGTATCTTAAAAGAAGGGACACTGGCAAAACAGCTCTATGGAAAAGAGGAAATCCATGAGCGTCACCGCCATCGCTATGAAGTAAACAATGATTTCCGGGAAGACCTGGAGAAAGGCGGCATGACTCTGTGCGGACTCTCTCCTGACAACCGGATTGTAGAAATGATCGAAATCCCGGAGCACCCATGGTTTATCGCCACTCAGGCGCATCCGGAGCTGAAGTCCCGGCCAAACAAGCCACATCCGCTGTTTAAGGGATTTGTAGAGGCTGCGCTTCAGTACAGTGCGAAGAATTCCTCTACTACAGCTTCATAAGCACGGCATTTCTCACATTTTTTTATCTTTTTCGCATATTTTTTCGATTCCGGAAAAGAAGGGGCAAGATAGGACCACATCTCCTTCATTTTATAAAGGATGGTCCTGTCTCCCGACATTTCCCGGCAGTATCCCTCATAAAGAAGGTCGTGAAATTTCCGGATTTCCGGAACAGAAGCCGACAGGCCTCCCTTCAGCTCTCTCCCCAGAGCCGGATCTGCCAGTACGCCTCTCCCGGTCATTACCCGGTCCAGCCCGGCAAATCTTTCACTGATTCTCTGATAATCCGATACTGATGTAATATCTCCGTTATAACACACCGGATTTCTGGTCCGGACAAATGCATTTGCAAATGCGTCAAGATCCGGTGTATTTTTATAAAAATCTTTCTGAACCCTGGGATGGATAATCACTTCTTCCACCGGAAAGTCATTATAAATCTCCAGAATTTTTTCAAACTCTCCCGGCTCTTCCATTCCAAGCCTTGTCTTAATTGATATCTTCATAGTACATTTTTCGAAGATCTCATCCAGAAACCGCTTCAGCCTTTCCGGCTCTCCAAGAAATCCCGCGCCGCGGCACTTTGTAACTACCGTCCTGGACGGACACCCCAGATTCAGATTGATTTCCTCATACCCATAATACTCCTGAAGCTTCCTGGCCGTATACAGAAAGTCATCCGTCTGATTGGTCAGAATCTGAGGCACTGCATACATATCCTGATTATGTTCCGGCATGACGTCCTTTTTCTCTCTGGTGCTGAAATGTCCATGCTGATTCGGACTGATAAAAGGAATAAAGTATTTATCAAATCCTCCGAAACAGGCGTGCTGCGCATTCCGGTATATCCATCCTGTAATTCCTTCTAAAGGAGCAAGATACAGCTGCATTTTTCTCTCCTTAACTATTTCATCATAAAACGTATATTCTGCGGACGGCCGGTCCTGCCGCGCCGGGCAGCCGGCCCGGACAGGCGGGGACAGAAATCCCTCTCCCGCCGACTGAGGGTAACACAGAATTTCTGTTCTTGTCAAGGAAAAACGGGTGTGCTAAGATGATTCATAGACTGAAACCATAATCGGCGTTTCTGAAATAATCTGCGGACTGCAGACCCGGTATGCGGCAAATCTGCAGCACAAAAAAGCCTCGTCAGAATTTTCCGGAACGCCCTGTCATATACAGGAGGAAATATCATGCACACAATCAAAAAGTTTATTGCCTACTATGGCCCGTACAAAGCGGTCTTTTTTATTGATCTTTTTTGCGCGGCTCTGATCAGCCTTGTAGATCTGGCCTATCCTCAGATCCTGCGTACAATGACAAATACGCTTTTCACCAGAAACAGCAGTGTTATTCTGAACGCCCTGCCCCTGATTGCAGCAGGACTGCTTCTTATGTACATTGTGCAGAGTCTGTGCAAATATTATGTAAGCTACCAGGGACACATGATGGGCGCGCACATGGAGCGGGATATGCGTCAGCGGCTTTTCGATCACTATGAGAAGCTTTCCTTCTCCTACTACAGCCGGAACAATTCCGGCCAGATGATGAGCAAGCTCGTCTCCGATCTGTTCGACATAGCAGAATTTGCTCATCACGGACCGGAGAATCTGTTTATCTCCGTAGTTAAAATTATCGGTTCCTTTGTCTTTCTTTTCCTGATCAACTGGAGGCTCGCCCTGCCGCTGATCATACTTGTTATCTGTATGTTTTTCTTTTCTTTCAGACAGAACAGCCGCATGCAGGAAACATTTATGGAAAACCGGCGGAAAATCGGGGATGTAAATGCCAGTCTTCAGGATACGCTTTCCGGCATCCGTGTAGTTCAGTCCTTTACAAATGAAGAAATCGAACGGGAAAAATTCAGAAAAAGCAACCATGCCTTTCTTCTGTCAAAACGGGATAATTACAACTGTATGGGAAGTTTTATGGGGTGGAATCTGTTTTTTCAGGGTATGATGTACCTGGTAACTCTCGTATTCGGCGGATATCTTATTGCCCACAATCTGATGGATGTGGCAGATCTGGCCATGTATGCCCTGTATATCGGAATTTTCATCAGCCCCATCCAGATCCTTGTAGAACTGATTGAAATGATGCAGAAAGGACTTGCCGGTTTCCGCCGCTACCTGGATGTAATCGAAACAGAACCGGATATTGAGGACGCGCCTGATGCCGTTCCCCTGGAAAATGTAAAAGGACGTGTCTGCTATGAGGATGTGTCCTTCCACTACAGCGATGACGACACCCCGGTACTCTCCCACGTATCTTTTGAAATTCCTGCCGGGAAATCCATCGCCCTTGTTGGCCCCTCCGGCAGTGGTAAAACCACCATCTGCTCTCTTCTCCCCCGGTTTTACGATGTAACCGGCGGAAGAATCACTGTAGACGGAAAAGATGTGCGGACACTGACCCTGAAAAGCCTGCGAAGCCAGATCGGTATGGTTCAGCAGGACGTTTACCTGTTCTGCGGCACCATCCGGGATAATATTGCCTACGGCAAACCCGGCGCCTCCCAGAAAGAAATAGAAGAAGCGGCAAAACGGGCCAACATACACGACTTCATCATCAGTCTTCCTGAGGGATATGACACCTATGTAGGCGAAAGGGGAACCCGCCTTTCCGGCGGCCAGAAACAAAGAATCTCCATTGCCAGAGTATTTCTGAAAAATCCGCCCATCCTGATCCTGGATGAAGCTACAAGCGCACTGGACAACGAAAGCGAACGCTGGATTCAGCAGAGTCTGGAAGAACTGGCCAGAAACCGCACCACCATCACCATCGCTCACCGGCTGTCCACGATACGGAATGCAGATGAAATAATCGTCATCACAGAAGACGGAATCGCAGAACGGGGAACACACGAAACACTGCTGGAAAAAGGAGGCATATACGCCCACTACTATAATATGTAAATTTGTATTTGTGGGTGGAAAATGTCCGCCGGGGAGTGCGGGTATGGTGCCGGAGAGCTCACTTTCGTTCGGACGCTGCGCAGCGGTACATAAGAGCGCAA
>DWZZ01000186.1 GCA_019117305.1 Candidatus Mediterraneibacter merdigallinarum | reverse complement strand
AAAGGCACCCCGATTTCGTCCCTGCATGGCTCGTAGTTTTCGCGCAAATTGGTGTAGAAATGGTGTAAAAATGGTGTAGTAAGCCATTTTTTGAAAAAATCGAAAATTTGGAAAGCCCGAAAAAGCCCGTAAAATCAAGCTTTTTTGAGGTTTTCCAAAAAAATTATTTAAAAAATTAGCACTCACCTCTTGACAGTGCTAACAACAAGTGCTATATTACAACTAGAACAAAGGAAAGGAACCAGGAAACAAAGAATTATTCCGATTGTTTCTTTTATGAAAGGAGATATGACTTATGTTAATGCCGAGTATTTTTGGAGAGAATTTATTTGATGATGATTGGATGGATTTCCCGTTTGAGAGAGAGTTCTGGGGAAGAAAGGATCCTGCATATGGCAAGAATGCCAAGAACCTGATGAAGACAGATATCCGCGAGCATGACACAGGATATGAAATTGATATTGATCTCCCGGGATTTAAGAAAGACGAGATCAAAGCTGAACTGGAGAACGGTTATCTGACCATTTCTGCTACGAAAGGCGCAAGCAATGACGAGCAGGATAAGAAGGGCAAATACATCCGCAGAGAGCGTTATGCAGGTACAATGCAGAGAAGCTTCTATGTAGGCGAGGATGTAACACAGGAAGATATTAAAGCAAAATTTGAGGATGGTATTCTGAAACTGAGCATTCCGAAAAAGGACGCGCAGGCTGTGGAGACCAAAAAGACTATTGCAATAGAAGGTTAATCCGAAAAGTAATCCCGGTTTTCAGGCATTGATATATAATATGAAAGCTGCCGCACGAGTAATTCATGCGGCAGCTTTTTTTCTGTCCTGAAATAAAACCGGTTTTTGAAAAATGATTATTCTGCAGCGGAGATTCTTTCCGCATTATTCATAAAAGAAATTTTCATTTCAAAATAATTCAGATTATATTTCAGAATATACAAAAGAAAATGTTCTTTATAACGAGCCGAATGAGAACTGGATCGGCGGCTCCTACACGGATCCTGAAACAGGAGACACCTATACAGGGTGGGACAGCCTGTTCTGGTTCTGGGAAGACATGTACGATATGGTGGTTCAGGTCTATGAGGACAACGGAGTGGCCTCAAAACCCAGATTTGCCGGTCTGAACCTGGCCGCTTACAATAATGATGTAATGGATCGGTATATCAGTTTCTGCGTGGAGCACAACTGTATGCCGGATGTCATCACCTGGCATGATCTGTCTACCTGGCAGTTTAATGCATTTGACGCGGAATATAACCATTACCGCAGCTTGGAAGAGAAATATCTGACAGAGGAAAATGCAGAGAAATACGGAGTGGACATTGCGCCAAGAGAAATCGTGATCAATGAGTACGCGGCTCAGGCGGAGTGCGCGTCCCCGGGAGATCTGGTGCGCTGGATCGGACTCTTTGAAGAGTATAATGTGGCAGGCTGTCTGCCTTTCTGGCATCTGTCCAACAACCTGAACGGACTGGCAGCAGGCAATAACGAAGGAAACGGCGCATGGTGGCTGTATAAATGGTACGGCGATATGTCCGGACAGTATCTGCCTGTGGCGACTTCAAATACGTCAAAGGATAATTATTACGGAGCGGCTTCTCTGGACGAGAACAAGAAGAGTTCCAGTATCATCTTCGGCGGAGTCAACGGTTCCAGCGAGATTGTTCTTGAAAATGTAAATAATACGGAGACCTTTGCAGATGCCGATATGATTCACGTAAAACTGGAAGCGACAGATTATACCGGCTTCCACGGTGCGGCAGAGGAGCCAAGAGTGGTGAAGGAAGGCGCAGTGGAAGTGGTGGACGGAAAAGCCGTGATTCCGGTCTCCGATATGCTGGAGATGAGCGGCTACCGGCTGACCATTACACAGGCGGCCGAGGATGAGCAGGCCGGTTTCCTGAGCACCACATGGAAACAGCTTTATGAGGCCGAGGCAGGCACATTGTCAGGCGGAGCTGTTGTGGGAAGTGTAGACGGAACATTGGCCGGATCAGGACGGCAGAAAGTCAATGCGCTGGACGACGCGGGCGCGGCAGTGGACATTCAGGTTACCGTGCCTTCCGATGGATATTATAAGTACGATATGGTGTACACGACGGGAAGCGGATGCAATACGGCAGACCCGGATAATAATACTCCGTATACGGCTATTCAGAATCTGTATGTTGACGGGGATATGGCGGAAGAGATGCTCCTGCCCACCACACTGAACTGGAGTATGGGCGGCATGTACAGCACATATCTCAGGCTGAGTGCGGGAACCCATACCATCCGGATTCAGGGCACCGACAACGTGCGCTACGCGGATGTGGACTGCATCTATCTTACCTATGAAGGTCCCAACGAGTCAGATACAGCGTTTGACAAAACCTATCAGGCAGAGCAGGGCGAATTCAATGAGCTTCTGGGAAGCAGTACAGCACTGACGACCGAGAGAGACGGCAGTGTGGATTATGTCACAGGTCTGGAAGCGGCAGGTGTAACCGCCGGAGGCGGCCTTCGCTTCACGGTTATTGTGCCGGAAGACGGAATGTATACTCTCGGCATGAGATACGCTTCTGAGGCAGAAGGAAATATCCGCATTTATCAGGATAATGACGCGGTAAATCTGGACAATCAGACTGCGTCCGCGGCAGTGGAAAATACGGAAGACAGCTGGGCAAATACATATCAGACTGTTTTCCTTCAGAAGGGCATCAACATCATCGATCTGGACGCGGACACGGCAATCCGTCTGGATTACCTCAATGTAACCCAGTCTGACGCGGAGGCCGCAGCTGTTGTTGAGGCAGAGAGCGGAACATTAACCGGCTCCGCGGAGACCGGTTCAGACAGCAATGTAACCCGGTTCGCATCCGGAAACGCCTATGTAGCGGGCATCAAGGCAGCCAACGGCGTGGAAGTGATTGAACCGGACGATCCGGACTTTGAGATCTACGGACGGGGAAGAGCGGTAGACCTGGGAGGGGCCGTTGATCAGAACAGCCTGACCATTACCGTAACAGTTCCCGAGGCCGGTGAGTACAGGATGGCAGTTTACCAGTCCAGCGGCGAGCTGTTCGGAAGACATGATTATAACGCACAGATGACGGAACGCTACGCATCCTTCTCCGTCAACGGAGGAGAAGCGCAGAGAGTTGTGTTCCGGAACAGCTACAGCGATGAGACCTTTAATTCACAGATTGTGCCGGTAACACTGCAGGCCGGAGAAAACACAATCCGGATATACAACGACAATTCAAAGGTTATTACAAACGGACTTCACCAGGGCGGAGACCGGGTGCCGGCCAACATCAGCTATAATGTCCTGGAAAACTATACGCCGAATTTTGATAAGTTTGTATTTTATCCGCTTACCGCGGAGTCGGAAGTAACAGAGTCGGATACATACCAGGTAACAGCGGCATACTCTGACGGAGGCATGGTTTCTGCCGATCAGTCGGAAGTTGAAGCAGGCGACACGGTTCGCTTTACATTTACACCGGATGACGACGCTGTGCTTACAGAGGCTACCGTCAATGGCGAGAGCATTATGGACGGACTGAGCCAGTACGGAGGCGTGTATATTCTCTCTGATGTTCAGAGTGATGTAACAGTAAGGGCATATTTCCAGGCAGAGGCACAGGCTGAGACAGAAGAAATTTACTATTATTCTGTCAACTGCGGAGATATTGACCCGACTACATTAAGCGCCGGGGATGTGTTCGGAATAAACAACAGTGTGACGGATCAGTTCTACGGAGCAGATCCAGAGACAGGAATGATGTGGGGCGTGCTGGATACCGCAGCGCCGGATTCCAATTATCCGGGATGGCTGACAGGCGAGAAGACATGGCCCTGTGAGAATGACGGCGCTACAGACGAGTCACCCAGAACCAAGTCATTCCGGTACGCGAGAAATCAGCCGGTAACGGATGTGGGAGTTGTGTATCAGTTTGAACTGGAACCGGGCGAAAACTATAATCTGGAACTCGGTTTCTATGTCCCGTCAAGCTGGACAAATGCGTCTTATCCGAGAACCATGAAACTTGTGCTCAATGATACAGATGTGGTAAATGACAACTTTACCGCCAGCAATAATTCTGATGACCCGTTCATTATCCGTACCACAGGCACCGCTGATGAAGACGGAAATCTGAAGATTCAGATCGGCCATGCGGACAATGCGGTATGGGGCCCGGTAGTCAGCTATATTGACATTAGAAGAACTTCAGGCGGCAGAGGCCGGCCTGGCGTCCATTGAAGCCTATGAAGCACTGGAAACATTGGCAGAAGAATACGCAGACGAGCAGCAGGGCCTGACTCCGGACGCAGCCTGGAACAGCTTCCGGAACGCACTGGAGAACGCGCAGTTCGCGCTGAACAATAACCGTTTTGGAACGGAAGATCTTACCGCTCTTGCAGAAAGGCTGCAGAACGCCGCGGACGGGCTTCTCTATGTGGAGTCAATTGAAGTTGTTCAGCTTCCGGCAGTGACAGAGTATTATGTGGGCGACGCCTTCGATCCTTCCGGTCTGGCTGTTGAAGCCGTTGATAATAAAGGGAACCGTTACACGCTGACGGATCAGGATTACACGCTCAGCGGCTACGAGCTGGATCATACGGGAACCGTGACGATTACAGTTACATATGAAGGAAAAGAAGCGACCTTTGACGTGACCGTTCTTGAGCGGCAGGAGCCTGAGGCGACACTGAAGAGCCTTGAGATTACGCAGACAGGAAAGACAGAATATAAGACGGGTGAAGAATTCAGCACTGAGGGAATGGAAGTTACCGTATACTATACAGACGGCTCATCCAGAGTGATCACTGAGTATGATGTGAGCGGCTTCGATTCTGAAACAGCAGGCCCGAAAACGGTTACCATCAGTTATACTGAGGACGGTATTACAGTTTCCACTGTTCTGGAAGTTACAGTAACAGAAGACTCAGGTGATCCGACAGACCCGAGCGATCCAACAGATCCGAGTGGTCCGCGCGATCCAAGTGACCCGAGTGATCCCAGCGATCCGAGTGAACCGGGCGATCAGAAAGACCCGGATGATCCGGCAGCGCCGGGCGGATCTGATGCTTCAGAAGACCCATCCCCGGTATCCGGCGGGGATGAAGAAAATGCCGGAAACGGGGAAGCGGTTCAGACCGGAGATACTTTAAATCTGATGCCTTATCTTGCAGCGGTAGCTCTGGCAGGTACGGCAGCCGGTGCTGCAGTAACTGTGAGGAGACGGAAAAAAGATTAATTACATACTGTGAAGGAGCTGCTGCTCCATAGAGGAAATCACTCTGTGGAGCAGGGGCTCCTTTTTTATGGAGAAAAAGAGAAAGAGGATACATAGCAGTATATATAAAAGAGAGTGATATCGGTCTGAAAATATATTGTTGGAGAGGATATTCTGATATATAATATGAATTGATAATACTCGTAAGATGCAATAAAGATATGGGAGAAGAAAAGGGTTGAGAGGACTTATAACACCAGAGAAACTGACCATTGAAGATTTAAAAGAATGGATAATAAATGTACATGAAAAATATTATATTGAACTTAAAACAGCCTCTGAATTGCCAAATGCGTTTTGGGAGAGTTATTCATCATTCTGTAATACGTCAGGAGGCTGGATTATTTTAGGGGTTCGTGAGACCTATCCTCAAAATGAAATAGTGGGTGTTGGGAATCCGGAAAAAACATTAACCAGCCTGTGGGATCAACTTTCAAATAGTAATAAAGTAAGCTATAAAAATGTAGATAATCAGGATGTGAATACATATATTATTGATGGGAAAACTGTCATTATAGTATATGTGAAAGAGGCTGCCGAAAGTATGAAGCCGGTTTTTATAGGTGGTAAATTAGAAAATTCCTGGATTAGGACGGGAGATGGCGATCGAAAAACAACTCGTGATGAATTGTCTGCATTTATAAGAAACGCACAGCCAAATCAAGATAGTCTGTCAGCGGATAACTTTACAATAGACGATTTGGATCTGGATTCCATCATTACGTTTAAAGAGCGGGTTAGTAAACGTTTCCCTAAGAGAAAATTTATAGAGATGGAAAATTCTGAGTTTCTTACTGAAATAGGAGCATGCTATAAAGATCGTCATACCGGAGAATTGAAAATCAGACGGGGAATATTATTGTTTTTGGGAAAATGTAATTCTATTAAAGAGTTATTCCCACATTATCATTTGGATTTTTTTAATCGAAGGGGAAATAATCCGAGATGGTCTGATCGGGTTTCTGATGATGAGCCAAGTGATTATGAGATAAATATCTATAATTTTTATAATATAGTGTATGAAAAGATAAAAAATTTGCTGCAGGAATCTTTTGCTTTAGATTCCGGTCAATTAAGAATACCCTTATCAGAATTTGATGAGACGATCAGGGAGGGACTCGTTAATTGTTTGGCACATGCTGATTATGTTCAAGGTTATCCTTCTGTAAAAATTGATGTATATGATGGCTGGTTCAGTTTTATAAATCCAGGTAAGATGCTTGTTTCTCCACAGCAGTTTCTGATGGGTGGGGATTCAAGACCGCGTAATGAGATTATTATGAAAATGTTCCGCTTGTTAGGGGCATCTGAACGGCAGGGGTTTGGCGGACCGCTTATATATAAAACCGCGATACAGCATGATTTCAGACGCCCGGAAATCATAACAGATATTGAACATACGGAATTAAAAGTCTGGAATATTGATCTGGCAGATTCTTATTCTGATTTACTGGGTGAAGAAAAGGATATTTTAAGGTTTATTGTAAAAAGCAGTCAGGCGCAATCTGTGAATATGATAAAAAATAAGTTAAATATATCAGAATACAGAGTACGGAAAGTGATTGAAAAACTTGAGGATAAGCATTTAATAAGAAAGATAGGGAATGGTCCATCAACAAAGTATATTGTTGAAATAGAAAGTGTAGAGCTTCTGACCCAGCTGCAGATAATGATGGATGTATTGAAAAAAAGAGTAACATGAGTTTATCTCGTGGTTATCTCGTGAAAATCAGGGAAAGATTGAAAAATGAGCGATAAAACCAAGGATTTGTGGGAGATGAATCCATGAGTTTATCTCGTGATTATCTCGTGAAAATTTACGAAATAGCACAGGATAAGACCGCTGGTAAAAAGTTTTGTATGCCGTTATTCTGGTGTTGATATGTAAGTAACATAATAATTAATATAGAGGAAACTGCTGCAGGACAGGAGGAAAAAGAGGATACCGAAAAATCATCAAATGTGGTGATGGAGCGATATCCTCTTATTTTTCAGCTTTTTTACAAAAACGCCTGCAGTTCCTTCATCAGTTCTTGCTCAGCCTTTATGATCTTCCGGGCCAGGGACTGAGCGCCGCTGTCTGCCTGATTCAGTGTATTCATCCGTTCTCCCAGAGTCTGAATCCCCATGTTGCAGCCGTCCATAAGCAGTTTGGCAATCCGGGTATTGTCGTCATTGAATGTAAGTTTCATTTCTGTAGTAAACCATGCAAAGGCGCTGGAGAGAGCGCCGGGATCTTTCGCGTCATTTCCCGAATCCTGGAGCGCTTTTGCCGCCTCAGCTTCCAGATCTTTGTGGCGGGAAATATAGTTTTCCACAAGCTTTTTCAGATTACTGTCTTTGATATATCCGGTGATCTGCTCCAGGCTGTTTACTGCCATTTTACATCCGATACTGCATTCTTCCAGCAGTTTCCTTGTCTGTTCATCCATTCCGGAAACCTCCTTTTTCTTTTTGACAGCATTATTATGTCCATTTATTCCAAAAGAAAAACAAAAATCCGGCATCAGCATAATTTTTTCTTTTCTGTGGTTCCCGTTTTCCGGGATAGTGGTATAATGTTCGTCTGAAAGGAATGATTGACAATGACGACGGATATGACAGAGGGAAGGATTATCCCTCAGTTAACGGAATTTACAATACCTCTAGTGCTGGGCAATCTGTTTCAGCTTACATACAATGCGGCGGATTCGGTAATTGTAGGAAAATTTGTGGGGGATGACGCGCTGGCCGCGGTGGGGACAGCCGGACCGGTTATGAATATGGTAATCCTTTTTATCAGCGGAATGTGCATGGGCGCGGGAATTCTCATGAGCACCCAGTACGGCGCGAAGAAGTACGGACATCTGGAACGCCAGATCAGTACAACCCTGCTGGGCGGGCTGGCATTTTCAGCTGCAGTTTCCCTGCTGCTGATTCTCTTCGCCCGTCCGCTGCTGAATCTTCTGCAGGTTCCTTCGGATATTATGGATTCTGCGGGAATGTATCTGCGGATTGTGTTCATGGGTCTGATCTTTACCTTTGTTTACAACTTTTTCTCCAATACACTGCGGGCACTGGGGGACAGCAGAGTGCCGCTGTATTTTCTGATTATCAGTGCCTTTCTTAACATTGTGCTGGATCTGTTTTTCGTGGTCGTCCTGAAATGCGGTGTGCCGGGCAGCGCGGCGGCTACAGTTCTGAGCGAAGGGCTGTGCTGCCTGTTCTGTATGATTTATATTAAGAAGAAAGTGCCCCTTCTCTGTCTCGGAAAGAAATGGAGAATTTTTGATGTTTCCATACTGTGGAGAACGTTTACATACGGAATAACAAGTGCGCTGCAGCAGATGTGCATTCAGCTGGGAAAGATCTGTGTGCAGACTGTGGTAAATGTGCAGGGCGTTGAATTTATCGCGGCATTTACCGCTATTAACCGGGTGGATGATTTCGCTATGACGCCCCAGGGAAATATCGCCCATGCGGCGACTACGTTCATGGCTCAGAACAGAGGGGCGGGAAAGATCCGCAGGATGAAGAGAGGATTTTTAAGTTCCATTATCCTTCAGGTGATTTATACAACGGCGATTGCGATTGCCGTGTTTGTATTTGCCCGTCAGATCATGCAGCTTTTTGTCAGTGACGGATCTGAGGAGGTCATCAGTCTGGGCGTGTCCTATCTTCAGCTGATTGCGTTTATGTATTTTATGCCGTCGGCGACAAATGTGATCCAGGGATTCTTCCGGGGACTGGGAGATCTGAAAGTGACCCTGTTCAGTACAGTGCTGAATATGGCGGTCAGATTTCTGGCTGCGTGGATCATGATCCATATGCTGGGCGGAGGGTTTGAATGTCTTGCATGGGCCAATTTTGCGGGCTGGATCGCCATGCTCGCGTTTCAGGTTCCGATGATACTGATCAGATGGCGGAAGGAAGTTCCGGAAAAAAATAAAAAATAGCACTCAAGGCTTGACAGTGCTGGCAGCGGGTGCTATATTACAACTAGAACAAAGGAAGAGGAACAAAAGAAACAGATAAGGCGGCATGCCGAAGGTTCCGGATAAGCTTCTGATTCCCGAGTTGAATCAGCTCACAACACTTGAGACAACTTCAAGAGTGCTGATGGCAGCCGTGAAAACGGCTCATATAAAACTTAATTCATTGTTTCATTCAGGAAGGAGAAATGACTTATGTTAATGCCGAGTATTTTTGGAGA
>DWZZ01000185.1 GCA_019117305.1 Candidatus Mediterraneibacter merdigallinarum | reverse complement strand
CAGGTACAGAACTGTAATAAACACTCAATAAACTTGTAACAAAGACGTAATTGTCTATTGTCTTTTTGATAGAAATTCGTTACAATAATAACAGGCTGTGTATATACAGTCTGGTTCACAGAGATAAACGGAACAGGGAGGTTCTGTGTATTTCATGTGTGCCGTTTTTATGTCCGGCATAAAGGGGTATTCTTGCGATCTGCGGATTGTGAGGAAAGTATGCGAGATAATTTAAAAATTTTCACTATGACGGCGGTTCTGCTCGGGACGCTGTTTCTGCTGGCCGGCTGCGGCGGACAGCAGGAGGACGGGCTTGAGAATCTGGAACTGACAGATACATCCGGAACGGAAGAAGATAAAGGTATGCAGGAAGAGTCCTGCGGAGAAGAGGAGACATATGTTTATGTTCACGTTTGCGGTGCAGTACGGTCTCCCGGAGTGTATAAATTAAAAAATGATGCGCGGGTTTTTGAAGCAGTTGAACTGGCCGGCGGGCTGACAGAAGAGGCGGCCGGCGAATATGTCAATCAGGCGGAGACTGTGACGGACGGAGGGCGCATTTACGTGCCGACTCTGGAGGAAGCACAGGAGTACGGCGCGGGGGTTGCAGAAAAAGGGATAACCAGTGGTACGGACGGAAATATACAGGGAAAGATAAATATTAATACAGCCGGAAAAGAGGAACTCATGCAGCTTACCGGAATCGGTGAGGCAAAGGCTCAGAGTATTCTGGATTACCGTGAGGAGCACGGAAGGTTTACCGCCGTGGAGGAGCTGATGCAGATTGAGGGAATCAAAGAGGGAGTATTTAATAAAATAAAGGACAACATAACGATATAGCAGGGAGTCGAGATATTGGAGTATGAGTAAAAAAATATTGGTTGTGGATGATGAAAAATTGATCGTGAAAGGGATCCGCTTCAGTCTGGAGCAGGAGGGCATGGAAGTAGACTGCGCATATGATGGTGAGGAAGCGCTGGAGTATGCAAGGAACTGCGAATATGATCTGGTGCTTCTGGACGTGATGCTTCCGAAAAAAGACGGATTTGAGGTGTGCCAGCAGATACGGGAATTCTCAGATATGCCCATTGTTATGCTGACGGCCAAAAGTGAAGACATGGACAAGATTCTGGGGTTGGAGTACGGAGCCGACGACTACATAACAAAGCCCTTTAATATACTTGAGGTTAAAGCAAGAATCAAAGCCATTATGCGCCGCACGACCAAAAGAAAAGAACCGGCGGGAAGTCCGGTTCTTATAAAGGGGAACATGAAAATTGACTGTGAGAGCAGGAGAGTGTTTATCGGAGAGCGGGAGATTAATCTGACGGCGAAGGAATTTGATGTACTTGAACTCCTGGCTATGAATCCGAACAAGGTATACAGCAGAGAGAACCTGCTGAATCTCATATGGGGATATGATTATCCGGGAGATGCAAGAACAGTGGATGTGCATATCAGGAGACTGCGAGAGAAGATAGAGGTTAATCCGAGTGAACCGAAATATGTACATACAAAGTGGGGAGTGGGTTATTATTTCCAGGGGTAAGCTTCGGCTTAAAATAAGAGATAGAATATTCCGGAATCTGCGGGTGAGGATAATTGCGATCATTATGCTGGCAGGGCTTGTGCCCTGTCTGGCTGCGCTTTTCGGAATTGTAACTTATTACGAATCCAGGGCGGTGGAACTTCGGACTGCAGAAATTCAGAATCAGTGTACAATTCTGTGCAATCAGTTCAGTACTTACGGATATCTTTCGGATACGTCATCCGAGGTCATCAATGCAAATCTTTCACAGCTGACAGATATTTACAATGGCCGGGTTATGGTGATTGACAGCCAGCTTACCGTTGTCAGGGATACATACGATCTGGATGAGGGAAAAACGGATGTATCTGAAAACGTGATCCGAAGCATGCAGGGTGAGGCGGTCAGTTATTACGATAAAAAGAATAATTATATTGAGGTTTCTGCACCTATTCCGGGTCCTGAAGGCGAAGGGATCAGCGGAGTAATGCAGGCCAGTGTGTCTACGGATACAATCGAGAATACGATTGCCGAACTGTATACGCAGGGAGGCGTGATCATTGGAATTGCCATGATTCTGCTGGCTCTCGCCGGCGTCTTTGCGGCGGACAGAGTGGTGCGGCCGCTTCACAGAATTACCGGGGCCATCGAAAGTGTGACAGAGGGGTATACGGACGATGTCCTTCATGTGGAGACATTTACAGAAACCAGGCAGATGAGCGAGGCATTCAATAAGATGCTGGGCAGGCTGAAGCTTCTGGACGAATCCAGAGAAGAGTTCGTCTCAAATGTCTCTCATGAGCTGAAGACGCCTATGACATCTATGAAAGTGCTGGCAGATTCTCTTCTGGAGCAGGAAAATGTGCCTGTGGAAATGTATCAGGAGTTTATGGGGGATATTGCAAAAGAGATTGACAGAGAAAATCAGATTATTACAGATCTGCTCTCTCTTGTTAAAATGGATAAAACAGGGCAGAATATCAATATTCAGTCTGTAAATATCAATGAGCTCCTGGAGCAGATTCTGAAGAGGCTGAAACCTATAGCAGAAAAGAAAAACGTAGAAATGGTAATGGAAAGTTTCCGGCCTGTGACAGCAGAGATTGACGAGACAAAATTTTCCCTTGCGGTTTCCAATCTGGTGGAAAACGCAATTAAATATAATATGGATAACGGCTGGGTTCACGTGTCACTGAACGCGGATCATAAGTTTTTCTATATCAAAGTGGAAGATTCCGGAATTGGTATTCCGGAAAAAGATCAGGATCATATTTTCGAGCGCTTTTACAGGGTGGACAAGTCTCACTCCCGGGAAATCGGCGGCACGGGTCTGGGTCTTGCGATTGCAAGAAATGCGGTAATCGTGCACAGAGGCTCTATCAAGGTTCACAGTATTGAAGGAGAAGGGACTACATTTACGGTTCGGATTCCCCTCACATACGTGACAGTATAGGAGGCATGACTATGAGAACAGACAAAAAAGTGACTGCAGTTCTGATGTGCGTCCTGACAGTCTTTCTGCTTGCCGCGTGTGCGAAGCGAACTGATGTGGACAGCGGGGATTCCTATATATACAGCCTGAACACAGACAGAACCGGCCTGGTAAAGATTACATTTGAATTTGAGGAGGACGATCCACTCAGGCAGGCGGAAGCAATACTGAGTGAGATGAAGCAGCCTGCATCCGACATCGAATATACGACAGTATTTCCGGAGGATGTGGAAGTGACAGAGTGTAATATAAGCGGCGGTATTCTGGCAGTGGATTTTAACAGTGCGTATCTTCAGATGGAGAATCTTGAAGAAAAACTGGTCCGGGCGGCCGTTGTGCAGTCTTTGGTTCGTATAGACGGGATTAATGCTGTGTATTTCTCTGTGGAGGGAGAAAATCTTAAAGACGGAGACGGCAGACCGATCGGCCTTATGAATGAAGATGATTTTGTGGAGAATACAGCGTCTTCGCCCAGTTCCTATCAGACGGGAACGCTGGTACTGTATTTTGCCAATGCGGACGGGGATAAACTTGTGCCGCAGGAGATGAATGTTCGGTACAGCAGCAATATATCAAGAGAAAAACTGATTGTGGAAAAGCTTATACAGGGCCCCCAGAGCGGAGGTGTATATCCTGTTATTAATCCGGATACAAATCTGCTGAGCGTTACAATTAAAGACAAGATCTGTTATGTGAATTTTGACAGTACATTCCTTACCGGCGCCTATGATATTGTGCCGGAACTGACCGTTTATTCTATTGTAAATTCTCTGACCGAGGGAACAGAGGCAGAACAGGTACAGATTACGATTAACGGTGAATCGGATAATAGTTATATGGAGGCAGTGGATTTATCCAAGCCTCTGGAATCAGATATGAATTGGGTCGCGGCTGAAAACGAAGAAACATGAAACGACCTTTGTGCATGACATGTGCACTTTATCTTATTATACAGGCTGCGGGAATGGGTATTTTTTTCCGGACAGAAGAGGCGCAGAGCCCGAAAATGTCCGGGAAAGAATCTGCTTCTTCCGACCGGACAGAGCAGGTTCTTCTTACCGGTACGGTGGACCGTATAGAAGAAAAAGAGAAAGTAACCGCAGTTTTTCTGAAGAATAATCAGATCTCTGCTTCAGACCAGAAGATCAGCGAGTCGAAAGTGCTGGTTTATATCAAACCAGATCAGATGAAAATCAGAAACCAGAATCAGATCAAGAATCACAAAGAAACCAGAATAAAAGCAGGAAACAGACTTCGGATTTCCGGCGAGGCCGAAGTCTTTTCGTCAGCCCGTAATCCGGGAAATTTTGATCAGAAATTTTATTATGAAAAGCAGGGAATCCGCCGCCTGATCCGGGCAGAACAGGTGGAAATTATTTCCGGAGAGACAGATAAAATTAAAGACTTTCTTCAGAGAATGAGAACCGGCTGGAAAGAGAAACTGATCCGTCATCTGGGAGATTATTACGGCAATACGATGAGCGCGGTGCTTCTGGGAGAAAAGGCAGGCCTGGATGAAGAAATGAAAAAAATGTATCAGAAAAACGGAATCGGACATATTCTGGCCATTTCGGGACTTCATATGTCCTTTATCGGTTCCGGACTGTACAGCCTGCTCAGAAAAACCGGTCTGCCCTTTGCCGCTGCCGGTATCTGCGGGGGGCTGATTCTTATTTTCTATACTATTATGATTGGCGGAAGTGTGTCGGCGGTCAGGGCACTGATCATGTTTCTCATTCGGGCGGGGGCAGATGTATGGGGACGGGATTATGATCTGCTTACCAGTTTGCTTGTATCTGCGGCAGGAGTATGTATCTGGCAGCCTCTTTACCTGCTGGATGCGGCCTTCCAGCTTTCCTATGGAGCCATCCTGGGAATCGCGCTGATGGCACCGGTTTTCGGGGATATGCTGCGCTGTTCGGAAACAGGCAGAAGAAAGGATTTCAAAAAAGACGAGAAAAACAGGAACAGCGCCGCGCGCGGAATTGGGCGGTGTATTGCGGGACTGCCAGGAAAACTGGCTGCCGGTCTGAGCTCCAGTCTGGCTGTCAGTGTGTTCCTTATGGGGCCTTTGCTGTACTTTTATTTTGAAATCCCCCCATATTCGGCCCTGCTGAATCTGTTTATTATCCCGGCCATGTCTCTTGTTATGGGAGCCGGGCTTTTCGGCTCTCTTCTTACCCTGGTTTCAGATTATCTGGGAGGGCTGGTCCTTCAGGCCTGCAGAGCGGTGCTTATCTTTTATGACGGAAGCTGTTCGCTTGCGGGAAAACTGCCGGGAAGCCGGTTTGTGACGGGACAGCCGGGAGCGCTGTGGCTGGCTGTATATTACGGGGCTGTGGCAGCAGCATACCTGGTATACCGGTATCTGATATTCCGGAAAAAGAAACGAGAGGCGGAAAACGCAGATGGCAGGAGCAGAATAGAAGAGCCGGGACTGCTGAGGACGCCGGGGATCTTTCTACTGGGATTCGCGGCAGTTATGCTCTTTGTATGCAGGGCAGGGCATGAACATCAGGGAGGGGTTCAGGTTACAGTTCTGGATGTGGGACAGGGAGACGGCATCTTTATCCGCAGCCCGTCGGGAAATGCGTATTTTGTTGACGGCGGCAGCAGCGATGTATCATCCTCCGGTACCTACCGGATCGAACCCTTCCTTCTGGCAGAGGGAGTGGATACGCTGGAGTATGTTTTCCTTTCCCACGGGGACAGCGATCATTTGAACGGTATGACAGAGATGCTTGCAAATCAGGAAATGGGCGTGAGGATAAGAACACTGGTGCTGCCTCCGGCACCGTTTCATGATAAAAACCTGCTTCAGGCGGCACGGACTGCCGCGGAGAACGGCACAAGAATTACTGTGATGAAACCGGGAAACAAGATCAGTGAAATACTGCCTGACGGCGTGTTTGCCCTGACCTGTCTTGCGCCGGAAGAATCTCTTGCGGCGGAGGAAGGAAGCAATGCATCCTCTATGGTACTGGAGCTTACATACGGGAAATTTTCCATGCTGTTTACCGGGGATCTGGAAGGGGCAGGGGAGAAGGCTCTGGCAGAAAGCGGAAGGCTGAAAGAGTATACGGTTCTGAAGGCCGCGCATCATGGATCCCGTTCTTCCGGCTCGGAAGATTTCCTTCATATAATAAATCCTTCTGCAGCCATAATATCTGCCGGACAGGGAAACCGGTACGGACATCCCCATCCGGAAACTCTGGAACGGCTGCAGGAAGCCGGCTGCACGGTATATTCTACCCGGGATTACGGGGCAGTGTCTGTGTGGACAGACGGAAGCCGGGTGAAGATAGGCGGATTTATCCGGCCGGGCAGTATAAACCGGTGAGAGCGGCTTTGACGGAAAAGGAAAAGGAATACCTGTGTGAAAAGTAATACCTGCCTCTTGTCAAAAAGGATGCATTTCCGATATAATAGAAGAGTTATGAAAAGTTTGAATGAAGACCTGAAGACGGGAAATTTTAAACAAATATATCTGTTGTACGGCTCTGAGGGCTACCTGAAAAAACAGTACAAGGAACGTTTTATTAAGGCAATGCTCCCGGAAGGCGATACGATGAATTATGCCTATTATGAAGGAAAGGGCACGGACATAAAAGAAGTAATTGATCTGTCGGAGACGCTGCCTTTTTTTTCTCAGCGCCGTCTGATCCTGTTTGAAAATACCGGTTTTTTTAAAAGCGGAGGAAATGATCTGGCAGATTATGTAAAGGAAGTGCCGGAAACAACGTATTATATTTTCATTGAAAATGAGATTGATAAAAGGAGCAGGCTCTATAAAGCGGTGAAGGCCAGAGGCCATATTGTGGAGCTGACCACCCAGGATGAAAATACGCTGAAGCGCTGGATTCAGAGCATTCTGAAAAGAGAAGGCAAAATAATGTCAGACTCTGATATCCTTTATTTCCTGAACAAAGTCGGTACAGATATGGAAAATATCCAGAAGGAGCTGGAAAAACTGGTGTGCTATGCACTGGAGAGGCAGACCTTAGGGAGAGCCGATGTGGATGCAGTTTGTGTGACACAGATATCCAACCATATTTTTGATATGGTAAGCGCTGTATCAGATAAAAATCAGCGGCGGGCTCTGGATCTTTACTATGAGCTGCTGGCTCTGAAAGAGCCGCCTATGCGGATTCTGTTTCTGCTGACCAGACAGTACCGCCTTTTGTTTCATGTAAAAGCGCTTATGCAGCAGGGATATGGCAGGAAAGAGATTGCATCCAAAGCCGGTCTTCATCCTTTCGTGGCGGGGAAATATATGGATCAGGCAAAACGGTTCAGCATGGGAGAGCTCCGCTCGGTAATGGAAGAGGGAGCGCAGACAGAGCAGAATGTCAAGACGGGACTGCTGTCGGACAGCCTGGCGGTGGAACTGTTTATTGTAAAATATTCTTCCAGAAAGGAAGAGGCGTCAATACGAAAATAAGAACCGGAAAGTCGGAAGAATTTTAAGAAGAAATAGAGAAAACAGATATAAACAGATAATTGGAGGAAGAAAAGTGGCAGCGATTGATCAAAGCAAAATCAGAAATTTTTGTATTATTGCACATATTGACCATGGCAAATCCACGTTGGCGGACCGCATTATAGAGATGACAGGACTTCTGACCAGCCGGGAAATGCAGGCCCAGGTGCTGGATAATATGGACCTGGAGCGGGAGAGAGGGATTACGATTAAAGCCCAGGCGGTGCGTACGGTCTATAAGGCAGATGACGGAGAAGAATATATTTTCAATTTAATTGATACTCCGGGACATGTGGATTTCAATTATGAAGTATCCAGGAGTCTGGCAGCCTGTGACGGGGCAATTCTGGTTGTGGATGCGGCTCAGGGCGTGGAGGCGCAGACTCTGGCAAACGTGTACCTTGCGCTGGATCATGATCTGGACGTAATGCCTGTAATCAATAAGATAGACCTGCCCAGCGCGGATCCGGACCGGGTTAAGGAAGAAATTGAAGATGTAATAGGCATTGACGCAGAAGATGCGCCGCTGATTTCCGCGAAGACCGGACAGAACGTCCATGAAGTGCTGGAGCAGATTATTCGGAAGATCCCGGCCCCGGGAGGGGATCCGTCCGCTCCCCTTCAGGCGCTGATTTTTGATTCCGTTTATGATTCTTACAAAGGAGTAATTGTATTCTGCCGCATTAAGGAAGGAACGGTCAGAAAAGGGACGCCCATGCTTATGATGGCTACCGGAGCCCGGGCGGAAGTGGTGGAAGTAGGAACTTTTGGCGCCGGTCAGTTTATCCCGTGTGATGAACTGGAGGCAGGAATGGTAGGCTACATCACTGCCAGCCTGAAAAATGTAAAAGAAACCCGTGTAGGCGATACAATTACTGATGCATCCAATCCCTGTTCCGAACCTCTGCCCGGATATAAAAAGGTAAATCCCATGGTATACTGCGGCCTTTATCCGGCGGACGGGGCAAAATATCCGGATCTGAGAGATGCTTTGGAAAAACTGCAGCTCAATGACGCGGCACTTCAGTTTGAGGCCGAGACTTCCGCGGCTCTGGGATTTGGATTCCGGTGCGGCTTCCTGGGTCTTCTCCATCTGGAGATTGTTCAGGAACGCCTGGAGAGAGAATATAATCTGGATCTGGTTACTACAGCCCCCAGTGTTATTTACAAGGTGCACAAGACAAACGGGGAAGTGGAGGATCTGACCAATCCGACAAATATGCCTGACCCGGCGGAGATCGAATATATGGAGGAACCCATGGTAAAAGCAGAAATCATGGTGACTTCCGAGTACATCGGCGCAATCATGGATCTGTGTCAGGAACGGCGCGGAATTTATCAGAGCATGGAATATATTGAAGAAAAAAGAGCCGTACTGCATTACCATCTGCCGCTGAACGAGATTATTTATGATTTCTTTGATGCTCTGAAATCCCGTTCCAGAGGATATGCATCTTTTGATTATGAGATGATGGGATATCAGCGCTCTGACCTTGTGAAGCTGGATATTCTGATTAATAAAGAAGAAGTAGATGCGCTGTCATTTATTGTATTTGCCGGAAGTGCCTATGAGCGGGGACGAAAAATGTGCGAAAAACTTAAGGCAGAGATTCCCAGACAGCTGTTTGAGATTCCCATTCAGGCGGCAATCGGAAGCAAGATTATTGCCCGGGAGACTGTCAAGGCTATGCGCAAAGATGTACTGGCAAAATGTTACGGCGGTGATATATCCCGAAAGAAGAAGCTTCTGGAGAAACAGAAAGAAGGAAAGAAGCGCATGCGCCAGGTGGGCAATGTAGAGATCCCGCAGAAGGCGTTTATGAGTGTACTGAAATTGGACGACGACTGACAGATGACAGGTGATAACTGAAACTACGGAGCAGATTTATGGAAAAAAGAGAGCTGGAGCTGTATGTGCATATCCCTTTCTGCGTAAAAAAATGCGCATACTGCGATTTCCTCTCCGCTCCTGCAGGAGAAAGAGAAATACGTGCTTATACAGACGCGCTGATCCGTGAGATTAGAGCCAGAGGAGAAAATCACAAAGATTACCGTGTCAGAACGGTATTTCTGGGCGGCGGCACTCCCTCCGTGCTGAGCGGGGAGGACGCCGCCCGGATTTTTCGCGCGCTGAAGAAGAGTTTTGATATTGCAGAAAATCCGGAGATTACGCTGGAAGTGAACCCGGGAACAGTGACGGAGGAAAAGACGGCAGCATGGAAAAATGCAGGAATTAACAGGATCAGTATCGGCCTTCAGTCTGTCAATGACCGGGAGCTTAAAATGCTTGGAAGGATTCATACATTCCGTGAGTTCCTGAATACATGGAAACTGGTGCGGCGTGCCGGATTTAATAATGTAAGTATTGATCTGATTTCTGCAATTCCCGGACAGACTGTACAAAGCTGGGAGAGGACGCTGCGGACTGTGGCGGAACTGGGACCGGAGCATATTTCAGCATATAGTCTGATTATAGAAGAGGGAACGCCCTTTTATACTCTGTACGGAGACGGAAAAGAAAAGGCCGGAGACAGCTCTTTTCCGCTGCTGCCGGACGAGGATGAGGACCGGGAAATATATCAGAGGACAGCTTCTGTTCTGAACGAGTACGGATACCACAGGTATGAGATATCCAACTATGCAAGAGAAGGATATGAGTGCCGGCATAATCTGGGCTACTGGGAGCGGAAAGAATACCTGGGTCTGGGTCTCGGGGCCTCATCTCTGATCAGGGAATGCAGATTTCACAATACCGCGGATATGGAAAAGTATATGCATGTGTATGGCAGCGGCGGAAAGGCAGCGGAGGGGAAAAAGAATTCTGCAAGTTCCTGTATGAAAACAGAAGGGCAGAATTCCACTTTGGAAGAAATAGAAAAGCTGTCTGTGGAAGATCAGATGGAAGAATTTATGTTTCTGGGACTTCGGAAGACAGCAGGGATTTCTCCCGAAGATTTTCGAAGGTCTTTTGACAGAAATATTATGGATGTATATGGAGAGAAACTGATAAAACTGGAAAAACAGGGACTGATCAGAAATTCCGGAGCCAGAATCAGGCTGACGGAGAGAGGAACTGATATCAGCAACTATGTGTTCAGTGAATTTATTTTTTAAAGACAGTGCCTGCGGAAAACTTCCGGAGGCAAATTTTATGACCGGAAAGTATTAGGCCGGGAAAAATCAAAGTACGGAATATTGTTTTAGAATTCAGGTTTTTACTGTTTACTCAAAAAAATATATAAATCCTGTTGACAAAAAGAAAGCAGGGTGCTATCTTAATATACGAAAGGTGTTAGCACTCAAAAGAATAGAGTGCTAATAGTGATAAGGGAGAGGAGGCAGAACTGTGGCAGTAGATTCTGCATTAAGCGAAAGAAAGCTTATTATATTGAAGGCGATCATACAGAACTACCTCGAGACCGGCGAGCCGGTCGGCTCCAGAACTCTTTCAAAATATACAGAACTGAACTTAAGTTCCGCTACAATTCGAAATGAGATGGCAGATCTGGAAGATCTGGGATATATTTTCCAGCCGCATACATCAGCAGGAAGGATTCCTTCGGATAAAGGATACCGGTTGTATGTGGATATGCTCATGGAGGAAAAAGAACAGGAAATTACAGAGCGCGAGGACGCGATGCTGGAAAAAGCCGACAAGGTAGAAAAAGTATTGCAGCAGGCAGCAAAAGTGCTGGCTTCCAATACGAACTATGCGACCATGGTTTCAGCACCGATAAACAGCCGCAATACATTGAAGTTCATACAGCTTTCACAGGTGGACGAGGAACAGATTGTTGCGGTTATTGTGCTTGGCGGCAATGTGATCAAGAATAAGATCATAGAAGTCGGTGAAACATTAAGTAATGAAACACTGCTGAAGCTGAACATGCTTTTAAACACTACTCTGAACGGTATGTCCATTGACCAGATTACACTGGGGCTGATCGCAAGACTGAAAGAGCAGGCTGGCATTCACAGCGAGGTGGTAGCGCATGTGCTGGACGCGGTGGCGGAAATTATACATGTAGACGATGACATGAAGATCTATACAAGCGGTGCTACAAATATCTTCAAATATCCTGAACTCAGCGATAAACAGAGTGCCCAGGAAATTATAAGTGCATTTGAGGAAAAACAGCAGCTTGAAGAACTTGTTACAGAGACTCTTGCCAGCGAGAACAACCACGGCATACAGGTTTATATCGGAGATGAGACTCCGGTAAAGACGATGAAGGACTGCAGTGTGGTGACGGCCACATATGAGCTGGGCGAGGGCATGAAAGGTACAATCGGTATCATCGGTCCGAAACGAATGGATTATGAACATGTCATGAAGACGCTGAAGACTCTGCAGAATGAGTTGGATGCGATTTACAATAAAAATCCGAAAGAATAAACAGGAAGGTGGAAAGCTGGTGAGTGACAAGATGAGCAAAGAAGATATGGTAAAAGAAGCTGTCGAAGAAGCAAAAGCCAAAGCCGCTGAAGTTGATGAGCCCCAGACCGGGCAGGAAGAAACAGCAGAACAGGATACCGCAGAAAGCAAAAATGCGGAAACGGACAGCCAGTCCGACGCAGAGAATAGCGGTTCAGACAGGGAACAGACTGAAGAAGATGAGTCCGGCTCAGAAGCACAGGATTCAAAAGCAGAGAAGAAGAAACTTTTCGGCAAGAAAAACAAGAAAGATAAAAAGGACGAGAAGATTGATGAACTTACAGATCGTCTTACCCGTCAGATGGCAGAGTTTGATAACTTCCGCAAACGTACGGAAAAAGAGAAATCCCAGATGTACGAGATAGGAGCGAAAGATATCATAGAAAAGATCCTTCCCATTGTCGATAACTTCGAAAGAGGATTATCCTCAATGCCGGAAGATGAGAAAGCCACTCCTTTTGCAGAGGGGATGGAAAAGATCTACAAACAGCTGATGACTACACTGGAAGGAATCGGAGTGAAGCCGATCGAAGCAGTTGGTCAGGAATTCAATCCGGACTTTCACAATGCAGTAATGCATGTGGAAGACGAGGAACTGGGTGAGAACATCATCGCAGAAGAATTCCAGAAAGGCTATATGTACCGTGACAGTGTCGTGAGACACAGTATGGTAAAAGTTGCAAACTGACATCTTCAATATTTGGAATAAATAAAGAAAAATTAAAGGAGGAGCATTACTATGGGAAAAATAATTGGTATTGACCTTGGTACGACAAACAGCTGCGTGGCTGTTATGGAAGGCGGTCAG
>DWZZ01000018.1 GCA_019117305.1 Candidatus Mediterraneibacter merdigallinarum | reverse complement strand
AAACCCCTCGAATTCGAGGGGTTTAAAAAGCAGGCTGGAGCGAATGCTTTTACAATGTCACCAAAGGAGTATATTGACCCGTTTACGGGTGAGCCAGTAAAAAGCAACAGATAAAAAAGAGTCCGTAAGGACTCGGTAGGTGAATGACGTTGCGGCTGGCTAACCAATTCGATGAGTCTTTAGACTCCAGTGCCAGTAATCAGCCCTTATGGGGCGTGAGCATCCTCCCGGCTAAGCCGGTGGTTCTGATTATGCTTCATCAGAAGCAGATGCAGCAAGGCGGATTGAGTACAATGTGAAGTGTAGTCAGAGCATGCTATAGCGTTTCTTCTGTGCAAAGGGACGCTAACGCCGGAAGGTCTGTGACTGTCAATCTGCCGCGGGTAGTGGCCAAAATTCCCCTGCTGCGCAAGTGAGTCAGTTCCCGCGTGATCTGCACACGGCTCATACCGAGAATGTCTGCGATATCTTCCTGTGTCATTTCGACGGTTAACCCGGAGTTGGATGGTTGATTTATAGTCAGCATATAGATCACCTCGCTTTCAGGATAATTCATAATATTATAACATAGAATGATGAACTTTTCTATTTGAGAAAATAAAAGGAGGAAATAGGATGCAGCATAAAGTTAAAGTTACCGTTCTGGATAAAAAGTTATACCCGGAATTGCAGCAGCAGTATTGCGCCGTTCCGGACAGCGGAAAATGTCCGTGCTACTATATTGGAGATGAATTTATTTTTTGCAGGAATGACGAGCAGGATGACTTCTGGCATTGCGGCGAAGGAACGCTTGTAAAATCCGGTCAGCCGGACGAGGGCTGCCTGCAGTCGCCGGGTACTGCGCATTGCGGAACAAAGGGTGTTCCGTTCTGCGCAGAAGCATGGGACGCTGTCGCAAGATATATCTACACAGGCTTACAGGGCGGTTCCATCATGCGAGGCTGGATGAAGGAAGAAAACACAATGATCGCCTGCTGCAATGACGGTACAAGACCGGTTATTTTTAAGATTGAGAGAATTGACTGCGAGTGAGATGCTTACATAAACGAGAACAATTCACTCAGACCCGCTGTAGTTTTCATCCAATGCAGGATGGAAGCTGCAGCGGGTTTTATATTTTCTGAGCTGTGGCATCAAACTTCATTTTATTCTTCTTTTGCTGTGCCATACTTCCAGTCAAAGTAGTTAATCTGAAGCTGGGCAAAATAAGAGACTCGATTCAGCAGAAAAGGTCAATCAGCCATTGTGCGGATTGACCTTTTTTGGCGGGCAAAGGATGGCGTAAAATAAATATAAGAGGGCAGCAGCCGGGAAGAGTTTGATAAGTTCTGAGATTCGTTGAAGTTACAGCCTTTTCTTGTTATACTTGATTCAAAAAGAGGCTGTTGAAACAGGGGGATATAAGCCGGCCGGGACACGGAAGAGATAAGTCGAATACCGGCATCTTTGAGGAGGGACTTTAGTTATGAAAAGGTTTTACAGACCGGTGCTTGCAGGAATGGCAGCAGCCGTAATATCTGTCTGCAGCGCATGCGGGGCAATACCGGAAAAAAATCACGGCGGCAATAATGAAGACCGGAAGGATGCTGTGGATGAACAGACGGAGGAGATAACCATACCGGCTTCGCTGCTGAAGTTTTCCAGCTCGGATCTGCAGGATAATATAGAAGCATTCAGCGACTACTGCACCAGTGTCAGACAGAGCGGGGATGATATGATAATCGAAGTAACGCCGGAGCAGAAAGAAACGCTGATACAGATGCATGAAGACAATATCAGGGAAGTAATGGATGATATGGTGGAAGCTGATCCTTCATATTCCTGTGAACTGGACGAAGATTACAGCAGAGTGGTGTACAGGTACGACGAAAACATAGACGGCATCCTGCAGGCAAAAGTTCTGCTGTCGCTTACCACAAGCTATGCTTTGAAAGGCATTATGGAGACAGGAAATCCGGACTGGCATATCCATGCTGAAATTGTAAACTGCCATACCGGCGCAACGGTAGTAGAGGGAATGTTACCGGATGAGGCGATTAATTTCGGACCGGATGAGTGGGAAAAAAGCTATGTCAGTACAGGAGAGGATGAGCTGCAGAAGGAAATTATGCGGGAAACAGGCCTTCCGGGAGAGTACAGTGCTCTGACCGACACACAGAAGAGTGCAGTTACGTCAATTGAGGATATGCTGACATGGCTGGAAGAAAAATATCAGCAGAAATTCCATTATGTATCTTATGCGCCGGGAGATGCGATCGAACAGGAGCATTTGAAGGTATATCCCGAACAGGGGGATGAATCGGATATTGTGACGGTGTACCGTACATATGAAAATGGGCTGTACCGGTATGAAGATGATTACGGAGCAATTCTGATGCGTCCTGTGTATGAAGAGCAGGTACGCGCATTCGCGGAGCAGTATCTGCCTGCCGAAGGAATAAAGATTTACACGGAAATAAAGAATGGCGGCAGCAGTGCGGCAGATGCAGAACCGGTTCTGAACGAGGTTTCCGCTGTGACGTATATTTTTATGGATGACGCCCTGTGCTCAGAACAGTATGAGACATTTCTGGAGGCTGTGCCGGACTGGCTGACAGAGAACTGCCAGGGCGTGCCGGCGGGGCTTTATCTGCGGATGACAGAGTCCGAAGCATGGCTGCAGATCGACAGATCCGATTATGAGGACAAGCTCCGGGAAGATGTCTATACCAAAGAGGCGGAATGCGCGATTTCCGGGAACGGGAAAGTGACGGTGTATTAACTGAGAGGAAGAAATATCATGAGGAAGATTTTATTGCTTACGGTATGCTGTGCCCTTGTATGCAGCCTGAGCGGATGCATAGTTTTACGGAGAGGATCATCCAATGAATATCGCTCCGATGAAGAATTAGCGGATGAAATGATAGAAAACATTATCGATTGCGCAGAAAAGGAAGATGCAAAAGCACTGACCGAATTATTTTCACAATATGCTAAGGACAGTACGTTAAATTTAACTGACCAGGCAGAAGACTTCATAGAGTTTTTTCAAGGCCAATGTAAAAGCTGGAAAGGAAATGCAAGTTCTCATGAAAAAAGTGAACACGGAAAAACAATCTGGCGGGAATTGAGAGGGCAGTATTCAGTTATTACAGATGAAGCACAATATAAAATAGCATATATTTATATTCCTTTTCACAGAGAAGAACCGGATAAAGCAGGGCTTACTGCAATAGAGATCACTACAGAAGAAACTTTTAACAAGGATTGGTTTCTTTGGAGTCTGGATCAGAAACCGGGAATCTATGTGACAGAAGACAAGGAAGAAAGGTTCTCAGAACAGAGGCTGATCACTCCGGAAGAACTGATCCGGGCGGCAGGACTTACAAAAGAACAGTACCGCGGAGCCGACCTTGAACAGTTTATTGAAGATTTTGCCATCACGGAGGAAGATGTGGATACGCTCAACATACCTTTACTTCTGGAAGAATACGAACCGGACCGCAAAGACGGGCTGATCGATGTGAGTTATCTCATTGAAGACGACATAGAAAACCGTACGTTTGATTTTACAGAGAATGTATATGCCATTGCTTTTATGGAAAACAAGAATACAGGTACGGAATGTGTATATTACGATCTGCCGGATAGAAAACGGTATCAAACGTCGGATGCATATCTCTTTGATGATCTCTACCAGACACAGGCCGGATATTATGCGGACGGACAGCAAATGGTGGAGGCGCTGGATAAGTACGGAGTTTTCAGCTGGGAATCCGGAACAGATGAAGAGGAGATCACAGATCCCCAGTACATGGTGTTGGCAGTGGAATATGAGGACGGGACTGTGTTCCGTGTAAAAGCGTCCGGCTTACTGTCGCAGGTGCTGCCGGACGAGTACGATGAAGTGAGAGAAATGCTGTTGTCAGGAGAATACAGTGGAAGTTAGAGAAAAAATGAGTCTTGTTTCAAAGGAGGACGCCATGGATAGAGAATTTGAAGATGAATTTATGGATGCGCAGTCACAGATTATTTCGCTATGTGTCGAATTTGCGGGCAATAGGGCTGATAAGGTTTATGCCTATGGCTCCATCGAAGAAAGCAGTATTTCTTTTAATGCATTTTTCAAGATTGACGGTCAGATTAAAACAACAAATAATATAGTTGCCGATACAGACTCGATATGGGATTTCCTGGATCTTGGTGAATCGGATCTGGAGAAGATAAAACAAATATGCATACACTATGGAAAACCTGTCCCCACAGAATTAAAAATGATCTATGACTGTAAAAGTGGTAAAATAGACACGAAATATAAATATGAAAGTATCTGTTCCGCAAAGACAGGGACAGATTCAAGCGAAATTTTTATGAAGTGGTTAGACGAGGTTCTTCATTAAGATAGCATTATTCCGGGAAGTTATGGTCGTGGTAAGGAGGAAGTATGATTGTATTTTGGATTTTGGGTGGAATTTTTATAATTGTTGGTTTCATAATGGGGGTAAGAAAGTTTATCAAAACATATCAATACCGGGGGAAGGCAGAAGGAGTCATACTCGATTATGAAAGTTCAACGGGGACAGGGAAACAATCGATAAGAGTTCGATATCAATATGTGATTTCTGGCGTGAAATATGTTGCAAAATCGGAATGGCTTAATAATGGATCTTTTTATCCCGGGAAAAAATGCGAGGTGAGGTATAATACAGGCAACCTGAAAAATCATATTTGAAAACGTTTGATCGGGTGCTTCAAAGTGTTATCGCAACAATATTCTTTTTACTCGGGGGAGTGATCATAATTTTGGGGATCATACTATCGGGTATCATGTCAATATAACTTATGTAAAGGATAATCTGGACAATACATATGCGGATGATGAGGATGCTGAGATTGCAGAGAGTGGTTCGGGCAGTGCTTTAGAATATAGTGTTAATGCTTCCGATTATTATTGTGAAGTTATTCAGAAAGAAAATGCCGTTTTATATGTAACCGCATATCCGGATTACAAAGAGGAGGCAGCGGCTATTATTGACAGTTTAGGATATTAGGGAGAGAGTTTTTGATAAAATGTTCAAATTTCAGAAAGAAAAATGTACGCAGGAGACTGAAGGAAAAGTAATAAAGAAAAGATGGAATGGAGATGTATGGTTCCTGACAGTAGAGTATTCTGTTGATGGTGAAAAGTATAAATTAACAGAGCAATTGAAATACCAGGTAATAAAAACGCACAAACTTGGGAAAATTCCTGTGGGAATGAGTTCTAAAGTTTCCTTGGGTAATGTAAGTGAAGGGGATCATATTCGAATAAAATATAATCCGATAAAGCCGAAGAAGGCTTATATGCCCGATAATTCAGGTTTGCCTCTGATGTAGAGGAAATACGCTAGAAGTGCAAGGAAAAATAGATGAAAGAATACATAGCAGATCGCAAATCAGGAAAATGATTATTTCAGCTGTTCTTGCCCGTGCGGCTGTAGTTTCGGGAGGACGTGCGGGTAATAGCGGTTGATGATGCAACTCATGTAGCGACAATTATAGGCAGGGGAAACATGACGGTCTATCATGATATAGCGACTAAGAAGATAGATTGGACAAGAAGTCAGCGAAGATTTTATGAGGATTCTCAGATGAAGATACTTCTGGCATATGGGAATAATGATGAACTTATTCAGAAGTTAAAGAATTATGCGTTGTTAAAATAGTGGAATTATGAAGGTGAAGGAGATAAATTTCTTCGACTTTAATGAAATTAATAAGGAATAAAAATGGAAAATACATATCTTATAAACAGTAAACTATATGTAAAACCGAAACCTGCAAGTTTTATTTTCAGGATTCTGTTGAATATTTTTCTTGCTGTT
>DWZZ01000184.1 GCA_019117305.1 Candidatus Mediterraneibacter merdigallinarum | reverse complement strand
TGATAATCATATTTTCCTTTGATCTCAGACTCATACATATCTCTCGGTACGGTATTGTTGATATCCAGCAGAGTAACTGCATCTTTGGATACAACGCTTCCGATAAACTCAGACAGTGCGCCGTAGATATCCACCTCACAGGATACCGGGATTCCTCTTCCAGTCAGACGGCTGTTGACATAGCACGGTACAAATCCGAACTGTGTCTGGAATGCCGGCCAGCATTTTCCTGCGATTGCCACGAATTTGCGGTATCCTCTGTGATCCTCTACCCAGTCTTTCAGAGTCAGCTCATACTGAGCAAGTTTTGTAAGAACTTCCGGTTTCTTGTTGCCTTCTCCCAGCTCTGCTTCCATTTCTTTTACAACTTCCGGAATTCTCTCGTCGCCAGCATGGTTATTGAATGCCTCAAAAAGATCAAGCTCTGAGTTCTCTTCAATTTCAACGCCGATGTTGTAAAGCTGCTGAATCGGTGCGTTACATGCGAGGAAGTTCAGCGGGCGGGGTCCGAAGCTGATGATCTTCAGGTTGTTCAGAGCATATACCGCACGTGCGATGGGCTCGAACTCATGGATCATATCTGCGCATTCCTCAGCTGTTCCTACCGGATACTCTGGAATATACGCCTTCACGCCTCTGAGTTTTAAGTTGTAGCTTGCGTTGAGCATACCGCAGTATGCGTCTCCACGTCCGTCAAGAAGATCATTCTGTGACTCTTCAGCTGCTGCGATAAACATCTTCGGTCCTTCAAAGTGCTTTGCAAGCAGAGTCTCGGAAATCTCCGGTCCGAAGTTTCCAAGATATACAACCAGTGCATTGCATCCAGCTTTCTTAACGTCCTCGAGAGCCTGTACCATATGGATCTCGCTTTCTACAATACAGATCGGACATTCATAAACTGTTCCCTCGCCGTATTTCTTTGTGTACGCGTCAATCAGCGCTTTTCTCCTGTTTACGGACAGGCTCTCCGGGAAGCAGTCTCTGCTCACTGCAACAACTCCGATTTTTAATTCAGGCATATTGTTCATAATTCTTATCCTCTCTTTCTTTCCTGCCTGCGGCTTTCTTTCTGAACCGCTCTGCCTATTTTGTTTTTAAGGCGGCAAAACCGCCTTTTCCTTCTGCCGGCAGCCTATACGTGAGGATTCTCGCCCTGCAGTCCGCAGAAAGCGCCTTCGATTCCTGCTTCCTCATGGGCAATCAGCCACTTGTTTACCGCTGCAAGCAGACGGTTTTCTCCCTCTTTGGATGTCTCAAAGGAAAGCGCGTCATTGGTTCCCTTCGGCAGGATAATCGCGCAGCGGAATCCGCCTTTCCGGGCCGTGCACGGCGCATAGTGAAGGGTCGTCGCATAGAGTTCCACCGCTGTCGCGGCAGGCACGAAAAATGCTTCGATCTTCGACGTGTCATACACGTCCCCTTCCTGGATATCCTGCTGGCATCCAAGCAGAAGAATCAGATCCGTGACTGCGATGTCGATCTCCGAACTTCTGTGGTATTCCACCGCATTCAGACTGTAGTTATCTCCGTTGCAGTAACCGATCTGGATTGGCAGTCCGCCAAAACCTTTCTGGCTTACTGCCTCAGCCTCGGGCAGAGCTTCCAGCTCTTCCACTGAGGCCACATAGATAACATCCTCCGGAAGCGGCGTATGCTCCATCTCCTTTAAGATTTTCTCAAAAGGAAACTCTGTCAGTACTCTTCCGTACTTGCCAAAGGACGCATCTGTCAACTGTTTAATTTCCAATTTTCTGACCTCCTTATGTATACGGTGTTTTTATTCCTGAGCTGCCTGTCCGGCAACTTAGGTCCGCGTTCCTGCATCTGCAGGTTTGTGAGGTCATTTTATCAACTTAAGGGCATCTTTTCGACCAAAAAATTAGCCATTTAATGCCCATTTCCTGTCTTTTCACGATATTCGCTCGGCAGCATTCCGTATTTTTTGCGGAATGCCCGGGCCAGGCCTTTGCTTCCCGAAAATCCGTTCCGAAGAGCAGTCTCTGTAATACTGTATTTCCCGCTCTCCAGATCTTTCAGCGCATATCCCAGCCGGATGCTCTGAAGATAACTTTTGAATGTAATCCCGGCATACTTCTGGAACATTCTGGAGAGATAGGTCGGCGAATACCCGAACACCCGGGCCACAGTCTCAAGCGTCAGCTCTCCTGCATAATTTTCCTTCATGTAAGAAGTAATGGACGACAGCCGGTTCAGGTTTCTGTTCTTCCTTACCGAATCCTGATCGATCTGTGTCAGCCGGTACTCTTTTACAAGGAAATACATGATATTATAGAAAATACTTTTCACCTTCAGATTATAGCCGATTTGCTTCTCCGTGTAAACCCGGAACAGATCTTTTATCAGTTCCATGAAGCGCTCATCTTTTTTTCCGGGCTCATGGGTGAACCAGATAAACTGCTCTTCCGTAAAATATTCCTCAAACATCTTGAGGGGGATCTGAAGAACAATCGTCTCATTGGGCCGGGGCGCGTCAATCGAGTGAACTTCATTGGAATTTACGATGATAAATTCATCCGCTGTCAGCCGCCACATTCTGTCGTCAACAAAAAATCCCAGTTCTCCCCGGCATACGGCAAATATCTCAACAGACCGGTGCCAGTGCTTCTCCCGAAAATAATTCCCGTTCCAGCCTTCAAACAGAAAAAGCTTGAACGGCAGTCCCTCCTCCGGAACAATCAGCTCATGCGAAAATCTCATAGGCTCCCTCTTTTCATGCCACGGCGTCTTCCACACCGCGGCAGTTCCGTCTTTTTGTTTATTCATTATGAAGAAGCTTGTGTTCCTTTCCTTTCAGGATGCCGTCATATACGCTGGCCACAATGGGATTTTCATTGGACAGCCGGATCTGGGCCATATTGTCGATCTTATAGATCCCTTCCAGTCTGGCTTTTTTCGTCCTCGGTCCAATGGGAACAGGCTGTCCGCCTCCGGCAATGCAGCCTCTCTTGCAGGCCATAACCTCCACGAAATCATAGTGTGCCTCTCCCGCCTCCATTCTGTCCAGGATGATTTTTGCACAGTGCAGTCCGTTTACAACCGCAATCTTTACGGTCCGGCCTCCAAGCTCAATCTGGGCCTCCTTGATTCCGTCTACGCCGCGGATTCCCGTAAAACTGATGGCTTCCAGATCTTCCTCCCGGTTGCTGCCCACAAGCCGGCGGAGCACCGCTTCCGTCACGCCTCCGGTTACTCCGAAAATCGCTCCGGCTCCGGACGCCAGTCCGAAGGGCATATCCAGCGACTCCGGCTTTACCTGGGACAGGTCGATGCCTGCCTCCTGAATCATGCGGGTAATCTCTGTGGTAGTAAGAACATAATCCACGTCCTGCTCACCCTCGGTAAAATGTTCCGGTCTGCGGATCTCGGCTTTCTTTGCCGTACAGGGCATGATGGAAACCACTACGGTCTTTTTCACATTCTCTTCCCCGTTTTCCGCCGCTTTCGCAGCATTCATCCGCGCTTCCTCTTTTATCAGAGCGCCGAACATCTCCTGGGGCGATTTGCAGCTTGATATATTCCTCCGGAACTGAGGATACCGGTTCTCGCAGAATTTCACCCAGGCCGGACAGCAGGAGGTAAACAGCGACAGATTTTCTCCGGATTTCAGCCGTTCTACCAGTTCTTTTGACTCTTCCATTACCGTCAGGTCGGCGCCGAAATTTGTATCGTACACTTCGTCAAATCCGATTCTTCTAAGGGCAGCCGCCAGACGTCCCAGCGTATTTTCGCCCTTCTTAATGCCGAACTTGTCTCCTACTGCCACACGGACCGCAGGAGCGATCTGGGCTACTACACGGATATTTCTGTCCGCCAGAGCCGCCCACACCGGAGCCACATCCTGTTTAATACTGATCGCGCCGGTAGGGCAGACCGCACGGCACTGTCCGCAGCCCACACAGTCTGTCTGCGCCAGATCCCTGTTAAATGCCGGCATTACCTGCATCCTGGAGCCGCGGAAGGCAAAATCCAGAATTCCCAGTCCCTGAATCTCTTCACAGGTACGCACACAGTCTCCGCACAGAATGCATTTGTTCGGATCCCGGATAACACATTCCGAAGAGGTATCCAGCGGAAGCTGTTTCTTGTTGTTTTCAAAACGGACCTCGGTAATACCCAGCTGACGGGACAGTTTCTGCAGCGTACAGACGCCGTTCTTCGCGCAGGTCGTACAGTCTCTGCAATGGGAAGCCAGCAGCAGCTCGATAATCATTCTTCTGTGATGCTGCAGCCGGGGAGTATTGGTATAGATCACCATGCCGTCTCTGGGCACCTCAGAACATGACGCGAAAATTCTTCCCCGTTCGTCCTCCACTACGCACATACGGCAGGCTCCGTATGTAGACAGTTCCGAGTGATAGCAGAATGTAGGCAGGTCGATTCCTGATTTCCGGATTACAGAAAGGACATTTCTCTCGTTTGTAAACGCAACCCTGCGGTTATTGATTGTCATATAACTCATGCTCGACTCCTCCTACCCTTCTACATGTATTGCGCCGAATGCACAGGCGCTCTCGCACGCGCCGCACTTGATGCATTTTTCCGTGTCAATTACATATGGTTCCCTGAGCTGACCGCTGATGGCTCCCACCGGACAGTTCCTTGCGCACTTGGAACATCCCTTGCACCGCTCCGGACTTATGATAAAGCGCCGCAGCGCCGTACAGGTGTGGGACGCGCATTTCTTGTCCACAACATGTTCCATATATTCATCCCGGAACAGCTTCAGTGTACTCATAACCGGAAGAGCCGCGCTTTTTCCAAGACCGCACAGCGCTGTCTCCGTAATTGTATTGGCCAGTTCTTCCAGAAGATCCAGGTCTTCCACCTTTCCGTTTCCGGCAACAATCCGTTCCAGAATCTCCAGCATCCGCTTTGTGCCTTCCCGGCAGGGCACACATTTGCCGCAGCTTTCATTCTGTGTGAAATTCATAAAGAACCGGGCAACCTCAACCATACAGGTATGATTGTCCATAACAACCAGACCGCCGGAGCCGATCATGGCTCCCATTTTTTTCAGAGAGTCAAAATCAAGGCTTACATCCAGATGAGGCGTAACAAGACATCCTCCTGACGGACCTCCGATCTGTACTGCCTTAAATTTCCCGTCTCCTTTGATGCCGCCGCCGATATCATAAATAACTTCGCGCAGGGTTGTTCCCATAGGCACTTCGATCAGTCCGGTATGCTTCACGCTTCCCGTCAGGGCAAATGCCTTTGTCCCCGGGCTGTTCTCCGGTCCGATACTCTTAAACCACTCCGCGCCGTCCATGATAATCATGGGAACATTGGCAAATGTTTCCACATTATTCAAAACAGTAGGCTTACCGAACAAACCCTGTTCCACGGTACGCGGAGGTTTGACTCTGGGCATTCCCCGGTTGCCTTCAATGGACGCGGTCAGAGCGCTTCCTTCCCCGCACACAAACGCGCCGGCTCCCCGGTTGATGTGCAGCCGGAAAGAAAAATCTGTTCCCAGAATATGGTCTCCCAGAAGTCCGCACTCCTCCGCCTGGGCAATTGCCAGCTTCAGACGGCTGATGGCCAGCGGATACTCTGCCCTTACATAAATATAGCCTTCCTGAGCTCCCACCGCATAAGCCGCGATCATCATGCCCTCGATCATCTTGTGAGGATCCCCCTCCATGATGCTCCGGTCCATAAACGCGCCCGGATCGCCCTCATCTCCGTTACAGACAACATATCGTTTTTTCTCGGCCTGCCTTGCCACCTGGGACCATTTATAACCGGTGGGGAATCCGCCGCCGCCTCTTCCTCTTAAGCGGGAATCGGAAATCTCCTGAATAATTTCCTCCGGAGTCATTTCAAACAGCGCCTTTTCCAGTGCCTGGTATCCTCCGGTTGATATGTATTCCTGAATGTGCTCTGCGTCAATATGTCCGCAGTTTTTCAGCACGTTTCTGGTCTGCTTTTTATAAAAAGGAATCTCTTCCTGCTTCTGGTATTCGATTCCGTCCTGCTTGAACAGCAGATGACGGATAATATCGCCTTTTTCTATAGTTCTGTGAAAGATCTCATCGCAGTCTTCCGGCTGTACTTTCGTGTACAGAATCCCCTGAGGTTCAATCCGCATAAGAGGCCCCATCTCACAGAATCCGTGGCATCCGCTTTTTTTTACGCTGATCTCCCCGTTTCCATGGGCGATCTCCGGCCCGAAATGTACTTCCACATCCGGATGATCTTTCACCAGTTCACACATTCTCTCATATATTTCGCCCGATCCGCCTGCCAGGCATCCTGTCCCGGCACAGATCAGAATCCTGCATCTGCTGTCTGCAACCTGTGCTTTCGAAGCTTCCCGTACCTGTCCGAGAGCTTCTCTGTCTGCAATTCTCTCCATACGCTTATGCTCCTCTCAACTCTCGAATCAACTCCGCCGCGGCGTCCGGGGTCATGGCCGGATATACCTTGTCATTTACCGTAAGGACCGGCGCAAGCCCGCAGGCTCCCAGACAGGAAACTGTCTCCAGCGTAAACAGCATATCATCCGTGGTCGCTTTTTCCTCAGAAAGGCCCAGTTCACTGTACAATCTTTCCAGAATCGGAATAGACTTACGCACATGACAGGCCGTGCCGTCACAGACTTTAATGATGTATTTTCCCTTTGGCTCAAAGGAAAAATTCTCATAAAAAGTAGCCACACTGTAAGCTTTCGCCTCGTTGATTCCCAGTTTCTCAGCAACATAACTGAGAAGTTCCGGAGGCAGGTACCGATATTCCGCCTGAATATCCTGAATAATAGGAATAAGTGCTGCCTGTTGTGACCCGTGTTCTGCAATAATTTCATCAGCCTTGTCATAGTAGGTCTGTTCTAACATGAAATACCTCCTTTTTTATAATTTTGATTTAAAAAAAATACCGTTAACAATTATTATATGGGGAAATCAAAAGGCAGACAATAGAAAAAACTCCTGAGTTTTTATGATTTTTTATACATAGCGGCTTTTCCTCATAGTTAAAAAAAGGAGATGTTCTTTCTGAACTGCTTCAGACAGATTATCTCCTTTTTCGCCGTTATTCATTTCCCGGATCTGCCGGATATATTGTGTTTCTGCGGCAGTCTCCCACGCTATCTGTAGCCGAAATACTGGTCAATTCCATCCGCAATTCCCTTGACAATTTTATTCTGGTAATCATCTGTGGCCATAAGCGCGTCTTCATCCGGATTTGTCATGTATCCCATCTCAACAATCGTTGCCGGGACCTGGCTCCAGTTATTGCCGCTCATTGAATCCGTCTCCCACACTCCATCGTTCTCGCATCCTGTCACTTCGCTGAGATTATTGATAATGCAGTCTGACAGCGCCCTTGCCTGTTCATAGAGTGCCGGATAAAATGGATTATCCGGTGTAATACAGATCGTCATCGCTCCTTTTGCCGAAGAATCCTCTGAGCCGTTCGCGTGAATCCGGACAAATGCGTCTGCATCAGAATTATTCGCCACATCTGCTCTTTCGATGCAGCTTACCGGAACATCATTTGACTCCCTGGTCATAAGTACCGTATATCCCCGGTTCTGAAGCTCCGTTCTCAGTTTCTGACTGACGGTAAGATTCAGCTCATATTCGGTGAGTCCGCTGACCGTCCCTGACGTTCCGGATGTATCCGCCGCTTTGTTCTCCGTAGACCCGGGTCCCAGCGGTTCTGTCCCGCTTGCCACTACCGACGAATGCCCCGGATCAAGAACAACGGTCTGTGTCCTTGTCTTCTGCTCCGGCGTCTCTTCTTTCTCCTTATCTTCTTCCTGCTCTGTCTCCTGTGCGGCTTCCGGCTGATCAACTTCAATCACAAGATCTTCTACCTTTTTCACCGGCTCCTCTTCTTTTTCATTTCCCGGAGAACAGCCTGCCGCAGCCAGCGCCAGAGCCGCAGCCGTCAGAATTATTTTCCATCTTCGCATATAATCACCTTTCCCCTCTGATTTTCATACAATATAATATATTAGAAAAATTCAGCATCTTCAGCGTAATCTCTTCTAATATAGCAGTCCGAACGCTGCGTCGTTAATTATTATACACTATCTTTTTCCAAATGTGATGCTGTTTATTCAAAAAAGGAGTTTTTCTATGAGCACACAAGGTCTTGATGTAAGTGAATTCCAGGGCGAGATCGACTGGGAACGTGTAAAAAACGCCGGTTACCGTTTTGCCATGCTGCGGGCCGGATATGGTTCCGGCACTATAGACCGGAGATTCCGGCGAAATGCGTCTGAATGCAGCCGGGTCGGAATCCCCTTCGGCGTATACTGGTTCTGCTATGCCACCTCTCCTTCCGAAGCCGCAGAAGAAGCCGACAGCTGCGTAAAAGCCATTTCCTCATTTCGTCTGGAATACCCGGTCTGTTACGATATTGAGGAAGCCTCTGCCGACTATATACGCAGACAGGGTATTCCTTTTACCGGCGCCCTTGCCCGAAGTCTTGTCCGAAGCTTCTGCGGCCGCATAGAAGATAGAGGATATTTCTCCATGTTTTACAGCAACCGGAATTTTATAGATACTTATCTGGGCAATGACCTGCGGAAACGCTACGCACTCTGGTATGCCCGGTACAGCGAAAACTTCGACGGCACAAACTGCGGTATCTGGCAGTTCACAAATCAGGGCCGGATACCGGGTATCCGGGGAGATGTGGATCTGGACCGCGGATTTACAGACTATCCTTCTCTGATCAGGAGAGCCGGCCTGAATCATCTTTCCATCGGTTCTTCCCGCCCTGAATCCGACTATGTCACCTACGTTATCCGTCCCGGCGATACTTTAAGCGGAATTGCGGCAAGATTTAAAACAACCGTGTCCGTCCTGACAGAACTGAACCATATTTCCAATCCGGACCAAATCTATGCCGGTGAGACCATTCGTATTCCTGAAGAAAACTGATCTTAATAAAATCATAATTTTCTTTCGATTTCTTTTAGAGTTTAATCATATTTTTGACACATTTTCTCATTATACTGAGACACAGATAGTTGATAAAACAACTATCTCCCCCCTCATAAAGTAAAGGCATCCCGGGGAAACCGGGATGTCGCACTTTACTCTCATTCCTTTAATAACTATAAAAACAACGGAAACCCGTCAGCTGAAAGGTTGACGGGTTTTCGCTGTTTTATTTTCCCCCCCCCCGAAAAGAGCTGAAGCAGAACCTGATATTAAGATATCAGACGGCTGTTCGGTTCAAACATCTCATTTCACCGCTTCATTTTCCCCTCATTTGTAAATGTATCTGTAAATTTACATTTCAATAAATTCCCCGCTGTCAGAATCAAACACAAATTCGGTAATTATGTAATTGTGGTAACCCATACTGAAATCAGACGTCTGGCCTACATACACCGCATCATCATATTTCGCGGTTTCAAACTGCATATACTGTCCTGAAATCAGCGGTTCGTAAGGACTTCCGTCCCTTATTCCGAAAATATAGGACAGACTTCCGGAGCCGCCTCCTGACATTTCCCACACAATAAATTTCTGCTGTCCTGCCGTGACCTTCTGCTGATGAAGATATCCGTATGTATCCGACATAAGCTGTGTACAGTTTCCTTCACAGTCTATAAACCAGACTCCCACGTCTCCGCAAAGCCCCAGCTCATCATAATCTTCCGGTGAGGTAATTCCGAAAGCCTCGCTGACCCCGTCTCCGTCATAATCATCATATTCAAAATTCACAATCAGATCGGAGATGTTCTCCTCTAGAACTGCCCGCAGTTCTTCTTCAGACTTTGCCTCTGTCCGGGGTTCTTGATCAGCTTCACCATCTGCGCCGTCTTCCGGTTCGTCTGTCCGGACGTCTCCCGTTTCAAGCTGTATTACGCCCCATTTTCCATTCTTCTGAACCCAGCACTTTCCTTCGTTTACCGGACGTATGGCTTCAAATACGCCTGCGGGAATCACCACATTGCCGGCAGTATCCCGCATCTCCCACATACCGTCTTTAACCAGGGGAATATAGCCTTCCGAAGCAGCATAACAATATGAAATCTCTTCATCTCCGCTGAAGATCTGCCAGGATGAATCATATTCAAAGGGGATAACTTCTGTTCCATCGGCCGCTATATACCCCCATTTTCCGTCCTTTTTCGCTGCCAGAACACCATTCGATTCAGAACCGCATTCTTCATAAATAAAGTCCGTAGTAAGAGCTCCGTCGCTGTAGACCGCATACATTCCCTGCAGCCAGTAACCATAATATCCGTCAGAGCTTTCAAATATATCATCCGACCGCTGTACCGGCACGGGGAAATCCGGTTCTTCAAACTGATAGTCCAGATATGTATACGCTTCATTTATATTATGAAGACCGCCGCAGTAATAATAGGCTCCCATCGGATCCGGACCGGATCCCAGGCCTTCCGCCATCGTAATTTCTTCTGTTTTTTCATCAAAAAAATACAAATCCCAGTCGGAATTTACAGAAGACTCATACTGTGGTACCGCCCTGCGCATCAGATACGCACCGCCATAATACTCACTGATATCTATATACTCCGGTTCCACCACAACAGTACCGTCACTGCGGATTATTCCAAAAAGTCCGTCCTGCACGATAACGGCATACTCTGAATCTTTTTGTTTCTCTCTTTCATTCGCAGAAAAACTGAGCAAATCACCTGACTGTATATAAGTGATATCCTCCGCCTCTATCTCCGGCTCCACTGCCCATGTATATTCAATTACATTACTCCATTTTTGGATAATATCGTCAAACTCCTGCTGGTCTTCCTCCGGAAGCACTGCTTTTGCTTCTTCAGCCGTCTTCACTGCCCGGTCATAATCTTCCATGGCAACATATGTATCAACCAGTCCCAGATAAGGCTCTTTCTGTTTCGGATCAATGGAAATCGCTTCAAGATAGGAATCCTCTGCCTTCTCATAATCCATTTCCTCCAGATATCTGTCACCCGACGCCAGCGCGTTCTGATAACGCTGTTTTTCCTGTCTGTCTCTGAAGATCAGTATCCCCGCAATAATCAGAGCAGTTATCAGTACGGCAGCGGCAGCGATTCCCCAGATCCACCGCTTTCCCTTTTTTCCGGAGGGCTGTTTCTGCTGCGCAGGCTGTAGCGTTTCTCCCTCCTGCCCCTGCTGCGTCTGCTGTTCCCTCACAGGCTCTCCGGATAAGAACCGTCCGTACTGGTTCTGCTCTGTAAAGGGCTGCGCAGAATCCTGCGCAGGCTCCTGATTCCGCCCTTCCGCCTCATTTAATAAAGGCGTCCCACAAAATTCGCAGAATCTTGCGCCCTCCTCATTCTTTTTTCCGCAATTGCCGCAAAACATACTTTATCTCACGTCCTTTCTCTCCCTTCTTTCATTCAATAGCATCCGAACTATTTTATTTATTATATAATGTTTTCCCTGTATCCTCAACATTTCATTCATGCGTACATTTTTCTCTGAAACACAAAATTTACCGATATATAATTTATTAAAGATTTACTAATTAAGGGGTTAATTATAGACAGCGAATTAAGAGAACAGTTTTTTTCAACAATCGTTCATTTCAGAAGACTGGAATCCCTTCTCTCTCCGGAGTGTGAGATGTGGGAAAAACTTAATATCTCCAAATCTGCCATCTCTTATATACTGCATACTCTGTCTACTTTTTTATTACAAAACTGGCCTTTCATTTTCATTATACTTTCTTTATTACTGTTTTAGATATTTTCTTTTTCTTTTAGAATTCACTCATATTTTTGACATATTTTCCGGCTATACTATATATCAGATAGTTGATAAACAACTATCTCCCCCCTCATAAAGTTTAGACGCTGCAGAGCGTCGCACTTTACTCTCATTCCTTTAGATAACTATAACAACACGAAACCCGTTAGCCCTTGTGGTTAGCGGGTTTTCGCCGTTCATGGAACTGTCCTGTATACCCCGTGGACAGTTTTGGGACAGTTCCGTTCCAAAGGTATTTTGCACTTTTCATCTTATCTCTATATTCTTTCTTATCTCAGATTATCTCTTGATATAAATTTTCCAGCTTGTCCATTTCTATCTTTGCTTTATCATTCGTAACATGTGTATACAAATCCAGTGTAATCGCTATGGAATAGTGTCCGAGGAAGCCCTGCACGACTTTCGCCTCAATCCCTGCTTCAAAACACCTTGTCGCAAATGTATGCCGGAGTGCGTGAGGATAAAAATGCTGTATGGGAATAAACTCTGTCTTAAGGCTTCCACTTCATCCGTTCTCTTCCGGCTCTCTTTGTCATACTTATAGCAGTTGTCCGCTCCCATGTACCGCAATTCTCCAAATACATCTTTTATCTGTTCCTTTGTCAGATTGATAATCATACAATATCCTTTCTCCCCGTTTCACCGATAGGTCAGTGTCTTCTATTTTCTGTTTATTATTCAGCAATATCGGGCGCGCCAAAAAATTTAGATATTTCTGAACTATTTGTATCTTAACATCCTTTCGCCGCATTTTCGACAGAAAGTTTAGTTTTTTATAAACTTTTTCTTTCTTTTTTCTTCTGCCCGTGATATAGTAGTCCTAGAAACAGTGGATTGACCTTAAAAGGAAAGTTGAGGAGAACAGATATGAATACGATTGCGGAGCGGATTAAATTTGCTATGGGAGTACGGAAAATGAGACAAGTGGAATTAGTACAGAAAACCGGGATAAGTAAAGGAGCGTTCAGTTCCTATCTTTCCGGGAACTATAATCCAAAGCAGGATAAACTGGAACTGATCGCTGACGCTCTGGACGTAAACATTGACTGGCTCTTAGGAAAAAACGTACCTATGCAAATCCCCACAAAGGGCGTTGTCACCGGGCAGGTTTCCCCTCTCCCCTATGTCTTTTACAAAGAAGCGGAGTATCTGGTGAATGATGTGGACGATACTTACACCGCCTACATGCCACAGTACAGCGCACTCATTCCGAGGTTTCATGTGATTGTAAACACAAGCTGTAACGAAATGCACATGCTCCCCCTCTTCTACCGGGATGACTCCCCAGAATATTATGATTGTCCGGCTGACCTTATCACGCCGGAGAGACATCAGATTTACACAAAAGACTTTGACAGTATCGGGATGTATCTGGAAACTTCCCGTATCATCTACTACGGGATTGACAAAGAAAACTGCAAGCCGGAAATCACCACACTTGCCTATTCACCGGAGAAAGGCTGTTATGAACGCAAACCAGAAACCCTCAGTCTGTCAAGAAACGCATTTCAGAAGGAAATAGAAAAGGAAGCTCTCTTCCTCGAAAAAAATCATCAGTAACGCACAAGAGGACTTGCAAGGCTGTGACCTTTCAAGTCCTCATCTGTATCATGGTTGTATTGGCTGTGTCCGTTTCGTAAAGGACTGCCCCTACGGCGTCTCGGCTCCGCCTTGTTCCTTTACCTCACTCCTATTTTAGTATTCTTATTATTGCTTTATAAAATTGTAATTAGTCATATTAGAGTCTGTCTGCAAGCCAAAGGACTCTCCATGAAAAATAATTTGGTATCCGCCAGTTTTTACTCCACTTTCCCATTCATCATCAGGAATGTCTTTATAAGAATAGTAATGAGTATCTTTGTTTTCCATAATACCGTCCTCAGATATTAGATTTGAATAATTATCCGTAATAATCATTACATTATCACTGATATATCCTTTTTTACATTCATAGATATAAGGCTCATCTCCACTTGAATAATCTGTCCAAATATATGAGCCATCCTCAGAAATTATTATCTCATCATCTCCATAACGCCATGTACCTATAAGTTCTTTGTTAAAATTCACTTCATTCTCAATAGCCGAATTATCTCCCGTAAAATTTATTTCACTTGTTTGATTAAGACATCTCATAAGCAATATAATATTCAGACCTAATGAGACAATTAACAATACACCCAGAACGGCAATAATAACACCATATATTCTACTTTTCTTTTTCACAACTCTTTCCCCTAAATACTTTTCCTTTGTGTATACACTTTTTCTACTATTCCCTTTACATCCTTTTGCAAAATAGTCTGCCCTATTTTTTCTCCCCACTCCATTCTTAACTGGTCTGCATATGTTTGTCTTGCATTTTTAAACTTACATTCCATTATTTTATCATCTGTTTTCAGAAACTCTTCTATCTCTTTTAGTGCTAATTGATATTCTTCTTCCTTTTTCTCCTTTATAATTCGATTTTCATCTGTCGCCTTAGAAATACGCTCTTGCAGTTTTTGATCAAGCTCATTTAAAAAATCTTTATAAAATTTGCTTGCTATCATTAACGGTTCGTTTTCGTCATCATCTTCATCCCATTCCACATTCAAGAACACGGCAACTTTATAACCGTTTAAACATACAAACGCTTGAAAATAATCTGGTTCATCCTCATTAATTCCTATAATTCTCTTATTTTGTTGTTCCGCACACACTTGCATCTTCGATACGAGATTTTGTAAAATATCCTCAAAATAGTCTTTTGGGATATATTGCAAACTAAACATAGCTATATCCAGTTTTCTTTCATATCTCTTTTTAAGTTCTTCTATCAGTTTATCTATATCTATTCGGTAGTTTTGGATATCAGGATAACCATAAGAATAAAATATCGTATTTATTTTATTTAACTTACATAATTCAAACAATTCTTCAATATCATCTGTCTGTAAAATAACATCCTTATTATCTAAAGAACTCACAGCTGCAAAAGGAGTTATCCCTTCCCTTTCACATCTGTCATAAAAATCATCAATATCAATAATTCCACTATTATCCATATTTTCTCCCTCAAAGATTTCAACTTTTCTTTCATCTTACCATATTTTCTATTAACCGACATTATCATTTTAATAATTTTATTGCATCCCAAAATCCCAATCCATACAACACTCTCCCATACTCCGCGCACCTTTCGTTTGTCGCCGACAATGCTCTGTCAATAATCAGCCATTCCTCTTTGCCAAGTACAAGTTTATCTATTTCCTCAATCTTTCTCCTTGTCTCTTTGCTTATCTTCTGATAACACTCATCTTTCTGTAACACATCTTCCAACGCACTCTCTACTCGTTCTTTATACATTCCCTCCAGTAATGTTGCGTTGACATTAAATTCATCTTTTCTATTCTCAAAGTCGGGAATAAAAGTTTCCTTTTCTTCCCTGATATTCTTTACCATATCTTTCATCAACAGTATACCCGCTTGCAGACCTATCTCTGCATAGACGCTTGCTGTCTCACTAGATAATTCATTCGATAAATCGAGTAATTCAGAGGTCGGACTGTTATCATATTTTTTTACCGCTTTCTCAAATTTTATATACAAATCGTCCAAACGTTCTTCGTAGCTCCGATTATCTTCATCTGGTCCGACCCCAAATAGCAAGTAATCAGCTACGCCTCTGATTGTTGCTCTTTCAAATATTTTCTCAAAATTCATTATCTCTCTCCTTTTCGTTATGACGAAATATTTCTTTATTACGAATTATCGGGGAGTTATATCAGTATGCAGAAAATCAGACCAGACATGGATATCGGTCACAATATCCAACGTCTAAGACGCAAAGCGAATATGACACAAGACCAAGTTGTTGCACATTTACAGCTTATGGGAATTGAAATTTCCAAAAGCACTTATGCAAAACTTGAAACAAATAGAATGAATATCAAAGTCAGCGAGCTTGTCGCTCTCAGCAAAATCTTCAATGCTGATATTTCCGAGTTCTTTGACGGTCTAGTATAATTTGCCATAGTCAAGTCAGAACCAATATGTATAAGATTTTATGTTGGAAGATTATCGTAAATAATAAACCGTAACATCTTTAAAAATATTCATACCTTACATAAAACATGAATTGCTATTTTTTAATTTCTTCTCCTCCGAAAAATAAAGGATAATATTTGAAGAAATTTATAAGTTCAATCAATTTATTTTTACTTTCATTGTCCAAACTAACAAATGAAGGAATTTCCCTAAATGAAAACAACTTTTCATTGATACTGTTATTGAATTGTTGAAAAATAATTGCTAAAAACAATCTTTCAGTACTACTTATAATTTTTACTTTTTCTTTTATAGTTTCAAAATTCTTAATAAATAATGCCCCATTTACGTCAAAATTCCATATGTCGTCAAACCGCAAAACCGGAGTTGAAAATACAGAGTTCCAGACGCAACGTACTAATTTTTCTTTTGTATATTCTGCATACTTTGAACATATCTTAGCGCTTATTATATCTAAAATCTCATTTAAAAACCGTATATAACTCAATAATTCAGCCCCATTGGAGCAAGGCGCTTTTACATTATTAATATATAAAGAAAGCAAATCTCTTTTGAAGTTATCATGCACAATAATATTTCTTTGCTTAGAAATTTTGTCCACCAATGGCAAATCTAAAGAGGCATCGATATCTAGCGTTTCTTTAAAAAAACGTAAATATTCTGATAGTGTTTTACTTGAATATTTTCGAATATATTCCTCTATATAACTCACTAAGATATCATGAGTCATAGACGTCGAAAGTAATTGTTCTTTCCCAATATTGATATTTTTATTTATTTTTTCAGGAAAGGCATTTAAATAGTAGCGCAGTATTTCTGTAATAGTACTTTCAAAAATGGAATATGAATAAACAAATATAGGCTCTATATATTTTTCATCTGTTCTCATAAGCATTGTTGCATAACTATTTATCTCCATTTTTCGTTTCGAAATTAAGGATGTAACATCATCACTTACAAAAAAGCGTATCATTAAAATATTTCCCTCCCGATTAATGTTTTGATTAATTTATTTTGTCTATTTATCAATTTATAATCTTATTTACATTGTATCATTGTAGAAAACCAAAGTCACTATTTAAGAATAACCACAATAATCCCCTTACTATAGCCAGTCTGTTTTTTGGACAGTTTTGGGACAGTCCGGGACAGCAAACTGCAACACAATACAAAAAGGCCGAATTAAAAGAAGCCCGTATTTCCGGGCTTCACAGCACTTTATAACACCATATAAACCAATCCGATAGTCCCTCATTCCTTTAGATAACTTATAAAACAACAGAAACCATATCTGCTCTGGACGTGTCCCTTTTTTGATTATATAATAATTCTGGATAGCAATTACCCACTGATTCAGTATTTTACAATATGGGAGGAATAAAAATGATATGTCAAAACTGCGGTTATCAGCTGCCGGACAATGCCATTTTCTGTGAACAGTGCGGCGCCCGCGTTGCCCCCGGCCCCGACGGAAATATTCAGCCGGACTTTCAGAATAACTTCCAGGACAGTGCCCCGATCAACTACACGGACACTTTTCCGGCCCAGTCTCCGGACAACGCTCCGAAAAAATCAAGGACAGCTCTTTATGTTGCCATTGCTGTCGCCGCCGTTCTGATCGTCTCTGCGGGAACCGGATTGACTGTCTGGTATCTGTCAAATAATTCTTCCGGAAAAGGTACGCCCCAGACAGTAGCACGGGAAAACAATGATTCCAATGATTCACAGGAGAATCCGGATGCCCTCGTTTCCGGAAGCGAAACGGAAGACAATACAGCTGCGGATCCGGAATCCGATATACAGACAGGTGCTGATAAAACTTCTTCTGACAGCAGTACAGAAACCGCAAAAAAAGATACGCCTTTTAACATCGATCCAAATGCAGATGCCGACTATACAGCAGCTCTGGACCCCTCTGAATATGAATTCTATTCTTCTTCCATAGATGAATTCAGCTTCTGGTATCCGACTGATTTTTATAATGATGTTACATACAACACACGGCTTGATACAATTTCTTACGGGACAAACATAGAAGAAATTACCTTTTCCGCAGATGACGGATCGCAGCTTATCTTTCAGGCTGTTCAGCGCACGGATTCCATGAATCTGGAGGAGATGAGCGACTATGTCTATACATCTGAGATGGGACGTCTGACTTCCGCAGAAGTCATTCTGAACAACGTCAAGAACGGAAGCGGCAAAATTGTCGTAACCGGCTGGGATTCCGAGCACACAGATAATACGGTTTACTGTCTGACCAAAATAAAGTCTGATGTAATCCTGCAGATGACGGTTCTGTTTCCCGACTATACGGATGAGGCAGATCAGCTTCGCAAAAGCTATCTGACAGAATGCTTCTACCGCATGTGTGGTTTTTCCAACGCCGATCCCTGGAGAACCTATGAAGACTTTGTAAGAGAGGCCGGTTAATTATGAAAAAATATTTAATGAATTTTATAGTCCTGACAGCAATGGCCGCGTTTCTGCTGACCAGCTGTACAGAGGCTGCTTCAGAAGAAAAAACAAAAGAGGAAGCCAAAGAAGCTGCTGATCTGGAAATAGATCCGGAACCTGATGCGGCGGAAGAAGATACGCAGAAACCGGAAATTCTTCATTTTGTAGATGTATACCAGAATCCCTATCAGGTTAAAATTAATCCAAATGTGGAAAAACACAACTATAAAAATGAATGTTTTATCCGCAGCGGCGATCTTCTCTCCTATACCGGAGATGACAATTATACATACCGCCTTGGTGTAGATGTATCTGAACACCAGGGTTATGTGGACTGGCAGCAGTTAAAGGACAGCGGTTTCTCTTTTGCATTTATCCGGCTGGGCTACCGCGGCTACGGCCAGGAAGGCAACATTCGTCTTGATCAGGAATTCCACCGGAATATGGAAAACGCCCAGGCAGCAGGGTTTGATGTTGGAGTCTATTTTTTCGCACAGGCCGTCAATGAAGAAGAAGCGCAGGAAGAAGCAGACTTCGTCCTTGAAAATCTGGCAGGATACAGCCTGCAGCTTCCTGTCGTATACGATCCGGAAAGTATTCTGGATGATGAGGCAAGAACAGATAATGTTACAGGCGAACAGTTTACAAAGAATACACAGATATTCTGTGCCGCCATGGCAAATGCAGGCTATTCTCCCATGATCTACGCCAATATGCTCTGGGAAGCCTTTGAGCTGGATCTGGAATATCTGTCAGAATATCCGCTCTGGTATGCAGACTATGAACCTTACCCCCAGACACCCTATCATTTTGATTTCTGGCAGTATACCAATGAAGGAGACGTCCCCGGTATAGAGGGCAGAGCAGATCTTAACATTCAGCTGATCCCCCGGCAGTAAAACGGCGGCAGGACCTATCTCCGCAATACCCGGGCCTGACAGAACCGGTATTCCTTATTCTTCTGAAACGGGAATGCCGGTTTTATTTTCTCTTTATAAATTTTCTTATCCTTTTATACTTCACTCATACTTCTGACACATTTTCTCTTTATACTATGTATCAGATAGTTGATAAACAACTATCTCCCCCCTCATAAAGTT
>DWZZ01000017.1 GCA_019117305.1 Candidatus Mediterraneibacter merdigallinarum | reverse complement strand
GACAGGCTGATGGATATTTCAGCACGTTCTCTCCACATCAAGCGTACAGTAATAACAAAGCTTCTCAACGAAGGGCTTTATCCGTATACAAAAAGATATCTTGGTACATTCGACAACCATTTCTCCACAATCGGCCTGATCGGCATGAATGAGGCGGGTCTGAACGCAAAATGGATCCGGAAAGACCTGACTTCGCCGGAGACCCGGCAGTTTACGAAAGATGTGCTGAATCATATGCGTGAACGCCTGTCGGATTATCAGGAGATGTACGGTGATCTCTATAACCTGGAAGCAACGCCGGCAGAATCAACCACATACCGTCTGGCGAAACACGATGTGGAACAGTTCCCGGATATTATTACGGCAGCGGAGAAAAATGGAACACCCTATTATACCAACAGTTCTCATCTGCCCGTAGGATATACAGACGATGTATTTGAAGCTCTGGATATACAGGATGAACTTCAGACTCTGTACACATCAGGAACCGTATTCCATACATTCCTGGGCGAGAAACTGCCTGACTGGAAGTCGGCGGCGGCTCTTGTAAGAAAAATTGCAGAAAACTATAAACTTCCCTACTATACAATGTCACCCACCTATTCGATTTGTAAAGATCATGGCTATATTACGGGTGAACAGTACAAATGTCCGTACTGCGGAGCCGAGACGGAAGTTTACAGCCGTATTACGGGATATTACCGTCCGGTGAAAAACTGGAATGACGGAAAGACACAGGAGTTCAGGGAACGCCGGGTATATGATATTACAAACTCCCATATGCGTCCGAGAACCCAGGCCGCGGCCCAGGAAGAAGCAAAGGCAGAGGCGGGATCAGAAGGAACCAGAACCCTTCTGTTTACGACCAGAACATGTCCGAACTGTCGTGTGGCTGCAAATTCTCTTGAGAAAGCACATATTCCTTATGAGATTGTAGATGCGGAAGAAAACAGAGAACTGGTGGAACAGTACGGAGTGATGCAGGCGCCTACGCTGATTGTGGTAAAAGGCGGTGAAGTTTCAAAATTTGCAAATGCATCAAATATAAAAAGTTATGCAGAAAAGGAAGGCTGATTTATGTACGATATCGGAATTGTAGGAGGCGGAACCGCCGGGATGACGGCCGCTATTTACGGTCAGCGGGCCGGAAAGAGAACGATTATTATTGAAGGAGGCAATTTCGGCGGACAGATTACATCGTCGCCGAATGTGGAAAATTATCCGGGAATTGCCAGCGTAAGCGGCAGTGAATTTTCCATGAATCTGCTCGATCAGGCAATGAAGCTGGGGGCGGAGACTGTGGTTGAAAAGGTAACAGGGATTCGAAGTGAGGATGGAATTAAAGTAGTAGAGACGACCGGGGGAGTATATCCCTGCAGAAGCGTTATCCTTGCAACAGGTGTGACGCACAGACATCTGGGAATTGCCAATGAGGAACGGCTGACCGGAGCAGGAGTTTCTTACTGTGCTACCTGCGATGGCGCGTTTTTCCGCGGACGGGACGTAGCTGTGATCGGCGGAGGAAGCACTGCTCTTCAGGATGCAGAATTTCTGTCTAATTACTGCAATAAAGTTTATCTGGTACATCGGAGAGACGAATTCCGCGGGGAGGACAGTATAGTAAAACGGCTTTCCGCCAAAGAAAATGTTGAATTTGTTCTGAGCACCGTAGTGAAAGACATCCTGGGTGACAATATGGTGGAAGGGCTGATTCTGACCAATAAAAAGACAGGGAAAGATTTCAGACTTGATGTAGCCGGAGTATTCATTGCTGTAGGACAGATTCCGAAGAATGAGATCTTTGCGGATGTAGTTAAGCTGGACGGAAGCGGGTTTATACTTGCGGCGGAAGACTGCATGACGTCTGCGCCGGGAATCTTTGCGGCAGGAGACTGCCGGACAAAGGAAGTGCGCCAGCTTACAACGGCGGCTGCCGATGGCGCGGTTGCGGCTCTGGCAGCCTGCAAGTATATCGGGTGAGGTGTCTGAGGAACCTCTCTTATATTATTCGTACCGCTGTACTGAGTTTCGGACCGGCCAGAGCGGCGAGGATGATTTTTGCGGCGTCTCCGGGCAGATAGGGAATTACGCCGGCAGTCAGCGCAGCGCCAAAGGACAGATGCATCTGTCCGGCCAGCCAGGAGGTTCCAAAGCAATAGCATACGGCAGTTCCGAGGATCATACCGATTACGGCTGCGGCATTCTTCCCGGGAAAGCGAAACATCAGGGAACCCTGAATCAATGCAAGAAAAAGAAATCCGACGAGATATCCGCCGGTAGGTCCTGCCAGTTTTCCGATACCTCCGCTGAATGCGGAAAATACAGGGAGTCCGGCAGCTCCCAGGCAGAGATAGATCAGACAGCTTACGGTTCCGGCTTTCAGACCGAGTACATAGACAGCTATGCAGACGGCAAAATTTGTAAGTGTGACAGGAACAGGACTTACCGGTATCGGGATTGAGACAGGTCCCACGATACAGATGACGGCGGTCATCAGTCCGGTAACGGTCAACATTTTAGTGCGGGATGGCGCAGTGCGGCCCCCGGTTCTGAATTCAGACATAGTTTTTTATCTCCTTGTTAACGGATCATCAGTGACATATGGCAGAACAATTTGCCTGTGTTTTCAGATGGTCCGGTTTTTCTGTAAGACAATATAATGCATGGCAGACCAATTGTCAACTGAAATATATATATGGTTAACAAATTGGCGTAGAGCCGGCTTACCGGCACCCGGGCAGAGTTTGTAAAAAGAATAACCCTGATTGAAAGAAGTGCTACAGATTATTTTATAAAAATGTTATGAATGGCCCGGTATATGCGTGCTATAATAGCAGAAGACAGCGCTCCGGATAAAGGTCTGCGTAATCGGGAAGGAAGATAAAAACCATGTTTGGCTATGTTATGATCTGTGAACCAGAATTGAAGGTGAAAGATTTAAAAAGATATAAGGCATATTACTGCGGACTTTGCCGTTCTCTGAAAGAAGAGTATGGTTTTATGGGACAGATGACCCTGACCTATGATATGACATTTGCGGTTGTCCTGCTGTCTTCCCTGTATGAGACAGAGACGAAGGCAGAGATGCATCGCTGCAAGGTTCATCCCGTTAAAAAGCAGCGGATGCTCAGAAATGAGATTACATCTTATGCGGCGGCAATGAATGTGCTGCTGGCATATTATCATATGAAAGATGACTGGGAAGATGAAAGGAAAGTCAGCAGTCTGATGACAGGGAATCTGCTTCGGAAAAAAGCCCGGAAGATTGCGGAAGCTTATCCCAGGCAGAGCCAGGCTATTCAGCGTGAACTGAAGGCTCTGGCAGAATGTGAGAAAGCCGGCAGTACAGATATTGACCGTACGGCAGGGTGTTTCGGGCGGCTGATGGAAGAACTGTTCGTGTACCGTGAAGATGCATGGGAGCGAAGTCTCAGAAAGATGGGATTTTTTCTCGGAAAATATATATATATTATGGATGCTTATGAAGATCTTCCGGATGATATGGAGAAGGGCAGATACAATCCTTTGAAGAAAATTTATGAGAAAGAAGATTATGAGGAACGGATGCAGCAGATTCTGTGCATGATGATTGCGGAGAGTACTGCAGAATTTGAGCGTCTTCCATGCCTGGTAGATGTGGACATTTTGAGAAATATATTGTATGATGGAGTCTGGAATCGCTATAATAAGATACAGATGAAGAAAAGTGAGGAAGGGAAAAATGACAAAAAACCCATATGATGTGCTGGGCGTGTCTCCCAGTGCATCGGATGATGAGATAAAAAAGGCATACCGTGACCTTACGCGGAAATATCATCCCGATGCCAATGTAGATAATCCTCTGGCCGATCTGGCAGAGGAAAAATTTAAGGAAGTGCAGGAAGCATATGACACGATTATGCATGAACGCTCGTCAGGCAGTTCAGGCAGTTATTCCTATGGAGGCTCATCTTCCGGCAGTTCGGGCAGTTATTCTTATGGCGGAAGTTCTTCTCAGAGCGGCGCGCCGGATCCCAGACTTCAGGCAGCGGTAAACTATATCAACAGCAGACGGTTCCGGGAAGCACTTAATACACTGGATCAAATACCGGAGCGATCGGCAATGTGGTATTACCTGAGCGGATGTGCAAATGCGGGACTGGGAAATAATGTTCTTGCAAGAGACCATGCGGCTCAGGCTGTGAATATGGAACCGAATAATCTTCAGTACAGACAGCTTTTAAATCAGCTTGACTTCAGCAGCAGAAGATATCAGAGCAGTCCCTATGGGGCAGGTTACGGAGGCGGTTATTCCTGCGGTACAGGAAATATGTGCTGTGACCTGTGTATTGCGGATCAGCTATGTGAATGTATGGGAGGAGATCTTTGTTCATGCATGTAAAAGCAAAAACGATGGCATTCGGAGGCCTGCTTCTGGCTCTGTCAGTAGTTTTCATGGCCCTTGGCAGTATTATTGAGACAAGTACACTGTTTCTGCTTGCGGCGGCATCCTTTTTTGTGGGAATTGTTGTACGTGAGTTCGGTCTGCGGGCTGGAGCAGCTTTTTACATTGCCGCCGTATTGCTTGGATTTATTACAGCACCGAACAAATTTTATGTAATTACATTTGCCGCGATGGGATTCTATATCTGGGGAATTGAAGCGGTGTGGAGATGGCTGGAAAAACGACACGAAATGAAGAAAAGAAAGCTTTTCTTCTGGGGTTCGAAATATGTGATTTTTAATATTATGTATATCCCGATAGTGTTTGTGTTCCGTAACCTTCTTTTTGCACAGGCTATATCAGATATAGTTCTGGCCGGTGTGATTGCGGGTGGCCAGGTCGGACTGTTTATTTTTGACATGGCGTATGATTACGTTCAGGCGCATGTGTGGGGAAAGATGCGTGGAAGAATAATTAACTGAATATCGACTGATGTGGAACACACAGAAGGAAAACTGACGGCAGGCGCTTGCTTTATTTATTATGTAGAAAAACGGGGAGTTCTTCGGAACTGCCCGTTTTTGTTCTGAGGGGATATATTTTATTACTGGAATAATTTTCTGCAAAAGGAAAGAGTCACATTTCTGTGACTCAAAGGGGGAAAAAGTTTATGAAAAAGTGTTCTTCTTAAGAACAATTATAGTATATAAATTAGTTGTGTAAAAAGTGTGATGAAGTTTTGAATGGATTATGAACAAAAGTGAAAAAAAATGTGAAGCAGTCAAACGTGGTATGGCAATAAAAAATGAGCCGGGAAGTACAATAATAAGAAAAAATACTTGAAATCAGGAGCAGAAAGGATTATATTAAATGATGGAAAAAGTAATAGATCTTCGGGGTCGGGTGAGAGTCCCAACCGGCGGTATAGTCCGCGACCCGCTTGAGGCGGCTGAACCGGTGACTTTTTAGTGATAGAAAGAATTCCGGTACCGACAGTATAGTCTGGATGAGAGAAGAGAATATACTTACATGGAGTTTTAGTATTCCGTAAGCAGAGCCATAAGGAGCAGATTCAGTACCCCGGACATTCATTGTCCGGGGTTTTTTGACGCAACAGCTCACAGAAAAAGTTCCTGAGGCGGTTCTCCTGAAAGATTTCCTTTTCCAAATAATATTATATCCTGCGGAGCAGGAAGAAAAGGAGCGATGAAAAATGAGTACAGAAACAAAAACAATGATTCACACAGAGCCAAAATTCGGAGTGAAAGCACTTGTAAAAATCGGAATGCTGGCAGCGGTAGCTGTAATTCTGATGATTTTCGAAATTCCTCTGCCATTTGCACCGGCTTTCTATGAAATTGATTTTAGTGAAGTGCCGGTTATGGTGGGGTGTTTTGCCATGGGTCCGCTGGCCGGGGCTTTGATTGAGCTGGTTAAAATACTGCTTAATTTCGTGATTACAGGAACAGATACTGCTGGGGTCGGAGAACTTGCCAATTTTATAATCGGCTGCTCTCTCTGTGTTCCGGCAGGACTTATTTATCGGAGAAACAGAACGAGAAAAAATGCGCTTATCGGTATGATTACAGGAACATTGCTGATGACAGTGATCGGTTGTGTTATTAATGCTTTCGTCCTTCTTCCGACTTATGCTGTGGCGCTCGGATTATCCATGGATAAACTGGTTGCGATGGGAACGGCAGTAAACTCCGGCATTACAGGTATTTCTACATTTGTAATGTTTGCGGTGGCACCATTTAATCTTCTGAAAGGTATACTGGTGTCTGTAACTGTATTCCTGATTTATAAAAAAATCAGTCCGATTTTCAGAATGCGTTAATTCATTTTGTGCCGGATGGGCCGGGACGGTTTTTAGAATATCTGCATTGGAAGAAATATTTTTCGGAAAAGTCTGCAAAACGACAGCTTTCATGATTTTTGGAGAAAGAGTTCCCTTTTTCCACATAGCAAAGCGTGTTCTGCAGATTTTTTTATTTGAATACAGACGGACTGAATTTGTGCGATAAAAGGGGAAAATAAAAATGAAATAAAAAAGTTGACAAGATAAATATTTTGTATTAGAATAGCCTCCGTAACATTTTTGTAATATCTGTAATACAAATGAAAATAATGCATATATTTAATTAAGAACTACATAAAGATATTGCAATAAGTTAAGAGGAGGAGTATATGAAATATAATAAAAACAGGAGATTTATCCTGACCCTGTACCTTGCGGCTGCCAGCACAGCACTTCTGACAGGGTTTACAAGTTTTGCCGCGGAGAGTGACCATATATCACTTCTGATGAGAAAAGGAGAACCGGTATATGCAGAGTGGGATTTTGGAGAAATTCCGCAGGAAATCCATACAGAAATCTTAAATAGAACGGAAGAAGCGGCTGAAGAAGCACAGGACGCTTACCTGAAGAAGCAGGAGGAAGAAAGAAAAGCAGCTGAAGAGGCGAAGCGACTTGCCGAAGAACAGGCGGCGCGGGAAGCCGCCGCTCAGGCGGATAAAGAACTGCTTGCGGCGCTGATTTTCTGTGAGGCGGGAAATCAGCCGTATGAAGGACAGGTTGCAGTCGGAGCAGTCGTAATGAACCGGGTAAAAAGCAGTTCATATCCGGATACAATTACAGATGTTATATACCAGTCGGGACAGTTTACTCCGGCAATGACAGGGTGGCTGGATTCTGTGCTTGCCAGCGGAGGATATACCGATTCCGCCATGCAGGCTGCGGAAGATGCACTTGCCGGCAGCAATCCGGTAGGAGATTGCCTTTACTTCAGCGCAGGGGGCAGCGGTTACCAGATCGGAGATCATTTCTTCCGGTAACCTGGGGCTGAACCCTTTCTTCCGGTTAAAAAGGAGGAATTCTATGAAGATTGATTATGCCGATATTGTACTTCTGAATGCCGAACTAAAAAGAAAAGATACCAGATACCATGTATCTTATAAAGATGAAAATACAGGATGTATAGAACCGCCGGGAGAGTGCTGTCTGACAGATGACAGGAAAATGAACGCTGTGAAGTGTATTGAGGATTATTACAGGCAGAAAAATGTTGCAGTCCATTTTTCAGAAGACGGACTGTACTTTACGTGTGAGGAAAAGTAAAAACAGGATAAGATATAAGTGGCAGCGATACAGGCAATAATCGCTGCCGCTTATGCTTTACGGATATATTTGCCCGTGTTAAGATAGGAAATGAAAACAGAAATACAGGGGCAGGTAATGCCTCTGTATTTCAGATAATCAGAAAATATAGAAGCATTCTGGAAAAAGAATGCCGGGAAATGTATTATATTATGAGTCATTCATTTGTGGAGTATAGAATATGATAAGAGAATTACAAAAAACAGATATCGATACAGTTTCACAAATCTGGCTGGATGCAAACAGAGACGCCCACGACTTTATTCCCGCAGAATATTGGGAAAATAATTTCCTTCCGGTAAAGAAAATGCTGCTTCAGGCGGAAGTGTACGTCTATATGGACGAACGTAAAAATAGGATTGAGGGATTTGTCGGATTGGATCAGGAATATATCGCCGGTATCTTTGTACGAAAAGAAGCCCGGTCTGGAGGAATCGGCAAAGCGCTTCTGGATTTTGTTAAGGAGAAAAAGCAGGAGCTGACGCTGAATGTATACCGGAAGAATGAGCGCGCTGTCAGATTTTATGAGCGGGAAGGATTTCAGATCATAGACAGGACTGTAGATAAAAGTACAGACGAGAAAGAATATCTGATGAAATGGAAAGGAAAGGGATCAATATGCTGATTGTTGTTATAGAGAGATAACTTCTGGTCAGAACTTGTGAAAAAGGAGGCGATAACCTATGCCCAGGAAAAAAATCATTATTTCAGCAGTTATTCTGATCCTGCTGACTGCAGCCGGGTGTATTGCCTGGCGCTGTCGTTATTTTTTTATCGGAACAAGCAGTGCGCCGGTTCAGGCGAAAGAGAATAAAGACTTCGGTATAGCCGACATCCACAGTTCTGTGGATAAGGACGGAGACGGGATTGACGATCAGACGGATATTCTCCAGGGTGCAAGAGAGTATATCGCCACAAAACCGGTCTATAAAAGTAAATATTATTCTACAGGATACCCTGACGATGAGTATGGCGTCTGTACGGATCTTGTGGCAAATGCATTGCGAAGCGCCGGCTATGATCTTATGGAACTGGTGGAAGAAGATATAAATGCACATCCTCAGGATTATGGCATAGAGAAGCCTGACATTAACATTGATTTCCGGAGAGTGAACAATCTGAAAGTGTATTTTGCCCATACGGCGATCCCGCTTACAACAGATATTTATGATATCGATCAGTGGCAGGGCGGAGATATTGTAATTTTCGAGAATCATATCGGGATTGTTTCTGATAAGAGGAATGATGACGGTGTGTCCTATGTAATTCATCATAATGGCCCGTTTCAGAAGTCTTATGAGGAGGATATCCTTGAAAGCCGGGATGATATTATCGGGCATTACCGCATCAGTGAATAAGAAAAACCGGTGAAAGATCGGGAAATGGAGGAAAGATATGGAGCGATGTCCCTGGTGTATGTGCAATGAAAAGATGATCCGTTACCACGATGAAGAGTGGGGCGTTCCGGTGCATGACGACCGGAAGCAGTTTGAATTTCTGATGATGATTCAGAAGATTCTGGAAACAGAGGGGATGAACTGGTAAATAAATTATAGATGGGGAGGAATCGGCTAATGTTTGCCGAAATTATTATACTGACAATTATGGGCCTCGTTTTGCTGGCCTGGGTTATTTTCTGCGGTATTCAGTTTATACATCACGGCAGGGATGTAGTTGCGGGGGCTGATTTTATCGGACATGTGAAATGTGAAAAATGCGGTACGGAGTATGAAGTGAGTGCTGAAGAATTTACAAAAAGCTATATGTCAAAATACAGAAGTGTAACCAGAACGAAAATACAGGGAGGGACTTCTGTAAACCGTCCGCAGTACAGTTATTATGCAAAAAAATTCCAATGTCCCTGCTGCGGGAAAAAGAGATACGCACAGGTGCTCAATATCAATGAGCTCAATCAGATGATGACCGGACCTGTGCTTCGCGTGGGAATCCGCTGGCTGATTCTGATGGGGATCGGAGGCGTGCTCATTCTTGCTGTGGCATCCATACCTCTTCATTTTGCCGATCAGGCAAGAGAACAGAGAGTGGAAGAATTACGGGAACAGCAGTATGAGGGCTTTAAAGAGCGATACGGCTTGTAGACTGTGCTCTGACCGGCAGAAATATGCTGTTACCGGAATGGAAACACACAGAAGCGGGAATGGAACTTTTCACTCAGAATGCAATGTTATATAGTTGGAGTAAAGAAAAGGAGGCTGTGTAATATGGCATTAGGTGATAATATTAAAAGACTGAGAGAGGAGCATTCACTGACCCAGCAGCAGCTGGCGGATAAATTGTATGTATCAAGACAGACCGTGTGCCGGTGGGAGAACGGCAGCAGGTGTCCGGATCTTATCATGGCGAAAAAGCTTGCGGTGGAACTGGATATCAGCCTGGACGAACTGATATCAGATGAGGATCTGAAAGAGTTTACAAAAAATGATCTTCCGTTTCATTCTGACATTGTAAAACGACGGAAAGAACTGGAGGAAAAACGGAAACGGCTTATGGAGTTTATCCAGCTTGTTGCGGGGATATTTCTCGCAGTGACGATTTTATGCCGGATTCAGCTGGAAATCCCTGTTCCGGGATGGGTTATCATACTTGCACTGTGTGCAGAGATTGCGGCATTTGCGGCAAGATACCACATATCCAGGCAGCTGGACCGGCTATATTGAGAGGAAGGTTATGAAACAGTTAATTGAAAATAAAGTAGAAGAACTGATTTCCCGGGAGTTCTGTCTGAGCAGAAACTGTCTGCGGGAAGACCGGACAGTTTTTTCAATAAAACCAGATACAAAGCAGCCATATCTCAGGATACTGGCGTATAAGAACTGCATTGTTGTCTGTTCTTCGGAAGAATTGTCCGGCAGGCTCAGAGAGATTCTGCAGGGAAAAAGCAGAGACGAGATATTTGAACTGCCGTTTGTTTATGGTCAGACGATTCATTATGTGCCGGATTACGGACATTGTCAGTATGCATCGGTACACTTCCAGTACAGATGTGATGTCCTTTTGGATGAAGAGATCCTGGCTCTGCAGGGCCTGACAGGTTTTGACCATTCACTGGTTTTTGAAGAGGACGGCAGCACGGCAGCAAGAGCAGTCTGCATTGCAGGAGACGGAAAAGATATTATCGGTATAGCCGGGGCGTCAGGAACTTCTGTAGATTCTTTCTGGGAGGTTGGCGTTGACGTCAGAGAAAAATATCGGGGAGAAGGAGTGGGAACTTATCTTGTGAGCAGGCTGACGAATGAACTTACGGAACGGGATATTGTGCCGTTCTACTCTGCCTCTGTAACGAATATCGGATCACAGCGGACTGCTCACAGGAGCGGATATATACCGATGTGGGTTGATACATTCGGAACCATACTGGACGGAAGTTCTGTTTATGATGATATAGTCGGCAGAATAAAATACTGAGAAGAGCTGCCGTGAATATGAATAACGGGTATGCAGATACTGTAATGAAAGCGGGATCTGTGTCCTGCAGTTACTCATTTTTATTCTATGCCGCAGTAATAAGGGAGACAATTTCTATGAACGGAAAAATATATGAATACGACGAAAAAATTCACTGTATTCCGGAAAGGGGAGGGGCTTATGTTATTTTCCCGTGGAATATCAGAGAAGAATTCGGCAGAGGGCGTATAAAAGTTCACGCAGAATTTGACGGCGTGCCATATGACGGAAGTATTGTGAATATGGGCGTGAAATATAAGGACGGTTCAGTCTGCTATATTATCGGCATTACAAAAGCAATCCGCACTAAGATAAACAAAGGAGATGGCGATTGTGTTCATGTTGTTATACAGGAAAGAGTATAGACACTGGATTGTGTAGAATGCTACAATAATCTGAAAGCAGGATATGCGGATGCAAGTCCTGCTTTCAGACCGCGAAAAGATACAGGCAGTATTACAGAATGGAGAAAGATATCATGGATAATGAAAAAGTCTATGCTATGAGTTTTGCAAAAATATATCCCCTGCTTGTCAATAAGGCAGTGAGAAAAGGCAGGACGAAAGACGAGGTGGATGAAGTGATCTGCTGGCTGACAGGATATAGTGGGGCTGATCTGCAAAAGCAGGCCGGGGCAGACTGCAGTTATGGGGATTTCTTCCGGAATGCGCCGCATCTCAACGAGAACAGAAAGCTGATTAAAGGCGTGGTATGCGGTGTGAGGGTGGAAGAGATTGAAGAGCCGCTGATGCAGGAAATACGTTATCTGGATAAACTTGTTGATGAGCTTGCCAGGGGTAAAATGATGGAGAAAATACTAAGATGAAAGAAAGGTTTGTATCAGAGGCCTGCAGGAAGATTCGTGACAGGAGGCGAAAGGATGCAGATTACAGATCTGAGAATCCGGAATTTCAAGTCCATCAGAGACATGCATATCCGGGACATTGAAAATGCGCTTATACTGGTGGGAAAAAACGACACGGGCAAAACAGCTGTCCTGGACGCTGTGCGGGCCGTGGGCGGGGACTATACTGTGCAGGAAGAGGACTTCAGGGAAAATTTTCCGAATGTGGAAATTCAGGCAGTACTTCAGATTACAGATGAAGACCTGAAGCGGTTTCACCGATTCGGACTGGTCAGCTCCTACCGCAGATATGAGGCATGGTACCGGGATTTCTGCAGGAAGCTGCCTTCCTTTGAACCGGGAGAAGCGTCTGGCGGCATGCTGGCTTTTGAGTTTTCCGTCAACAGGGAGGGACGGATCCGTTACAGTGACGGATATCAGAAAAACAACAGCTACATTCCACAGATCTTTCCCCATATTTATTTTATGGATACCCAGAGGAATCTGGAGAAGTTTCAGGCCGACCTTCTGATGATGCAGGAGGATGATCTGCTCAAGCAGATGCGCTCCGGGTGCTGTATGTTTGATATGGCAAAGGAATGTAATCACTGCTTTTCCTGTATCGGTCTGATTCATAAGAAGAAAACGGAAGAGCTGAATGCATTTGAGGCGGCAAAACTGCTGGAATATAAGCTGTACAATCTGAGTCTGGACGCGTTTTCCCGGAGAGTCAATGAAAATTTCCGCAGAAACGGCGGCAGAGATGAGATCGTCTACTCCATGAATCTGGATATTGAACAGACGCTGGCTGTAACGGCGGAAGTGAGGAAGGCGGGATATCAGGAGAAACGCCCGGCAGGGAGCATGGGAAAAGGAATGCGCAGTATTTATATGCTGTCTCTTCTGGAAGCTTATGAAGAAGAGGGGATGCAGAACGCGGACATTATTATGGTGGAGGACCCGGAAATTTTTCTCCATCCGAAGCTTCAGAAAGTATCCGGGGATATTCTGTACCGGCTGTCCAGAAAGAATCAGGTCATGTTTTCCACCCATTCGCCGAATCTTCTGTCCGATTTTAACAGCAGGCAGATCCGGCAGGTGTTTTTAAATGACGATGGTCTGTCGGAGGTGCGGGAGAAAACAGATATCAGCGCTGTTCTGGATGATCTGGGATATTCAGCCAATGACCTGATGAATGTAAATTTCGTGTTTATTGTAGAAGGCAAGCAGGACAAGAGCCGGCTTCCGCTTCTGATCCGGAAATATTATTCAGAGACATATGACAGTGAGGGGAAACTCTCCCGGATTGCGATTATTACGACAAACAGCTGCACCAATATCAAGACCTATGCCAATCTGAAATATATGAATCAGATTTATATCCGGGATAATTTTCTTATGATCCGCGACGGCGACGGAAAGAACAGCGGGGAACTGAAATCTCAGCTCTGTAAGTATTATGCCCGGAGAAATGAGGAGGATGTGGACCGTCTGCCCCGGGTTACGGAAAAGAATGTGCTGATTCTGAAATATTATTCTTTTGAAAATTATTTTCTTGATCCGAAAGTGATGGTCCGGATCGGGATTATAGAGTCGGAGGAGCAGTTTTATGAGATCTTTCTTGAAAAATGGAAAGAGTATCTCCATCGTCTGAGAAGCGGACAGAAACTGCTGGAAGTGCTGGGCCGGGATTTTGAGACGGCTGAGGATGTAAAAGCTCATATGGAAGAGATCCGGATTTATCTGCGGGGACACAATCTGTATGATATTTATTACGGCCGGTACAAAGAGCAGGAACAGGAGATATTAAGCCGGTATATTGACCAGGCGCCGAGAGAAGATTTCGCTGATATTCTGGATTCGATTGACCGGTTTATCTATTTTGAGAGCAGGAAGAAAGAGAGCACAGACTGACTGTGCCGGAGAAAAAATGAGAATTACAGTATTGACGGACAATATCGGAAGCAATGGACTTACGGGCGAGTGGGGCCTGAGTTTTTATATCGAATATCACGGGCGGAAGCTGCTCCTGGATGCGGGTCAGTCGGGAGTATTCGCGGAAAATGCGGAAAAACTGGGTTTAAGCCTGGCGGATGTGGATTTTGCGGTCCTTTCCCACGCCCATTATGATCATGCAGACGGGATGTCTGTTTTCCTTGACAGAAACAGCAGGGCAAAGCTCTGGCTGCAGGAATCCTGCAGGGAGAACTGCTACCGGATAAAAGATGATCATATGAAATACATAGGGATTCAGAAAGGCATGCTGGAAAAATACAGAAACCGGCTTGCCTGTGTGCATGGCGATGAGACGCTGGACAAAGGAATCCGTCTGATCGGACATCATACGCCGGGGCTGGAGAAGGCCGGAAAGAGAGAAAAAATGTTCCTGAAAGAGGGAGAGAGCTGGGCGACAGACTGTTTTGCACATGAACAGAGCCTGGTGCTGGAGTGCGCCGATGGTATTGTAATACTTAACAGCTGTTCTCACGGCGGCGCTGACAATATTATCAGGGAAACAGCAGAACAGTACCCGGGCAGAAGAATTCTGGCCATGATAGGAGGATTCCATCTGCACAATAAAACAGACGGTTATATTCAGGAATTTGCGGAGAAAATCCGCCGGACAGGCGTGGAGCAGATCTATACCGGACACTGCACCGGTGATAACGGGTTCCGGATTCTTTCCCGGGAGCTGGGCGGCATGGTCCATCAGCTGCGCGTGGGACTGGAAATCGAATTTTAAGTGCAGAACGGTTTTTGCGTATCCGTCCGACTTTCATTTCACAGGCCGTGTACAATGTGTTATGATAGACAGCATAGCCGGAAAATCCGGACGACGGACAATAAAGGATGGAAAGAAATGTGACACAACTGATGATTTCACTTGCGGCCTGCGTGACAGGCTTTATTTTAGACTTTATCTTCGGAGACCCGGCATGGATCTATCATCCGGTCCGGATAATCGGAAAAGGGATCGAGCTGGGAGAGCGGATCCTGCGCAGGATATCCGGAGGAAAGCATCTGACGGCTGCAGGAGCGGTTCTCTGGCTGATGATTGCCGGACTGTCTTTTCTGTTTCCCCTGGGGATTCTTCTGCTGGCGCGGAAAATTCATCCGGGACTTTGTTTTGCCCTGGAGTCCTTCTGGTGTTTTCAGATTCTGGCAGCCAGGAGCCTGTGCAGGGAGAGCGGAAAAGTATATGACCGGCTTCAGGAGAATGATCTGCCCGGAGCCCGCCGGGCTGTTTCCATGATTGTGGGAAGGGATACGGAGAGCCTGACAGAGGAGGGCGTAACCAAAGCGGCGGTGGAGACGGTGGCGGAAAATACTTCCGACGGTGTGACAGCGCCTCTGATTTATCTGATGATCGGCGGCGCGCCGCTGGGATTCCTCTATAAGGCAGTCAATACAATGGATTCCATGCTGGGATATAAGAATGACAGATATCTGTACTTCGGACGCGTTCCGGCCGGAATGGATGATATTTTTAATTATATTCCCGCGCGGCTTACTGCTCTTCTTATGATCGCAGCGGCATATCTGACCGGGCTGGACGGGAAAAACGCGTGGAAGATATACAGAAGAGACCGGAAAAAACACGCAAGTCCAAATGCGGCCCAGACGGAATCCGTCTGCGCGGGCGCTCTCCGGGTGCAGCTTGCCGGGGATGCAGTGTATTTTGGGAAATTATATAAAAAAGAATTTATCGGGGACAGTCTGCGTCCGATTGAACCGCAGGATATCCGGCGGACACAGAGACTGATGTATGTGACGGCGCTTCTGGTCCTGTTCCTGTGCGGGGGCATAAAGGCCGCTCTGATTTTTCTGGGAGGAGCAGCATGAGATACAGTCATGGCGGAGATATATATACATATGGAGAAGTAGTGGATTTTTCAGTAAATGTCAATCCTCTGGGAATGTCAGAGTATGTGGCGGAGGCGGCAAAGCGGGGAATAGAGAAGGCGGGAGCCTATCCAGACTGTCAGTGCAGAGAACTGCGGAAAAAACTGGCCCGGCGTCAGGGACTGCCGGAAGCCTGTTATGTATTCGGAAACGGAGCGGCAGAAATTTTCTATACGCTGGTACTGGCGGAAAAGCCGAAGCAGGCTCTTCTTCCCGTGCCGGCTTTTTCCGAGTATGAGCGGGCGTTGAATACGGTGGGGTGCAGAATAAAATATTATGAGACAGAGAGAAAGGATTCTTTCTGTATTGACGAAAGATTTCTGTCTGAACTGAATGAAGAGACAGATATTATTTTTTTATGTTCACCCGGCAACCCTTCGGGAGCTGTAATCGACAGAGGGCTTCTTCTCAAAGTGATCCGGCTCTGCGAAAAGTTTCAGATACGCCTTGTAGTGGACGAATGTTTCGCCGGGCTTCTGGAAGAACCGGAGAAGCATTCCATAATGGAAGAGACGGCCAGCTGTCCTCATCTTACTGTTGTGCGGGCATTTACAAAAACCTTTGCAATGCCGGGACTCAGGCTGGGATACGGGATTACGTCGGACGCTGGTCTGACAGAGAAGATGGAGCAGATGCGTCAGCCCTGGAGCGTGTCCATTCCGGCCCAGGAAGCGGGGATTGCGGCGCTGGACGAGGAAACGCGGGTAAGAGAAGCGGGCAGGCTTATTTCTGAGGAGAGAAGTTTTCTGGAAGAGCAGCTGCAGCGGCTGGGGATTGAATATGTTCCTTCGGATGCAAATTATATTCTGATGCACAGCGGGATCGATCTGTTTCGTGAGCTGAAGAAGCATAATATTCTGATCCGTGACTGTTCGGATTACAGAGGACTGGAGAAGGGATGGTACCGGACTGCAGTCCGGAGACGAAGGGAAAATCAGATCCTTGTCCAGGCGCTTGAGAAGATAATAAAGGAGGCCGGCAGATGAAAGGCTCAATTATGATACAGGGAACTATGTCAAATGCGGGGAAAAGCATCCTGGCAGGCGGACTGTGCCGTGTCCTGAAGCAGGACGGCTATCGTGTGGCGCCTTTTAAATCCCAGAATATGGCCCTCAACTCCTTTATTACAAAAGAGGGCCTTGAAATGGGGCGGGCTCAGGTGATGCAGGCAGAGGCAGCGGGAATTGAACCCTCGGCAGCTATGAATCCGATTCTGTTAAAGCCGACCAACGATACAGGATCTCAGGTAATCATAAACGGAAAACCGACAGGGATAATGTCAGCGGTGGAATACTACCGCCGTAAAAAAGAATATATTCCCTGTATAATGGAAGCATATGAGAAACTGAAACAAAGGTATGATGTGATTGTGATCGAAGGAGCGGGAAGTCCTGCCGAGATCAATCTTAAAAAGGATGATATCGTAAATATGGGGCTGGCGGAGCTGGTTGACGCGCCGGTCCTTCTTGCCGGGGACATAGACAGAGGCGGTGTGTTCGCCCAGCTGATCGGTACGGTTCTGCTTCTTGAAGAAAAAGAACGGCAGCGGATCAAGGGACTGATCATCAATAAATTCCGTGGGGATGTGTCGATCCTGAAGCCGGGACTTGCCATGCTGGAGGAGCGGGCCGGGATTCCCGTGCTGGGAGTGGTGCCCTATTTTTATCTGGATATCGACGAAGAGGACAGTCTGACGGAACGGCTTCAGAAAAAGCAGAGTACAGGGCTTGTGGATGTGGCCGTGATCCGGCTGCCCAGAATTTCCAACTTTACGGATATTGCTCCGCTGGAAGCCCGTGAGGAAGCAGGGGTCAGATATGTCAGTTCTCCGGCAGAGCTCGGAGAGCCGGACGCTGTGATCCTGCCGGGCAGCAAGAATACGATCCGGGATCTGCTCTGGATGAGGCAGAACGGCCTGGAAGCGAAAATACTGCGGTACGCGTCAGAAGGAGGCATTGTGTTCGGCATCTGCGGCGGGTATCAGATGCTGGGAGCAGAGATTTCCGACCCTGAGGGCGTGGAGCAGAAAGGAACGGTCAGAGGGATGGGGCTGCTTCCGGTCCGGACCAGATTTACCATGGAAAAGCGACGGACAAGAATACAGGGACATTTCCTTGAACTCCGGGGAATACTGAAAGATCTGTCCGGCATGGAATTTGAAGGATATGAGATCCATATGGGAGAAAGTTCGCCTCTGCAGGGAGAAGATCCCGTGGGAAGTTCCCATGCCGGATCACTTGTGGAATTTACTGATATAACAGAGGCAGAAAATATATCCGGAGCAGGCCGGCTCCGCCCGGACGGGGCGCAGCGGGGCAATGTTTACGGATGTTATGTCCATGGCATCTTTGATGCTCCGGGCTGTGCCGAAGGATTTATAAGCGCGCTTCTGAAGCGCAAAGGATACGACCCGTCACAGATTCAGGCGAGGGACTGGAAAGCATATAAGGAAGAACAGTATGACAGGCTTGCGGATATTATCCGGGAGAGCCTGGATATGGAACGAATCTATCAGATTATAGAGAAAGGAAATGATGCGCCATGCAGTCTGTAATCAGAATCGGCAGCAGGGAGAGCCTGCTTGCGGTAAGACAGGCAGAGATCATCCGGGATCAGATTTTAAGGTGCGATCCGGAAGTGAAGGTTGAGATCATTACAATGAAAACAACAGGAGATAAGATCCTGGATAAAAGCCTGGCGAAGATCGGCGGAAAAGGGCTGTTTGTAAAAGAGCTGGACCGGGCGCTTCTGGACGGGCGGATTGATATTGCCGTGCACAGCCTGAAGGATATGCCTATGGAAGAGAATCCGGAGCTGCCAATCCTGGCATATGGGAAAAGAGAAGACCCCAGGGACGTGCTTCTGTACCGGCCGGATCTGGACAATCTTCCGGAACATCCTCTGATCGGTACGTCCAGCAGGCGGAGAATGATACAGATGGAAAAACTGGTGCCGGACTGCAGCTTCCGGGGAATCCGGGGAAATGTGCAGACAAGAATGAAAAAACTGGAGACAGAGGGCTACGACGCAACTCTGCTTGCGGCGGCGGGACTGAAGCGTCTGGGAATGGAACATGTAATCAGCCGTTATCTGTCAGTGGATGAAATGATCCCGGCGGCAGGCCAGGGCATTCTGGCCGTACAGGGAAGAAAAGGAGATAATTACGGCTGGGCGGCCCGGATAGACGCGCCGGAGAGCCGGGCCGCAGCGCAGGCGGAACGGCAGTTTATCCGGGTGACCGGAGGAGACTGTACTTCACCCTGTGCCGCCCATGCGCAGATAAGCGGCAGTGAACTGAAACTGACAGGACTCTATTATAAGGAGGACTCCCGGGAGTACTCGGTGAACACCTTTGTGACTGACATATCTGAAGCGCGGCAGGCAGGAGAGACGCTGGCGCTGCGGATGATGGAACAGGGATAAATAATCCAGGAAGGAACAGCGAAATGACAGTAAATCAGAACGGGTCAGAAAAGAAGAGAAAAAAAGGTAACAGCGGCAGAACCGGAAAAGTATGGCTTGCCGGCGCAGGTCCGGGGGACGCCGAACTTCTGACAGTAAAGGCTGCTGAACTGATTGAACGGGCGGATGTAATTGTTTACGACGCCCTGATCAGCGCGGAACTGCTGAGCCGTATTCCACGGGATACAGAGACAATCTATGTGGGCAAACATGCGGGAAAGCACCCGGTGCCCCAGAAAGAGATCAATCAGATTCTTGTGCGGGAAGCGGAAAAAGGGAAAAACGTACTTCGTCTGAAAGGCGGAGATCCCTTTGTTTTCGGCCGAGGGGGAGAGGAACTGGAGATGCTTGTACAGGCAGACATTCCCTTTGAAGTAGTGCCGGGTATTACGTCTTCCGTGGCGGTTCCGGCCTACGCGGGCATACCGGTAACCCACAGAGATTATACGTCCTCTTTTCATGTAATTACCGGGCATGCCAGAAAGGACGGCAAACTGAACATTGATTTTGCTTCTCTGGTGCGTCTCAATGGTACTCTTGTATTTCTGATGAGTGTGTCCTCTATGGAAATGATCCTTAAAGGACTGCTGGATGCCGGGATGGATCCGGATATGCCGGCGGCGGTATTGGAGCGGGGAACGACGGCACAGCAGAGAAGAGTAACCGCCACAGTGAGGACTCTGAAGGAAGCAGCGGACCGGGCGGAGATCTGCACCCCGGCAATTATCCTCGTGGGCAAAGTCTGTGCGCTGGCTGAAGAACTTCACTGGGCGGAAGATCGGATTTTAGGAGGCCGTCAGTTCCTGCTGACCCGGCCCAGGCAGAACCTCTCCGCACTTGCAAAACGCCTGAGAGAGCTGGGCGCTCAGGTGATTGAAATGCCGGCCATCCATACGGAACCCATTTCTCCGAATGAACTGCTGAGATGTGCGCTTGCGCAGTTCAGGGAGAGAGACTGCGGAAAATGGCTTGTATTCACCAGTCCCATTGGTGTGGCAGTCTTTTTTGACGCATTAAAAGAAATGAAGGCAGACCTGAGAAATGTCCTGGGAGGGAAGGGAACGGTCCGGATCGGGGCGATCGGTTCGGCAACCGCTTCCGTCCTTGAAGCACATGGTCTGTTTCCCGACGCAGTTCCCGAAACATACAGCGCCGGAGAACTGGGAAAAGAGCTGGCAGAATTGTCACAGCCGGGAGAACACGTGCTGATTGCCCGGGCAGAGAAAGGATCGGAAGATCTGATTCCGCCCCTTACAGAGGCAGGACTTACCGCAGAGGATATTCCTCTGTACCGGACGGTGTATGAGGTGAATCCGGTTCTGAAAGAAACCGTGACGGATATGCTGGAGAGCGGGGAGATCGACGCAGTGACATTTACCAGCGCGTCCACAGTCCGCGGATTTGTACGGGCTATGGGAGAGATGGATTACAGCCGGATCCGGGCCGTGTGCATCGGGGAACAGACTGCCCGCGCGGCAGCTGAGTACGGGATGCAGACAGAAACTGCGGCACAGGCGTCTATGGACGCTATGACGGAAAAGATTGTGGAGTTATACGGAAATTGCAGATAAGGTACAGGTAGGCAGGATATGAAAAACGAATATGATGACGAGCATTTTTTCAATGAATATGCGCAGATGACACGAAGCAGAGAGGGGCTTGCGGGAGCGGGAGAATGGCATCAGTTCCGCAGGATGTTTCCGCCTCTGGAAGGCAGCCGCGTATTGGATCTGGGCTGCGGCTACGGCTGGCACTGCAAATATGCTGTGGAGCAGGGCGCAGAGAAAGTTCTGGGAATTGATGTGAGCCGGCGGATGATCTGCGAGGCAGAAAAGAGAAACCAGGATGAGCGCATCACGTATGAAGCCCTTTCCCTTGAGGAGTATGACTATCCGGAGAAAGCATGGGACTGCGTGGTGTCAAATCTGGCGCTCCACTATATCCCGGATATTTCAGCCGTTTTTCAACGGGTACACCATACTTTGAAAAAAGGCGGATATTTTCTTTTCAATATTGAACATCCTGTCTTTACCGCAGGGGTGGGACAGGACTGGATTTATGATGAAAGCGGCAGACCTGTGTACTGGCCGGTGGATGACTATTTTTATCCAGGGGAGAGGAAAACACATTTCCTCGGATGTGAAGTGATAAAATATCATCACACACTGACCCAGATTATAAACGGGCTTCTGGAATGCGGATTTGTGATTGATATGCTGGAAGAGGCCCGGCCATCCGGAGAGATGATGGACGTTCCGGGAATGAAAGACGAGATGCGCCGTCCTATGATGCTGATGATCCGGGCCGGAAAGCAGTAAAAAAGTAGAAATGCGGAGGACTTAAGACATGCTGGAAGATAAAGATTATATTATGCGGATCGTACATGAATGGATCCGTACACTGATTAAGCTGATCTTTAACAAAGATATTGATAAAGATGATGAAGAACCAGTATCCCTTGAAGTAATAGAGCAGTATAAAAAACTGCTGTCCATGATTGATGACGGGGAAATCAATGAGGCGGAGAATATTCTGATTGACGGTCTGAAAGAAGGCGACAGGGCATACTTTGAGATGGCTCTTCTGTTCTATGAGAAACTGAGCGGAAAGACAGATGAATTTCTGGCAGAGCATGACTATTCCAGAGAAGAAGTAGTGGACGGCCTGAAATATGTCGTGAACTTTTACGGATACGGCAGCCTGCTGGACGCATTTACGGAGGACATCGAGATATGACAGAAAAAGAACGGATGCTGGCAGGAAAAATCTACTGCCCTTTTAATGTGGGGGATAATACCTGGGAAAAGAGCCGGGAAGTTCTGGAACAGTTTAACTCCATGCCCTGGCAGAAAGAAAAAGAGCGCATGGAGCTGTTAAGGAGTATTTTCGGACATCTGGAAGAGGACGCCGTAATCGTGCCGCCGTTTTACTGCGATAAAGGCACCCAGATCTATATCGGAAAGCATTTTTATGCAAATACCGGTCTGCTCATACTGGACGAGGCTGACGTGCGGATCGGCGATCATGTATTTATCGCTCCCCGTGTATGTATCTATACAGCGGGACATCCCATTGACGCGGATATCCGCAGACTGGATCTTGAGTATGCAAAGGGCGTAACGATAGGAAATGACGTCTGGATCGGCGGAAATGCAGTGATCAATCCCGGTGTGAATATCGGCAGCAATGTAGTGATCGGATCCGGTTCCGTAGTTACGAAGAACATTCCGGACGGAGTGATTGCGGCTGGGAATCCGTGCAGAGTATTAAGAAAGATCACGCAGGAAGATAAGGATTACTGGACGCGGCAGGCAGAAGAATATTTTGCCGACGAGGATATCGGCAGCCGTGCAGAAAGATAAAATCCCGGATGGAAGAAATACGAATATGACAGCAGCCCTTATCTGAGATGACGGCCGCCCGTAATCCCGGAATGCGCTTTTTGGCACTTCCGGTGATTACGGACCGGAGATATCAGAGAAATATTTCTTATTCTTTCCAGTATTCTGCCATATATTTTTCCGCATCTTCCTGCGAAAGATCATACTTTTCCTGAAGTTTCAGAAGAGTGGATTCACGGGAAATATTAACTTCCTGAAGAGCGGAGATGAGCTGGCGGATGCCGTCATTAATCCCTTCAAGATAGCCCGTAGATTTTCCCTTGCTGTATCCATCCTCATACCCCTCGCGCCGCAGAGTTTTATCGTGCAGTTCTTTATCATATGTTTCCAAAATCATCTGGATCACCTCAGCTTTTTGTTTTATCAGGACATCCTTTAAAATATCATTGCCGATACATGAATCTACAGCGTAAGAAAGGGACTCTTCCAGTGGTGAACCGGACAGGAGCTCTTTCCGGACAGTATCTACAAAGATTGCATATTCTTTCAGACGTCTGCACTTTTCCATCAAAACCATATTGTGCCCGTAATTTATATTCAGCATTATTGCAATGCACTCAAGACACGGTGTTTTAGGTGATGACGGCATATTAAACAAGTCTGTCAGTTTTAATACTGACCGGTCGGGTTCATTTTCAGTGCCATTATAAAATACGATATATTGTGGGAAAGGCAGTTTTTTGGGAGACGAGGTATAGATATCGATCTCGTTAGCAGCAATATATTTCTCATATAATTTCGAAAAATACATTAAGCCTCTCACCGGCATATTCGGATTAAATGTGCTCTGATGTTCATATAGATTCATAGTACCGCTGATCAGGAAAGCCAGATCATTCTTCATTGATAAATACAGGACATTGTCAAGCGTATTAATCTCCAGCTCGTCCGGATTACTGTAATTACTGCCGTTGATCGCATTATAAAGCGAGAGCAGATCTTCTTTTTTCTGAAATACGAGACGGAAAAGTCCGTCTTTGTATGTCCTGTTTGCCGCAGGAAAATCCTGATTATTAAGTTGTTTTACCAATAATTACACCTCCATTATAAGAAAAAAAATAAGTGGCTGCAACCTTCTGTGAGCTCAGACAAAAGGAATCTTTGACGGAAACCGTCGGATATGGTTGTTTGTACCGGATACTGTCTCTGGAACAGTATGCGGGAAAGAGAAGCTCCCGCCGATGGTCTGTCCAGTATAGATCACCGTGAGACAAAATACAAGATGGTAAAATGCACAAATCAGAAACAGCAGATTTCTGTTCTGGTTCAAGAGAATAATAAAGTCCATGTACATTGCTTATATTGAGATGATATAATTTCAAATAAAATTTTATCTGAACAGGAGATGGACATGATGTGGAACGCAGAAATATATGAAAAATTCGGTAAAGAACGTCTTCAGCCGTCTATAGATCTGGTGTCGCGGCTGACGGACAGGAAGTTTGAAAGAATACTGGACGCAGGCTGCGGAACGGGCATGAGTACGGCAGCCCTTGTGTCAGCCTTTGGAGATTCAGAAATTATCGGGGTGGACTTGTCAGAAGAAATGCTTGCGAAAGCCAGAAAAAATATATCGCAGGCTATATTTATCAGGCGGGACTGCTCACAGCCCTTATCTGATCTGGGCAAGTTTGATCTGATATTTTCCAATGCGTTTATACAATGGCTGCCGGATCAGAAAGAATTCATGGAAGATTCGTTCCGGATGCTCAGTGAAGGAGGAGTTTTTGCGGCCCAGATACCACTGTTCGGGGAGATGCCGGCAAATAACTGCATAGTAAAAGCGGAAGAGCTGTTCGCTGATAAAATAAAGGGGATAGAGAAAAGCAGATTTGTCCTCCATACGGCCTCAGAATATTATGACATGATTACTTCGTTTACAGACAAGACAACGGTCTGGATTACAGAATATGTACATGAGATGAAAGATTACGGAGAACTTCTGAATTTCTTAAAAGGCGCCGCCCTGCGTCCGCATCTGGAGCTGCTGACAGGCAGGACAGACAGAGAACAGTTTCTGAATACAGTGCTGGAAAATATCCGCGGCGTATATCCGGTTGAGAAAAATGGAAAAGTTCTGTTCCCGTTCAGACGTCTCTTTCTGATCGGTGAAAACTGATTTTTTACAATAAAGGCCTTAAGCACCTTACAATATTTTCCACGGTTTCCACAAATGTATCTGTGTCCGCCCGGGGGTTACTCAGATAGGCATGGTATGTTCCCTGTATACAGTAGGAGAGGAGGATCTGTTTTGACGGATCCTCTTTATATTCCGGATATTTCCGGAAGATCACTTCTTTGAGCGCATAATCCAGACGGCTGCCCAGATGGCTTTGTCCTCTCCCGGAGAACAGAATTTTGATGAGCGAGATCTGGGACATAAATGCGAGGCAGAGTTCACGCGTAAATGCATCGGAATTGTCAGGAGTGTAGTCCTTCAGATGGTCAATGCCGCCGATAATCGAGGAGACAGTCTCCTGCTCTATCGCCTCTGACAGTGCATAAATATCTTCGTAGTGCGTATAAAATGTGGATTTGTTGATGAGAGCCAGTTCACACAGCTCTTTTACTGTAATTTTTTCAAGGGGTTTCTTTGCCCGCAGTTCGATAAAAGCATTTCTGATTGCCTGTTCTGTTTTTTGAATTCTCAGATCGTTTTTTTTATTTTTTTGAATCATTTCTGCTCTCCAGTCTGGCCGTATACCGGCAGCTGCGCCGGCATGCTGTATAATCGACAATTTTCCGTATAAGTTGGTTTTCCGACAGATATCCGGGATTGCTGGTGGATTTTTCTTTATTCTGCAGATAATCTGATTATAGAACAAAAAACAACTGTTGTCGATTAACCGGAGGGGAAATTATGGATTTTTACGGATTTTATACAGGGAAAATTTTTGATGCGTACAAATATCTGGGAGCGCATGTCGAAGGGAAGAAAACAGTATTCCGCACATTTGCTCCATCGGCGTCCCGGATTTCTGTAATCGGAGAGTTTAACCAGTGGACGGAGAGCCCTATGGAGAAAATCCATGACGGCAATTTCTGGGAATTTGCGGTGGATGAAGCGAAGCCGGGCATGATGTATAAGTACCGCATTTATGACAAGTCGGGGAAATGGATTGATCACTGTGATCCATACGGGTACGGAATGGAGTTGCGTCCGAATACAGCGTCTATTATCTGTAAAATGGACGCATACCGGTTTCATGACGGAAAATGGATGAAGAACAGATCGGATCGCAGAAAACTGCCGCTGAATATTTACGAACTGCAGTTTGGTTCTTTCAGGAAGCCGTCGGAAGAGGCGGACGCATGGTATAACTATGAAGAAATGGCAGATATTCTGATTCCGTACCTGAAAGAGAACGGATACAATTATCTGGAGCTCATGCCGCTGAATGAGTATCCCTGCGATGAATCATGGGGATATCAGAGCACCGGCTTCTTCAGTCCCACATCAAGATACGGAACAGCGGATCAGCTGAAGATCTTTGTGGATGCCTGTCATAAAAATGAAATCGGAGTTATTTTGGATTTTGTTCCGGTACATTTTGCCGTGGATGATTATGCCCTGGTAAATTATGACGGGACGGCGCTGTACGAATATCCTCATTCAGATGTGGGAGACAGCGAATGGGGCAGCAGGAACTTCATGCACTCCCGTGGTGAAGTGAGAAGTTTTCTGCAGTCCGCGGCAGAATACTGGCTGAGCGAATACCATATGGACGGACTGCGCATGGACGCCGTCAGCAGAGCCATCTACTGGCAGGGCATGCCGGAGCGGGGCGTAAATTCCAATGCAGTAGAATTTCTCCGGTATATGAATCACGGGCTGAAAGAACGGCATCCGTCTGTAATTCTGGCAGCGGAAGACTCTACGTCGTTTCCGGGCGTGACAAAATCAGTGGAAGAAGGCGGGCTGGGATTTGACTATAAGTGGGATATGGGCTGGATGAATGATACACTGGACTATTTCCGGACGGCTCCCGGGTACCGGACACAGGATTACCATAAACTGACATTCTCCATGTCTTATTACTACGACGAAAGGTATCTGCTGCCTCTGTCCCATGATGAAGTTGTCCACGGAAAGGCTACGATTCTTCAGAAAATGTACGGGGATTATGAGATGAAGTTTCCACAGGCAAGGGCGTTCTATATGTATATGTATGCCCATCCGGGGAAGAAGCTGAATTTTATGGGAAATGAGATCGGACATTTCCGGGAGTGGGATGAGAAGCGGGAAATGGACTGGAATCTTCTGGAATATCCGGCCCATCAGGATTTCCATCGGTTTATGCAGGATCTGAACCGCTTCTATCTGGAGCATCCGGCGTTGTCGGAAATGGATTATGATACGGAAGGGTTTGAGTGGCTGGAGTGCGGCGCGGAAAGCAAATGTGTATACGCTTTTGAGCGGAGAAGTGGGAAAGAACGGATTACAGCAGTGTTTAATTTGTCGGAGAAAGAGCAGGAACTCGAAATAGAAGCCGGCGGAATTACAGCGTTGAAAAAAGTATTTTGCAGCGAATGGAAAGAATATGGAGGAATGGAAGAGAAGCAGAACAATGCTGTAAAGATAAAGGAGGGCTGCTGCTTATTCCGGCTGAAACCGTTTTCGGCGGAATACTATGCTGTCATAAATGATGAGGTTGTCATAAATGATTGAGAAACTACGGAGTCTTTAGTATAATAGTTTCATCATATATGGAACAGGATGACAGTTATATGGATAAAAATCTATCATTTATATTTACGCCGGACGGTTTCCGCCCGGATATATCTGAAGCGGCCGGAGGATGGAAACAGGAAGATATTACAAGATGGACGAAGGAAAGCGGACTGCCCGCTCTTTATGATACAGGGCTGAAAACTGCTCCGAAAGAAATGACGCAGTCCGTCCGCTTCCTCTATCAAACGGCGGCGGCATTTTTCCGTCAGCTCACTGAACTTCCGGAACTGGAACTTGCGCGGGAACAGGTGCAGGTGCCGGTTCCTGAAGAAATGTGTGAAGAATTGCTGTTAAGTGTTCCTTTTGCTATCGGAGCAGAATATATAACAGAAGGATGGATCAGAAATATATTTGAGGGGCTGACCCGGATATTCCGCAGAGAGATTGCAGGCTACAGCGGCACAGTAGAACTGTATCTGACAGAAAAAAATCAGAATCTCCATGTGCCGGAGCGCATTTTCTTCCATCTGGTGGAGAATAAGGACGATGCCGACTTTCCGTTTGCTTTTCTTGCGACTTATGCGACAAAAAGCGATGACGGAAAAGTACATCATGTTCCGCTGCGGTATGCATTGACTGAATATAAAGGGAAAAGAGATAAATTGCTTGAACATTTATCCTGTCTGAATAAAGCTGCCGAGGTGTCGGGACTGATTGCCGGATTTATGGAATCGGGAGAACTGTTCCATCCTCTGCGATTGACGACGCAGGAGGCATACACATTTTTGCGGCAGATAGAAGATATAGAAAAGACAGGTATTCTGTGCAGAATACCGAACTGGTGGAGAAAGCGCGCGTCGGTAGTTTCCATGTCGGTAAGCCTGGGAGAGGACAGGCCGTCCGTACTGGGATTCGACAGCATCGTTTCAATGCAGCCCAGGCTGGTAGTTGACGGAATACCGCTGACTCAGGCAGATATCCAAAGGCTTTTGTCAGAGACGGAAGGACTGGCTTTTCTGAAAGGGAAATGGGTGGAAGTCGATCATGAACGGCTGAGAAAGCTGCTGAAGCAGATGGAGGAAAACCACGGCGAAATTACTTTGATGGATGCCCTGCGCATGAATATGGGCAGTCAGGATAAAAATGCTGATGTGAGCCCTCTTGTCACAAACGGGAAATGGCTTTCCGGACTTCTGAGAAATTTAAGAGATCCGGGGAAAATCCGCAGGATAAAAGTTCCGTCTACTGTACATGCGGAGCTGCGGCCATATCAGAAGGACGGATATATCTGGCTTAATTATATGGACCGGCTGGGGTTCGGAGCATGCCTGGCCGATGATATGGGACTCGGAAAGACTCTTCAGGTGCTCGCATATCTGGAGCGTATGAGAAAAACGAAAAAGGATGCCCGGGTACTGCTTATCGTTCCGGCGTCACTTCTCGGAAACTGGGAAAAAGAAGCGGAAAAATTTGTGCCGCGGATGGATATCAGGATTCTTCATGGCAGAGGCGCAGCTGTATTGGGGCAGGAGGTAAAGGAAGAGTCTGCGTTTCTTACGGTCACCACTTACGGGATGGCCGCAAGAATAAAAGAGCTTCGGGACATTCAGTGGGAATGTGTGATACTTGATGAGGCGCAGGCGATCAAAAATCCCCTGACAAATCAGACCAAAGCAGTAAAGCTGATTAAAAGCCGCATGAAGATTGCTATGACAGGTACCCCGATTGAAAACGATCTGTCAAATCTGTGGTCTTTGTTTGATTTCCTGGACAAAGGCCTTCTGGGCACATCAAAAGAATTCAGGGAGTTTATGAAAGGGCTCAGCGTGCATCCGGAGCAGTATGCGCGCCTTAAATCGATGGTGGCGCCCTTTATGCTGCGCAGAGTAAAGACAGACAAACGTATTATAGCTGATCTTCCGGAGAAGCTTGAGACGGTTGATTATGTAGAAATGTCGAAAAAGCAGGTTGTTCTCTACCGAAAGGTTGTCGCCGATATGGAAGACAGAATTCTGAATTCAGACGGAATAGAAAGAAGAGGGCTTGTTCTCGCGGTTCTTATGAAGCTGAAACAGATCTGCAACCATCCGGATCAGTATCTGGGGCAGCAGGCATTTTCAGAGGCGGACAGCGGGAAGTTTCAGATGCTGAAATCTCTGTGTGAGACAATTTATGAAAAACGAGAGCGTGTGCTCGTGTTCACGCAGTTCAGGGAGATCACGGAATATCTCGCCTCTTTCTTAAAAGAAATCTTCCATGCGGACGGATATGTGCTCCACGGCGGCACTCCGGTAGCAAATCGAGGAGAGATTGTGGATGCATTTCAGGGAGATTCATATGTCCCATTTATTGTCTTGTCAGTGAAGGCGGGAGGAACAGGACTGAATCTGACGAAAGCAAATCATGTAATTCATTTTGACCGGTGGTGGAATCCTGCCGTAGAAAATCAGGCTACAGACCGTGCCTTCAGAATCGGACAGACAAAGAATGTTATGGTGCATAAGCTGGCGTGCAGAGGGACGATAGAGGAAAAGATCAACGCGCTTATAGAGTCGAAAAAGGAGCTTGCGGAAAATGTGATCGGCTCCGGCGGAGAAAAATGGATTACTGAGCTTGGAAACGAGGAGCTTATGTCACTGCTGCGGCTGGAACGCAGATAGTTGAGTACGGTCAAATAAACGGAACAGACGGTAAAAATGGACGGAGGAAAGATGTATGAGCAGGTATTGGAATGAATTTCCACGATATGAACAGCCGGATGCAGGAGAACTTCGAAGAAAATCCGACGCCAGCAAAAAGAAGGCCCAGAGCAGAGGAAAGATCCTTGAGCCTGTCCAGGTTCAGGGGAGAAATATTGCGAAGACATGGTGGGGAAAGGCGTGGTGCGACAATCTGGAACGATACGCAGATTATGAGAGCCGTCTGGGCAGAGGAAAGAGATATGTGCGGAACGGCTCAGTTATAGATCTGAAGATCCAGAAGGGAAAAATCCTTGCAAGAGTGCAGGGGACCCGTAAGACCCCATATAAAGTCGAGATACGGATCAGTCCGCTGTCTGAGGAAAAGTGTCAGGATATCCTTTCAAGATGCGGAAAGAAACTGGAAAATCTGGAGGCGCTGCTTGGAGGGGATTTTCCGGATGAAATGAAGGAGCTTTTTCAGGGAAAAGGAGGATTGTTTCCAGAACCGAGAGAGATCAGCTTTAACTGCAGCTGTCCGGACTGGGCTCTGATGTGCAAGCATGTTGCCGCAGCCCTGTACGGCGTGGGCGCAAGGCTTGATGAAAATCCGCTCCTGTTTTTTGAGCTGCGGGGAATTGATGTGGGGAGATTTATTGACGTTGCCCTTGAAAATCGTGTGGAAGCCTTGCTTGCGAATATGGACAGAAAAAGCAGCCGGGTGCTGGATGACGGCGACCTGGGGACATTATTCGGAGTGCTGTAGGTATTAAGAAAGAAAATTATTCACGTTTATTGAACCCTTTCCGCTCTTTCGCCGCTTCGATCAGTTCTTTCGCTTCCTCAAAGGCTCCGGGCAGATATTCGTCTGCCCACTCTTTTCCCTGTTTTTCCTGCTTCTTGATGTCTTCCCATTTCGTCAGGATTTCGCCGGTATCGGAAACCGTTGCTTCTCCGAAAACATGGGGATGCCGGCGGACCATTTTGTCGATTACGGTCTGGATTACATCGTCCATGGTAAACAGACCTTCCTCCTCGGCAATCTGCGCGTGAAATACTACCTGCATGAGCAGGTCGCCCAGCTCTTCTTTCAGATTGTCGGGATCCCCGGTCTGCTCCAGAATATTGATGCCGCAGATGACTTCCGCGGCCTCCTCAATACAAGGCTTTTTCAGGCTTATATGGGTCTGGGCCCGATCCCAGGGACAGCCGTCCGGAGCCCGGAGACGGGCGATTACTTCTTCAAATTCTTCAAACTTTGTCATGGCTGCTTTACCATACATTCCTTTCTGTAAAATGCGATTCCATATTTCAGGATATCAGAATAGCCTTCCTGCCTCAGAGCTTCTTCATACTTCTGGTCTTCGATCTGCTTAAGCGCCTCATCACATCTGCGTTCCAGTTCCTGATATGTCCGGGCAATTTTGATCTCCATGATTACAGCTTTCCCTCTGACGCTCGGGTATTTCAGCAGGATATCGGGACGCCCGTTCCCGGATTCCCGGTTGGAGAGTACAATATAGTTTCCGATATTTTTAAGCATCCCTGCAAGGAAACCGTGATAATAGCTCTCCTGATAGTCATAAAAACTGATTGTTTCCATCAGATTGTCGGAGAGGATCTGCGCCATAGTATTGCAGTTGCCGCTTAAGATACTTTCATAGAGAGGGGAAAGCTCTTTTTCCTTTGTCCTCTCCTCAAACCACCGCAGTACAGTGTTTTTATAAATGTAACGGACTTCGCTGTTCGGTATCGCCATCTCGACAAGGATATCCTCGCCGTCCTGCCGTTCGCTGATCTTCTTCAGATAACCTGTAAAGAACAGGAAGTTCCAGAGGTTGTCCTGTGTGGAGTCCATATCGTCGTAAGTAATATCTTCGTGAATCGGTTTTGTGATTGTCTTTCCCTCGATCAGAGCTTCGATTTCCTGCTTTACCGAGATATCTGCCCGTTCCACGAGAGTGCGGACAATGCTGTTGGAACTGGTATTGGACCAGTAGGGTTTCAACAGAGCTTTTTTGTCGTTATAGCAGGAATTTACATAATTGATGACGCTCCACGGATTGTACACCTCAGTACTGCCAAACCGATATCCGTCATACCATGTTCTGACTGCGTCTCGATTTCCCTCGAGTCCATAGTGCGCAAGCATCTCATCTACTTCATTCTGAGTAAAACCGAAGTGCTCGGCATAAGTTGTATCCATGATTGAAATGATATTCAGGTTATTCAATCCGGTAAAGATCGATTGGCATTGACTGCTTAGCGAGGTTTTTTCGAGCTTAGCAGGAAAGCCCGCCTCGTCCACTTGGCGAGGTCCTTTCGAGTCTAGTGGCGATGGCGCATCCATGTCTATGCGCAGACACCCTGTGACTACTGCAAATTCCAGGGCATCGTTTGTCTTGAGAGCAGACTCGAACAATGAGCGGATCAGACGGACCATCTTATCATAGAAACCGCTGAAATACGCATTCTCCAGAGGAACGTCATATTCGTCGATGAGGATGATCGTCTTTCTTCCGTAGAAAGCGTACAGACACTCGGAGAGGAATTTCAATGACGTCAGGTATTCATCATCGTCCGCTTTTCGGTTCATCAAAAGATCATATTTTGTGCGGTCATCATTGCTGTCCAGGTTCTGGGAAATCTCCGGATGTTTTTTGAATTCCCGCGCTATATCCTCTTTCAGACAGTGGAATGCTGATTCATAGCTCCCTTGTTTCATAGATTTCAGGGACAACGAAATTACAGGATACTGTCCGAATTCCTTCAGATATTTTTCGCCGGCTTCCATGATCTTTGTTCCTGCAAACAGACGGGAACGGTCCTCCTGAGATTTTTCAAAAAAATACCGGAGCATGCTCATATTCAGTGTTTTGCCGAAACGGCGCGGCCGGGTGAAGAGGTTAACTTTTCCACGCAGATCAATCAGATCTCTTATCAATAATGTTTTGTCAACATAATAATAGCCTTTTGTAATAATTTCCTCAAAATTTTCCACTCCGACCGGCAATGGTGTCCATTCCATACAGAAACGCCTCCCTTCCATTCGTAGTTCAATCTTACTACGATTGGAAGAGAGGCGCAAGATTCATTCTTTTTGATATCTGTGAACAGCTTTTATTCTTTATTTCCTGTTGTGGACAGCCGGAGGGCTTTATCCGTACTGCAGCTGATCTTATCCTCAAGGTCATAGACGGCATTGCTGATCACATATTCACCGTCATTTATATACACTTCAATAAGATTGGAGTCCACCAGGACTTCCAGCCGGAAGCCGTCTCGGATTTCAGGCGTTTCGGAAATCAGATGGGCGCCTTCAACATTAGCGGGATAGACTTTTGTGCGGTCAGTGATGATCCGGTTTCCTTTTCTTGTGATAAGAAATCCTCCGATATTGATTGTTTCGCCGTCTTCCAGCTCGAAAGCAGCCATGTAGCCGTCTTCGGAAGCCTCGGCGGTATCCCGGATTATTCTGGAGTAAGCACTGCGGATATTCGGATGCATGCGGAAATAAATATGTCTGTCTTTTCGTTCTACCACCCGGGGCGAACAGAACATGCCGATCCATCCTTCTGCGGTTACTTTCGGCATTCGCAGCCAGGCTGTCATGATTCTTCTTCCGTCTTTATCCAGGGCCGTCTGGGGCGCGTACAGGTCCAGGCCATAGTCCAGATACTGGTACTGATCCGGAATCTGCAGCCGGCATTCTGATTCATCAAAAGCCACTGGAAAACAGAGAGACTGGTTTTTCTCTTTTTCATCATTTTTCAGAAAGCCCATGGCCGACAGAAGCAGAACACCTCCGCCCTCTGTCTCAAAATAATCCGGACATTCCCACATCCATCCGTATTCCGGTCCTTTCCACGCCTTATTTACATAAGTCCATGCATGAAGATCTTCGCTGCGGTAGAAAAGGACTTCGCCGTATTTTTCACCCATTGTACTTCCAAGGATCAGATACCAGGCGTCTTTCCCCCTCCAGATTTTCGGGTCCCGCGTGTGGGTGCGGTCTCCGATGGAAGGATCAGTGACAGGAGGAATGATGACTTCTTTCCCATGCTCATTGTCAAACCGGAAACCATCGTCCGAGGAAATCATAAGCTGAGATGATTCGAACTGTTCGTTGAGACAGGTGTGGGGATCGTCGGGATTGACGACTTCGTAGCGTACCCCCGTGTAAACCAGATACAGCTTTCCGCCTTCTTCAATGGCGCTGCCGGAGAAGCATCCGTTTAAGTCCGCCCGTGTGGTAGGATAAAGGGCCAGCC